>CAZBRE010000060.1:12797-23644 GCA_964494065.1 uncultured Alphaproteobacteria bacterium
ATCGGTGTGGAAATCGCTGCGGCTCCGGCGCTTAGCGGCTGTTCGATCATCGCGCAAATGTATCAGTGGCCACCGGCATCGCAAGGCAAGCCAATGAGGCCGTCTTCGTCTCCTTGCCGTCATTCCCGCGAAAGCGGGAATCCATGGCGACGCCGGACATATCCCATCCATGGACCCCCGCTTTCGCGGGGGTGACGAATTGATGATGATCGATGAATGTCACTAAAACGTAATCGCCGGCCTCAGGCGCTCTTGCGCGCCAGCTCGGAAGCCGTCTCGGACTGGTCGTCCGGCGATCCGTCCTCGGGCGTGGTCTCGACCGGGGTGGCGCGGTCGGGCAGCGTGCAGATCACCGTGGTGCCGGTATCGCCGCTGTCGATGGCGACCGCGCCGCCATGCAGCTCGACCAGGCTCTTGACCAGCGAGAGGCCGAGGCCGACACCGACCTGGCGGCCATCGGCGTCGCGGCCGCGCACGAACTTGTCGAAGACGTGGCTGCGCTCGTCTTCGGGAATGCCGATGCCGGTATCGGTGACCGAGAAGACGATGAAGCGGCCGTCGCGGCGCGCCCGCAAGGTGACCGTGCCGCCCGACGGCGTGAACTTGATCGCGTTGGAGACGAGGTTGTATAGCGCGTGCTTGAGCCGCCGCTCGTCGGCCTCGAGCATGCCGATATTGGCCGGGCAATCGACCTCGAAGGTGAGCTCCTGCTCGCGGGCATATTCGTGGCTGATCGTGTAGACCGAGTCGACCACGGCCTTGGCGTCGACGGGACCTATGTCCAAGGCGATACGGCCGGCCTCGATCGAGGCGAGCTCCAGAATGTCGTTGATCAGCAGCAGCAGGCGTTGTGAGGCTTCCAGGATGCCGGCCGAATACTCCTTTTGGCGCGGCGTCAATTCGCCGAAATACTGATTGTCGAGGATCTCGGTGAAGCCAATGATCGTGTTGAGCGGCGTGCGCAGCTCGTAGGACACATTGGCGATGAACTCGGATTTGAGACGGTCGGCCTGCTCCAGGCCCTCGGCGCGCTCGCGCAGCGCGCGCTCGACCTGGGTCGAATCAGTCACATCGAGATAGCGCGCCAACACGCTGCCATCGGGCAGCGCGATCACCGCGTATTCGAGATGCCGGCCGTCGGCGCGCTGGAAGCGGCCGGAGACCTCCTCGCGGCTGGTGATCATGCCCACGAGGCGGGATTTCACGACCTCCCAATCCTCGTTGGTCTCGTAGAGCGCGCGGGCGTTCTCGACCAGATCGGCGATATGCGGTTCGCCGTCCAGGCTCTCCTCGCTCGCCCCCCAGAGCGAGGCGAAGACCGGATTGGAGAGCTTCAAGCGGCCATCGCCGCCGAACACGCCGACGCCCTCCGCGAGGTTGTCCAGCGACTCGCGCTGCACGTCGATCAGGGTGTTGTAGGAGCGCTCCAACGCCAAACGGTCGGTCACGTCTTCATAGGTGTAAAGGAGCCCGCCCAGCGGATGCGGGGTCACCATCTGCCGGATCGCCGTGTTGTTGGGCAGATGCAGCAGCTCTTCCAGCGGCTCGAGGAGCGAGGTGAAGTGATTGATGCGCTCGGCCTTGAAGGCAGGGAAGTCGGCCGTCTCGGGAAGCTGGCGGCGCTCGCGCATCACCTCCAGCACCTCGCCGATCTCCGGCCCGCTGCGCAGCCACGCGGCATCGAAGCCCCACAGATCGGTGAAGGCGCGGTTGAAGAACTTGACCTTGCGGTCAGAGCCGTAGATCGCGATTGCGGTGGCGAGCTTCTCGAGCACCTCGCCATGCGCCGCGACGTGGCGCTCGAGCGCGATCTCGGCGTCCTCGGAGCGCGTGAGATCGAGCGCAAAGCCCGCGAGCCGGCTGCCGCTCTCCAGGGGCACCTCGTGGATTTCCCAGAGCTTGCGCGCACCGTCGACGACGACATGCTGCTGGATATCCTGGGAGACGCCGGTGTCCTGGACGTTGCGCGCCAGCGTGACGCCGGGGCCGCCGCGGCTGCCGCCGGTGAACTCGCGCGAATCGCGGATCGCGGCCTCGCGGCTTTCGGCCTCGACCGCCTCCACATAGGCGCGGTTGCAGTCCACGATCTTGAGGTCTTCGTCGCGCAGCCACACCGCGACCGGCACCGCATCGAGCATGCCGCGCAGCTTGGCGATCTCGCTCTCATGCGCCGTGGCTTGGGCAGCGGTCTCGTGAATATCGCGGAAGCACAGCAGGTCGGCGTCGCGGTCGCCGATGCGTGTGCGCGCGCCGGCGGCACGCCAGGCAAGCCGGCGCGTCCGGTCGTTGAGCTCCAGGTCGAAGCCGACGCCGGTCTCGCGCAGCTTGGCCAGCGCCTCGACCAACGCCTCGCGGCTCGCGTCGGCGAAGCGCGCGGAAATGTCGTTGAAGCCGAGCGGCCGGTCTTCGGCCAGCCCGAAGAGCTTGTGCAGCCCTGGCAGCGCCACCATGGTCGCCGGCCCCGTCCGCACCGCGCCGTCCGATTGGGGACCGTGCGGCAGCGCGATCACGCCCATCGCATGCGCGTTGAGCGCGGCGTTCATCGCATTGGCCAGGCCCTCATTGGCCGCGCTGTGCCGCTCGGCGGCGCGCAGACGGCGGCGCAGGACGTAGGCATACCCACCCCCTGCGACGGCCAATGCACATGCCGGTATCAGGGCCAACCACGCCACGATCGCCGGATCGAAATCCCCCAAAGGGCACGCCCTCGCTTCACATCTTCTTCATTTGCTCAACCCTTCGCCACCAATCGGGCAGCAAGGGTCAAGCAACATGAAGAATTTCTATGGTTAATATACCGTTAAGGAATCGCCGTGAAGGGTTTCTATTTGATTTCTTGAAATAAGTGACAGGACTCGCACGGCACTCAACCCTGCGGAGTCTTGCGGTCTTCAGACTCGACTCCAGTAAACGATACGACTCGAACGTCGATTCGACATGAAAAAGCCCGCAACAGGCGGCGGGCGGCTTCGATCTGAGTATCGGGCAAAAAAAGCGCGGCGGAGACACGGTAAGAAGGGGAGGAACCGGTCTCCGCCGCCGCCCAAAATGGGCTGGGGAGGGGGGAGGTCTGTAATCGTCATTCTGATCACAAAATATTAACAATTGGTTGATCATGTTCTTAACCATGTTAGGCATGAAGGACGCTCCAACGCGTTGACGAACGGCGGCGTTCGGACCGCCGGATCCGGGGGGAGTTCGGGCCATGCGGCGCGAAACATCAGGATGTATGCGGGCTTCGGGGCCCGCGGGCGCAAGCCTGGCCTTGGGCGCCCTGTTGGCCGGCTCGGCTGTGGGCTGCGCGGCGGTCCCCGACTATGGTGAATATCTGATGCGCTGGCAGGGAAAGAATCTTGCGAATTTGCGCGCCGATTGGGGCGAGCCCGATTACCGCTACAACGACCATCGGGGGCGCCAGACCGTGCAATATATCTACCGCGAGGTGATCTTCGAATCGCTGTCCAGCGGCCGGGAGGTCGTGTGGTGGTGCCTGACCAATTTTCATTTGAGCGGCGACGGCCGGGTGGCCGAAACGTCGAGCTCCGGCAACCATTGTTTCCCACCCGAAGACCTCGCCGCCGAACGCGAACGCCGGAACCGCCGCCGCGGCGAGGTTCCCTACGTTCCCCCGGCCGACGCGACCGAGTAGGCTCGGGGAGAGGAGCAGACCCATGGCAACATCGCGAACCGTGCTGAAGGCCGATCTGATCGATCGTGTCGCCGGGCTTGCGCAGAAAAAGCTCGGCAAGGCGATGGCCGCCGAGACCGAAACCTTCGTGCGCGCCTTCTACGACCACGTGCCGCCGGACGATATCGCGAACACGGATCCGGCCGATCTCTTCGGCGCCGCCCTCGCCTTCTGGAAGTTCGCCGCCGAGCGGGAGCCCGAGAAGCCGAAGATCCGCGTCTTCAATCCCAATTTCGACGACGACGGCTGGAAGTCGGTCCACACCGTGATCGAGATCGTCAACGACGACATGCCCTTCCTCGTCGACTCGGTCGCCGCCGAGCTCAGCAAGCTCGAGCTCACCGTCCATCTGGTGATCCATCCGATCTTCCGCGTGCAGCGCGACGCCAAGGGACGTCTGACCGAGATCCGTCCCGCCGCCGAGGGCGGCAAGAACGGCGCCGCGGCCGAATCCTTCATGCACATCCAGATCGACGAGCAGACCGGCAAGCGCGGCCTGGCGGAGATCGAGCAGGCGCTGCACAAGGTGCTGGGCGATGTACGCATGGCGGTGGCCGACTGGCAGCCGATCCGCGCGAAGGTGAAGGAGGCGCAAAAAGCGCTCGACCACGCGCCCAAATTCATCGACGACAAGGCGAAGGAGGAGATCACCGCCTTTCTCGACTGGCTCGACGAAGACCACTTCACCTTCCTGGGCTACCGCGAATACGAGGTGTCGAAGAAGGGCAAGGACAGTTTCATGGGGGTCGTCGACGGCTCGGGCCTGGGTCTTCTGCGCGACCCCGACGTGCACGTCTTCGAGGGCGTGCGCCGCCTCGCCGATCTGCCGCAGCACGTTCGTGACTTCCTGGAACGCAAGCAGCTCCTGATCGTCAACAAGGCCAACATGCGCTCCACGGTGCATCGCGGCGTCCATCTGGATGCGATCGGCCTCAAGGAATTCGACAAATCGGGCGAGGTCGCGCGCGAGCGGCTCTTCGTCGGGCTCTTCACCTCCACGGTCTACAGCCGCAGCCCGCGCTTCATCCCGGTCCTGCGCACCAAGATCGAGCGCATGGTCGAGCGCGCCGGCTTCGAGATGGGCAGCCATGACGGCAAGGCGCTGCTGCACATCCTGGAGACCTTCCCGCGCGACGAGCTGTTCCAGGTCAACGACGACGAGCTCTTCAGCACCAGCCTCGGCATCCTGCATCTGCAGGAGCGCCACCGCACGGCGCTCTTCGTGCGCCAGGACGCCTTCGAGCGCTTCATCTCGTGCCTCGTCTTCGTGCCGCGCGACCGGCACGACACGGCGCTGCGCCAGCGGTTCAGCAAGATCCTCGAAGCCGCCTTCAACGGGCCGATCACGGCCTTCCAGACGCAGATCGGCGACGAATCGGTGTTGGCGCGCGTGCATTTCATCGTCAAGACCGAGCCCGGCGCCATTCCGGACTACAACGTCGCCGAGATCGAGGCGCTGCTGGTCGAGGCGAGCCGGTCCTGGGGCGATGAGCTGCGCGACGCATTGATCCACCTCCGCGGCGAGGACAAGGGCCTCAAGCTCTTCCGCCGCTACGGCGACGCCTTCCCGACCGCCTATGAAGAGCGCTTCGATGCGCAATACGCGCTCACCGATATTGCGAAGATCGAGGACGCGCTCGAGACCAACACGATGGCGCTCAACCTCTACCGGCCGATCGAGGCGCCCGACACCGCGGTGCGGTTCAAGATCTATCACAGCGACGATGCGGTGGCGCTCTCCGACGTCCTGCCGATGCTGGAGAATATGGGCCTGCGGGTGATGGACGAGATGCCCTATCAGGTCGCGCCGGCCGGCCAGCCCGAGGTCTGGATCCACGACTTCGGCGTGGTGCGGCGCGACGGCGGCGCCATCGCGCTCGGCGAGATCCGCGAGGCTTTCGAGGACAGCTTCGCCCGCATCTGGCTGGGCGAGATGGAGAATGACGGCTTCAACCGCCTCGTCATCGGCGCCGGCCTGCATTGGCGCGCCATCGTCATCCTGCGCGCCCTCGCCAAGTATCTGCGCCAGGCCGCGATCCCCTTCAGCCAAGCCTATATGGAGGACACGCTCGACGCCAATACCGAGCTTGCCCAGCTTCTGGTCGAGCTCTTCGAGAAGCGCTTCCATCCCGAGGAGGTGAACGAAGCGGCGGAGAAGAAGATCACCGCGCGCATCGAGGAGGGTCTGGAGCGGGTCGAGAGCCTGGACGAGGACCGCATCATCCGGCGCTTCATGAACCTCGTTCAGGCGGCGCTGCGCACCAACTTCTACCAGCCGGCCGCCGATGGCGGGCACAAGCCCTATCTCAGCATCAAGTTCGACAGCGGCTTGATCGACGAGCTGCCGCTGCCGCGGCCGTTCCGCGAGATCTTCGTCTACTCGCCCCGCGTGGAAGGCATCCATCTGCGCGGCGGCAAGGTGGCACGCGGTGGCCTGCGCTGGTCGGACCGGCGCGAGGATTTCCGCACCGAGATCCTGGGGCTCATGAAAGCCCAGATGGTCAAGAACGCGGTCATCGTGCCGGTCGGATCCAAGGGCGGCTTCGTGGTCAAGCAGCCGCCGGCCGACGCCAGCCGCGAAGCCCAGCTCGCCGAGGGGGTCGAATGCTACAAGACCCTGCTGCGCGGGATGCTCGACCTGACCGACAACCGCGTCGGCGACGACATCGTGCCGCCCACGAACGTGGTCCGGCACGACGACGAAGATCCCTACCTGGTGGTCGCCGCCGACAAAGGCACGGCGACCTTCTCCGACTACGCCAACGGCGTCTCCGATGACTATGGCTTCTGGCTCGGCGACGCCTTCGCGTCGGGTGGCTCGGTCGGCTACGACCACAAGAAGATGGGCATCACCGCGCGCGGCGCCTGGGAAGCGGTCAAGCGTCACTTCCGCGAGATCGGCAAGGACATCCAGTCCGAAGACTTCACCGTGGTCGGCGTGGGCGACATGTCGGGCGACGTCTTCGGCAACGGCATGCTGCTCAGCGAGCACATCAAGCTGATCGGCGCCTTCAACCACCTGCATATCTTCGTCGATCCCGATCCGGACCCGAAGAAGAGCTTTGCCGAGCGCAAGCGCTTGTTCGATCTGCCCCGCTCCAACTGGACCGACTACGACGCCAAGCTGATCAGCAAGGGCGGCGGGATCTTCGAGCGCAAGGCGAAGTCGATCGAGCTGACGCCGGAGATGAAGACCTCCTTCGCCCTCAAGAAGGACAAGGTGACGCCCAACGAGCTGATCCGCGCCATGCTCAGGGCGGATGCCGAGCTGCTGTGGTTCGGCGGCATCGGCACTTACGTGAAATCGTCGAAGGAAAGCCACGCCGAGGTGGGCGACCGCGCCACCGACGCGCTGCGGGTCGATGCGACCGAGCTGCAGGCGAAGGTGGTCGGCGAGGGCGCGAACCTGGGCGTGACCCAACGCGGGCGCATCGAGTTCGCCCAGCACGGCGGGCGTCTCAATTCGGACGCCATCGACAATTCCGCCGGCGTCGACTGCTCCGACCACGAGGTCAACATCAAGATCCTGCTGGGTCAGGTCGTCCAGGCCGGCGACATGACGATGAAGCAGCGCAACGAGCTCCTGGAGACGATGACCGACGAGGTCGGCGCGCTCGTGCTGCGCGACAACTATTTGCAGACCCAGGCGCTGAGCCTGGTCGAATCGATGGGCGGCACGCGCCTCGATCTGCAGGTGCAGTTCATGAAGGCGCTGGAGCGCGAGAACCGGCTCGACCGGGCGATCGAGTTCCTGCCCGACGACGAGGAGGTTGCCGAACGCGACGCCGCCAAGCGCGGCCTCACGCGGCCGGAGCTGTCTGTACTGCTCGCCTACGCCAAGATCGTGCTCTTCGACCAGCTGCTGGAGACCGACCTGCCCGACGATCCGCTGCTGGAGCAGGACCTGATCGCCTATTTCCCCAAGCCGCTTCACGAGCCCTACCGCGAGGCGATCAACCAGCACCGCCTGAAACGCGAGATCATCTCGACCTACGTCACCAACTCGATCGTCAACCGGGCGGGCCCGACCTTCATCCACGAGCTCGGCGAGAAGTCGGGCATGGCGCCCGCCGACGTGGCCCGCGCCTATCTGGTCGCCCGCGACGTCTTCCAGCTGCGCGACAGCTGGCGCGCCATCGAGGCGCTCGACAACACGGTGTCGGCCGAGGTGCAGATCGAGATGCTGAGCGAATCGCGCCAGCTCATCGAGCGCACGACCTTCTGGTTCCTGCGCGGGCTCCGCCATCCGATCGACGTGCGCGGCGTGGCCGAGAGCTTCCGTCCCGGCATCGCGGCCTTGTGGAAGAACCTGGACAAGGTGCTGACCGGCGGCGAGCAGGCCAAGGTCGATGCGCGCGCCAAGGCGCTGGCCAAGAAGGGCGTGCCCGCGAAGCTCGCCGAGCGCGTCGCGGCCTTCGACACCATGGCCTCTGCCTGCGACATCGTACGTCTGGCCGGCGGGCGCGAACGCGACATGAAGGCGACCGCGGCGCTCTACTTCACGCTCGGCAAGAAATTCGGCCTCGACTGGCTGCGCGAGCAGGCCGAGCGGCTGGGCGCGGGCGATTACTGGAACGATCTCGCGGTCACCTCGCTGGTCGAGGATCTCTACGGGCACCAGTTCCAGCTCTGCCAGAGCGTGCTCGAAGCCGCCGGCGACACGCCGTCCGCCGCGGAGGCGGTTGCCGAAGCCTGGGCCGACGCGCGCCGCCCGATGGTCGAACGCCTCAACTGGCTGCTCGGCGAATTGCGCACCCAGGAGAGCGTCGATCTCGCCATGCTCGCCGTCGCCAACCGCCAGATCCGCGCGCTCGTGTCGAGCTAACGGAGACGGCGACGCCCATTGAGCACTGGATTCCCGCTTGCGCGGGAATCACGGCCCGGGTGAGTTCTTTCAGTCTCACCACCGCTATACTCCGCCGATGCGCCTGACCGCACCGGACCACCGTTCTCGCCGATGAAACGCCCGTCGCGCGAGATCAATATCTTCAGCCTCTCGGCGCTGGATCTCTTCGCCTCGGCGATGGGCAGCTTCATCCTGATCGCGGTGATGCTGTTCCCCTACTATCAGAAGTCGGCGATCGTGCGCGATCTCGACCTCGTCTTCGTCATGGACACGACCGGCAGCATGGGCAAGGAGATCAAGTCCATGCAGCAGAACCTGATCCTGACCGCGCGGGTGCTGCGCAAGGCCTCGCCGCGGCTGCGGGTCGGCTTCGTCGTCTACCGCGACCGCGGGGCGAAGGAAGCCTATCTGGTGCGTTCGTTGCCGCTGACGGCGATGGACCCGGCCGGCGAGCGGCGGCTGCAAACCTTCATCAACGGGCTCGATGCGAAGGGCGGCGGCGATTGGCCCGAGGCCGTCGAGGCGGGCCTCGTCCGCGCGCGCGACATGGCCTGGAACCGGCGCTCGCGGAACATGATCCTGGTGATCGGCGACGCGCCTGCGCATCGCGGCGCTTGGGGCCGCGCCTTCGCGCTGGCGACGCGCTTCGCCGGCGACGGCCACACCCGCAAGGTCTCGACCATCCTGATCGCCCGTTCCGATAAGGTCCGTGCCGCGGGCGAGCCGTTCTTCAAGCGCCTGGCGCAGGCCGGAAAGGGCGAGTACGCCGACAATATCGGCCAGCTCATGTACAGCGTGCTGCTGATGGTGCTGGAGAGTCCCCCTTAAGTTTGTTCCCTCGAGCACCGCGCGTGCGCCCGCTTCGACCGTGTGGCATGCTTCGATATCAGGGTGTGCAGGGGAAGACGCGAATGGCGGGGCAGGCTCTTTCGGCGACGAGGCCCGCCGGCCCGTGGCGGCAGTTCGCCTGGTGCGTCTACGACTGGGCGAACTCGCCCTTCCCGACCGTCATCAGCACCTTTCTTTTCGCCAACTACTATGCGGGCGCGGTCGCGAGCGACCCCGACCAGGGCGGCGCGCTGTGGGCGATCGCCAACGGCGTGGCCGGCGTACTGACTGCACTCCTGAGCCCCATCCTCGGCGCCTTCGCCGACCAGGGCGGGCGGCGCAAACCCTGGCTCGGCGTGATCACCGCGGTGATGGTGATCGCGACGGCGCTGATGTGGTTCGTCGAGCCGACGGCCGCGTTCCTGCTGCTCGGCTTCGTGCTCGCGGTGATCGCGACGACGGCGTTCGAGGTCTCGATGGTGTTCTACAACGCCATGCTGCCCGACATCGCGCCGGAGGACCGGGTCGGCCGTATCTCCGGCTGGGGCTGGGGGCTCGGCTATGCCGGCGGGCTCTCGGCGCTCATCATCTGTCTCTTCGTGCTGGTCCAGGCCGACCCACTGGGGCTCGGCCTCGACCGCTCCGACGGCGCGCTGGAAAACGTGCGCGCGACCAACATCCTGGTCGCCGCGTGGATCGTGCTCTTCTCGCTCCCCTTCTGGCTCTTCGTGCCCGACCGGCCGGCGACCGGCAAGCCCGCCCGCGCTGTGGTGCGCGACGGCATCGGCGCGCTGTGGACGACGGCCAAGCGCTGGCGCGAGTTCCGTCCGATCGTGCGCTTCCTGATCGCCTTCCTGCTCTATTCGAACGGCTACAACACGCTCTTTGCCCTGGGCGCGGTTTATGCGCGGCAGAAATACGGCTGGGAGCTCTCGAACGTCCTCGAATTCGGCATCGCGCTCAACGTGGTGGCGGGGCTGGGCGCGGTGGGGTTCGCCTGGGTCGACGACTTCTTCGGCGCCAAGCGCACGGTGCTCATCGCCGTTGCCGCGATCACGGTGTTCGCCGCCGGCGCGCTCCTGGTCGAAACCGAGACGCTGTTCTGGGTATTCGGGCTGTCGCTCAGCGTCTTCTTCGGGCCTGCCCAGGCGGCGAGCCGCTCGATGATGGCGCGCATGGCACCGCCCGAAATTAGGACCGAGCTCTTCGGGCTTTACGGGCTCGCGGGCCGAGTGGCGAGCTGGGCCGGCGCACTCGCGGTGGGCGGGCTGGCGTTTGCCACCGGCAGCTTCCGCGTCGGCATGGCGGCGATCCTCGTCTTCCTGATCGCCGGGCTCATCGTGCTCTGGGGCGTGAAGTACGAGCAGAAGCGCGCCAACTAGTGCCGGAAGTGCCTAATTCCGGTGAAGGCCATGGCGAGGTCCTTCTCATCGGCGGCGGCGATGACCTCGTCGTCGCGGATCGAGCCGCCGGGCTGGATGACGG
>CAZBRE010000061.1:0-23521 GCA_964494065.1 uncultured Alphaproteobacteria bacterium
GGTTCAAGGTCTGCTCGCGCTCGTCATTGCCGCCGCCGAGACCGGCGCCGCGATGACGGCCGACCGCATCGATCTCGTCGATGAAGATGATGCAGGGGGCGTTCTTCTTGCCCTGCTCGAACATGTCGCGGACGCGGCTCGCGCCGACGCCGACGAACATCTCGACGAAGTCGGAGCCGGAGATGGTGAAGAAGGGAACGTTCGCCTCGCCGGCGATGGCGCGGGCGAGCAGCGTCTTGCCGGTGCCCGGAGGGCCGACGAGCAGCACGCCCTTGGGGATCTTGCCGCCGAGGCGCTGGAACTTGTGCGGGTCGCGCAGGAACTCGATGATTTCCTCGACCTCCTGCTTGGCCTCATCGACGCCCGCGACGTCCTCGAAGGTGACGCGGCCGACCTTCTCGGTGAGGAGGCGTGCGCGCGACTTGCCGAAGCCCATGGCGCGGCCCGAGCCCGACTGCATCTGGCGCATGAAGAAGATCCAGAGGCCGATGATCAGCAGCAACGGGAACCACGAGATCAGGACCGAGAGCAGCGGATGCATGCCCTCATCCTTGGGCGCGGCCTCGACCTGCACGTTCTTGGCGAGCAAGCGCTTGATGAGGTCGGGGTCCTCGGTCGGCTTCATGGTGGCGAAGGTCGAGCCGTCGGCGAGGCGTCCGGTGATCTTTTCGCCCTTGATGGTAACCGAGCGGACCGAGCCGCTTTCAACGCGTTGGACGAAGTCCGAATAGGCAAGCTTGTTTGGATCGCGGCTGCTGGAGGAGCCCTGGAACAGATTGAAGAGGGCGATCAGCAGCAGGCCGATAATCACCCAGAGCGCGAGATTCTTGCCAAAGTTATTCACGTGATCACCGTTTCCTTCGCGGGGCCCCGGGCATCCGGCCGAATTCGGCCGTTTCGCCAGTCTGCCACGCCTGTCTTGCAGAACCCTTTACGATCAAACCCTTTACGATCTTATGGGGCACCAACGCGATGCGGCTGATAGGTCTCGGGAAACCAATTTCCCGACCTGCCGCATACCGCCTCCGCCCCCTCGCCTCGAATCCTGCGGACGCCTGGATAGTATGTAGGCGATCTGCGTCATTTCGCAACGCCGAAACGCGCCTTAGTTAATGGCAATACTGGGGCGAAAACCGGGGTTTCGAGCGTCATCGGTGGCGTTTCGGCGCCGGAACGCCGATAGCCCAGATGTGGAACGGCGATAACGGTCTCGCCCGACCAGAGCGCGGGCAGCGAGGGACGGACGGGCGGCGGGATCGCGGTCTGTCGAAGCCCCGGCGCATCGCCTGCCACCGCGCTCCAGCCGGCGCGGCCGAGCCGGGCGATCGCCAGCCCGGTAATCGTAAGCGCATTCGCCTTGCGAGCGCTTTGTCCGCTCAGGGTGAGCGTGAAACGATCGTCCCAGCGGATCTCACCGGGGCCTGCCACGGAAAGCCGCTCGGCAGCGGCGGCCGGCTCACGGCAGATGAGCAGGGTTTTCCGCCAAGGCACGATGCGGCAGCCGCCGAGCGTGCGGGCGGCGCTCAATTTGCCGTCCATCAACTCGGCCCATACCCGATCGAGCTTGGCGCCGCGCGGCGCGTAGCGGCGCCCCCCGATGGCGACGAGGATGCGGGCGAGCGCCCGGCGCGCGGTCTCAGCGTCGCTCCTGGCAAGCTGTGCGGGATTGAGGGTGCACCAGCCCTCGGTGTGGATCTCGGCGGCGGCGGCAAGACAAGCGGCGACCGCGTCGTCGGCCTCGGCCCGTGCTGCCGCGTGCTGCGCGGCGGTCGCGGCGAGATCCTGCGGCTCGACGCCGGCTTCGGCGAGGCGGCGGGCGAAGGTGCGGATCCGGGTGCGGGTATGGGCGGGATCGAGATTGCTCGGGTCTTCGAGCCAAGCCTGGTTCGCTGCGACCAGCGTGGCTTCGAGCTCCATCTTAGGCGTGTCGAGCAGCGGGCGCAGCAGGCGGAACTGCGGGAATTCGCTCACCGCAGGCATGGCGGCGAGGCCTTCGGGGCCGCTTTCCCGGCCGAGGCGCAGCAGAACGGTTTCAGCCTGGTCTTCGAGATGATGGGCGGTCAGCAGGTGAAGCACGCCGTTCTCGCGGCACCATGCGCCGAGCAGATCGTAGCGCGCGGTGCGGGCGGCCGACTGGATGCCGCTGGCGGGCTTGGCGCCGGCCCATGTGAGGATGACATGCGCGAGGCCGAGGTCGCGGCACCTGGTTGCGACCGTGCGGGCTTCCTTGGCGGAGTCGGAACGAAGCCCGTGATCGACGGTGATGGCGGTTGCCGTGCCGCCCTGGTCTCGCGCCCAGCGCCCGGCGAGCAGCGTCAGCGCCATGCTGTCGGCGCCGCCCGATACGGCGACCGCCACATGCGGCGCGCGCTCGAAGGGCCCGAGCCGCGCCATGGCGCGGGCGAAGTCTGGCGCGTTCAGCGCTCTGGCGCCGCTATTCCCAAGGCGTGCGATTCCCGGCCTAATTGTCCGATCATGACAAATGGTACCCATTTCTATGGGTACCATTTGTCAGGTGAATCGGCCCACCAGATAAATTTTCTAGTGGCATTCAGCTTCCAACAAAGGGTTCCGGGCGGGAACCTTTTGTTGGAACCATACCACTAGCCGCAGCGCAGACGGCGCTGCTCGCCGGCGGCGCGGCGGCGGATATAGGCGGGCGCCCGCGGATAGCGCCGCCGCAGCTCGTAGAGGCTGGCGCAGGCCTCGCGGTTCTTCTTGAGCTTGCCGAAGGACATGCCGAGCTTGAGGAGGTTCGCCGGCGCCTTCGGGCTCTTGGGGAATTTCTTGAAGCCCTCGGCGAAATGGATCGCCGCTTCACGGTATTGGCCGCGCACATAGTAGGATTCGCCCAGCCAGTAGACCGCGTTGCCGGTCAGCGTGCCGTTCGGATAGCGCCGGATGAAGGCCTTGAGCGCGCCCGCGGCCTTGTCGTGGTTGCCGCGGCGGAGCAGCGACATCGCATATTGATACTGCTCGGCCGGTTTGCCGTCGGGCAATTTGGCGAGTTCCTCGCCCCCGCCGGACGTCGTGCCCGCTGCACCACCTGTCGTGCCGCCCTCCGCGCCACCCGTCGAGCCGCCCCTCGATCCCGAACCCGATCCGGCACTCGAGCCGCCGGCGCTGGCGCGGCCCGCACCGCCCCGGCGATCACCGTCGCCCCGACGCGCCGTGCGGCGTTCGCCGTCACCGGTCCGCGCACCGCGCGCAACCGGCTTGCCCTTCTCAAGCGCGGACAGGCGAAGCTCGATGTCGGACACCGCCTTGTCGAGCTTCTCGCCGAGCTGCCTGATGCCGTGGTTGATCTCTTCGATCTTGCCGGTCATCCGGTTAACCTGGCCCTCGAGCTGCGAAAGCCGGACCTCCATGCGCGCGGCCAAGGTCGGCGGCAGCTCGCCGCCGATCGACCGCGGGGTGTTGCGACCACCGCCGCTGCCACCGCCGCCATCCTTGCGGGCGATCTGACGCCGCAGATCGGTGACTTCGCGCTGGAGCCGGGCGAGCTCGTTGCGGACTTCGTTCAGTTCCTCGCTCTGCGCGAAGGCGGGGAGCGCGGGTTGGACAAGCGCGACCGCCAGGGCCAGCAAGAATCCGGCCGTGGCGAACGGGGTGACGCGGTGCGGATGGGTCATATCGGCCATAGGTTAGGTTTGGGTCTTAGTTCGGGGCCTCAGTTGGCTCTACGCCTGAATGAGATACGGGCATAGACGAAGCGCCGTCCCCGGTTTTCGGCGCATCCTATTGGTTGGTTTGGCGAAACTGGGGCGGCGGTTCCGGCAGAAATCACCGCTCCAATCGCGCCGGATCAGGAACCGGGGCCGGATGGCACGGCCTTGGAATTGCGGTTCTTCGCCCAGGCAGCTTCGTTGGCGCCGGGCACCCAGGGCCGCTCCTTGCCGTAGCTGATCGTCCGCACACGGCGCGCATTCACGCCGAGCGCGACCAGGTAGTTCTTCACCGCATTGGCGCGGCGATCACCCAGCGCGAGGTTGTACTCGCGGGTGCCGCGCTCATCGGCATTGCCTTCGACCAGGACGGTCACGCCGGGCTTGTCCTTCAGATAGTTGGCCCAGCACTCAACCGTGCGGCGCGCCGCCGGTTGCAGGTCGTGCTCGTCGAAGTCGAAGAACACGCGTTCTCCGCCACATCGCTGGGCGGTCGCCACCCAGCTTCCATTGGCTCCCCCACCGGCGGAACCGCCGCCGGAAACGTTCCCCTGACTCTTCGGGCCGGTCTCACAGCCCATCAGGAGTGCCGTTGCCGCAGCAAGAATCATTGCTTTCTTCAGCACCATTTAAACTACTCCTGTACCGCTCTCTTTGGTGAATTTGAAGGCCTGCCGTTGCTCGGCAGGTAGGTCCGCGCGCTGTGCTCCGCAATGACCAATCGGCGATTTCGCCGTGCGCGGGGCTGTCAGCCGCTGGTTATCCGATAGTCTCTCCAGGCCATCGAATTCGTGGGCGCATCTGCTGGAATGAATAGACACGGATGCACCTTAAGGAAGTGTTGGCGACCAGGCCGGATCTGACGAGCCGAGCGGTGTTGCCACCGGACGCTCGTTCTTTCCGGTCAGATCGATGGTGAAAAGCTGCGGGCTGCCGCCGCGGGGCTGGCGGAAAAACATCAGCACCCGGCCGTTGGGGGCCCAGGTCGGGCCCTCGACGAGGAAGCCGTTGGCGAGCAGGCGCTCGCCGGAGCCGTCCGGCCGCATGACACCGATGGCGAAGCCGCCCTTGCCAATTTTAGTAAAAGCGATGAGATCGCCGCGCGGCGACCAGACCGGGGTCGCGTAGCGCCCCTTGCCGAAGCTGATGCGCTTCACGTCGCCGCCGCTCGCGTTCATCGTGTAGATCTGCTGCGAGCCGCCGCGGTTGGAGTTGAAGACGATCTTGGCGCCGTCGGGCGAGTAGGAGGGCGAGGTGTCGATCGCGCGGTGATTGGTCAGCCGGCGCACAACGCGGCTGCGCAGATCCATCGTGTAGATCTCCGAATTGCCGGAGCTGGCGAGGCTCATGATGATCTTGTTGCCGTCGGGCGAGAAGCGCGGGGCGAAGGTCATGCCCGGGAACTCGCCGACCACTTCGCGCCGCCGCGTGTCGATGTTGTAGATGTAGACGCGCGGCCGGTTGCCGACATAGGAGAGATAAGTGATCTCCTGCGTCGACGGCGAGAAGCGCGGGGTCAGCACCAGATTGGCGCCGTTGGTGAGGAAGCGGTGGTTGGCGCCGTCCTGGTCCATGATGGCGAGGCGCTTGACGCGCGCGGTCACCGGCCCGCTCTCGGCGATGTAGACCACGCGCGTGTCGAAATAGCCGTTCTCGCCGGTGACGCGCTTGTAGATCGCGTCAGCAATGATATGCGCGACGCGGCGCCAGTTGGCCGGCGGTGTCTCGTAGGCCTTGCCGACCATCTGCGTTTGCGCGAGCACGTCCCAGAGCCGGAATTCGGTGCGCAGGCGGCCGTCGCTCTTCAGCGTCACCGAGCCGTGAACCAGGCCTTCGGCGCCGATCTGCTTCCAGTCGGAGAACTGCGGCTGCAGGTTCATCGTGTCGGTCTTCTGGATGAACGCCTTGCGGTCGATCGGCTTGAAGAGGCCGGAGCGCTCGAGATCGGCCGTGACCACGCGGGCGATGTCGGCGGCAACGCGCCGCGCCTTGTCGTTGGGCCCGTGGAAATTGGTGATGGCAATGGGCAGCGGGTTGGCGTTCGGATCGCCCACGGTGACCCGCAGCTCGGCCAGTGCCGGGCGCCCGCCCAGCATGGTCAGGCCAGTGATAAGACCAACGATCAGCAGCGCCGCATGGACCGACCAGCCGCTCGAATAACTTCTGCGCGCTTTCATCATCCTCCGAGCATCTCCCTGGGGTCGAATTCCAATGTCATGTTCCGCCACAATCTGTACTTGCTGGGCGGCAGCCGGAGCGGGCTGCAGCGCGGGTTTTGTACCGCCCGGAGGGCGCTTTCGGCGGCGGCGCGGAAATAGGGGTCGCGGCGCATCTTGTCGACGTCGACGATATGCGCCTCGCGCACCGTGCGGTCGCGGTTGACGACCACCTTGATCTCGACGATCAGCGTGCCGCTGTCCTTGGCGCCGGCGGGGAAGTTCCAGCAGCCGCTGAGCTGGCGGCGCAGCGCATCGAACTCGCTGCGCGACAGGCTGAGCGTCGGGTCGTGACGCGGCGAGCCGCGGCGTTCGTTGGGCGCGGTGCGCTCGCGCGGCGCGATCTTGGCGTCGCGCTTCAGCTTGTCGACCGAATCGAGAATGCCGGCCAGCGTCATGCGCTTCTTCGGCTTGGGCTGGGCGCGCGGCTTGGGCTTGGGCTTGGCCTTGACGCGGGGCTGGGGCTTGGGGGCATCGGCCTTGCGCTTGGGTTCGGGCTTCGGCTTTGGTTTCGGCTCGGGCTTGGGCTTCGGCAGGGCCGCCACCTTGGGCTCGGGCTTCGGTATCGGCTTGGGCTTTTCGACCACCTTCGGCTTGGGCTTGGGTACCGGCTTCGGCTTCTCAGCGACCTTGGGCTTGGGCACGGGTTTCGGCTTCGGTTTTTCGACGACCGGTTTCGGCTTCGGTTTGACCTTCGGCGGGTCCTCGGCCTTTTTCTGGTTGGCCGAGCGCCGGGTTTCGGCCTTGTCCGCCTTCGGCTTCTTCACCTTCTCCACGCGCTTGCGGCCGGGACGCGGGTTGGAGTTCTCGGTGATCGGCAGGATCTCCACGACGACCGGCGGCGCCAACGGTGGCACCGGCCGCTTCACGAAAGGCAGCCCCACGATGATCAGGACCGCCACCGTGATATGCATCAGCGCTGAAAAAACGACGCCTTGGCGCATGGGAACTATCGCCTTGGTTTTTTCGTTTTCCCGGCTTCCCCAGAACCTGGATTGGTGCGTTTCGACGGAGTCCCCCCGGACCCGTCACCTTCGGTCATTTCTGCAATCAGCGCCACCTTGGAAAAGCCGGCGGCACTGATCATCCCCATCACCCGCATCACGCGGCCGTAGTTTATGTTTCTGTCGCCGCGCACATAGATGCGCGTGTCGCGTTTGGCGGCCGTGATCGCCTGCAGCTTGGCGACCAGCTCGTCGAGCGGGATCTCGGTCTCCTGGATATAGACCTTGCCCTCGGCGTTGACGCTGATCACCAGCGGCTCGTCAGGCTTGTTGAGCGTCTGCGCTTTGGTCTGCGGCAGATCGACCGGCACGCCCACCGTCAGCAGCGGCGCCGTGACCATGAAGATCACCAGCAGCACGAGCATGACGTCGACCATCGGCGTCACGTTGATCTCGCTCATCGGGCGGTAGACCCGGCGCTTGGCGCCGGCCTGCGCGCGGCCGTGATGGAGCGAGACGGCCATTACTTGCTGTCCTCTTCGATCTGGCGCGACATGATGGCGCCGAACTCGCCGGCGAACCCTTCGAGGCGGATGGCGTAGCGGCCGAGATCGTTGGAGAACTTGTTGAAGCCGACGACGGCGGGGATCGCGGCGACGAGACCCAGCGCTGTCGCCAGCAATGCTTCGGCGATGCCGGGGGCGACGACGGCGAGGTTGGTGTTCTTCTGCACCGCGATCGCGCCGAAGGAGTTCATAATGCCCCAGACCGTGCCAAAGAGGCCGACGAAGGGCGCGGTGGCGCCGACCGAGGCGAGAAAGCCGAGCCAGCGCTCCAGGCGCTCCATCTCGCGGCCCATGGTCACGTTCATGACGCGCTCGACGCGGTCCTGAAGCGACATGTTTTCCGCCGAGCTGCGCAATTTCTTGCCGGTCCCGGTGGAACGTTTCCATTCGCGCATCGCCGAGGTGAACATCGCCGACATCGGATCGGTCGGGCGCTGGCCGACCCGGTCGTAAAGCTCATCGACCGAGCCGCCGGACCAGAACGAGTCCTCGAATGTGGTCGAGCGCCGGTTGGCCGCGCGCACCTGGATCAGCTTCTCGAAGATGATCGCCCAGCTCCAGAACGAGGCGCCCAAGAGCACCATGATCACCGCCTTCACGATGATGTCGGCGTTGAGGAACATGCCCCAGACGGAGAGGTCGATCGGGCCCTTGGAGGCGCCGATGTTGACGCCTTCGATCGCCGAGGCACCGCCGGTCGCGGTACCGCCCGCGGTGCCGGCCCCGCCGGTGGTCGCCTGGGCAAGCTGTTCGACGCCGCTGGTGGCAATGACCGTGACACCGTGTCCGGCCCAGTTTGCCCAGTGAGCCAAATTTGACACGTCGATTAGGTTAACAACCGCTAAATCCATCGTTACTCCGACCCATCCGCCCGATCGCCATCGGGGGGTTCAAAAAGCGCCCTTATTTCGTCTGGCACCCGCACCGCCTTGCCGGCAGCGTCCACGCAGGCGATCTTGAGCTTCAGTTGCGCGAGTAGGACCCCATCACGCATTACCGATTGATTAAGATTCAGGCTCGCGCCGCGCAACGCCTCAAGGCTCGATTGCACCTCTAGCACATCGTCAAGCCGCGCCGGGGCATGGTAGTCGACCTCGCAGCGCCGCACGGTGAAGCCGATACCCTGCTCGGCCAAGAGATCGTACTGATCGTGACCATGCAGTCGTAGCATCTCTGTACGAGCGCGCTCGGCAAACTTCAAGTAGTTGACGTAGTATACGATGCCAAGTGCATCCGTATCCTCGTAGTAGACCCGGATCGGGAACTGATGAACCCCGTCGGCGGGGTTGGCCCAGCCCGATCCCGGCGTCGTTGCCGCCTGGCTTTCAGCGCTCATCGACGGATCCGTCCCCGCCTTCGAGCAGGTCGAATTGGCGTTCGCTGCGCGGCGGCGGGGTGAGGCCGAGCGCACGGTAGCCCTCATCGCCGACGATCCGCCCGCGCGGCGTGCGCTGGATGAGGGCCTGCTGGATCAGATAGGGCTCGATGACCTCCTCGAGCATGTCGCGCGCTTCGGACAGCGCCGCCGCCAGGGTATCGACGCCCACCGGTCCGCCGCCGTAATTCTCCGCAAGACATTTGAGGTAGCGCCGGTCCATGGCGTCTAGTCCGGTGCGGTCGACCTCGAGCTGGGTCAACGCGTGGTCGGCCTCGGCGCGGCCGATCTCCGCGACCCCGGCAACCGCGGCGAAATCACGCACACGGCGCAGCAGCCGTCCGGCGACACGCGGGGTGCCGCGCGAGCGCCGGGCGATCTCCGCTGCACCCTCCTGTGTCAACGCGGTATCGAGCACGCGCGCGCCGCGCAGCACGATCGCTTCCAGATCCTTGGGCGCATAGTACTCGAGACGTTGCGGGATGCCGAAGCGCTCGCGCAGGGGGTTTGTGATGAGGCCCGAGCGCGTGGTGGCGCCGACCAGGGTGAAGGGCGGCAGATCGATGCGGATCGAGCGCGCCGCCGGTCCTTCGCCGATGACGAGATCGAGCTGGAAATCCTCCATGGCGGGGTAGAGGATTTCCTCCACGGCCGGGTTGAGGCGGTGGATCTCGTCGATGAAGAGGACGTCGCGCGGCTCGAGATTGGTGAGGATCGCGGCGAGGTCGCCGGCGCGCGCGATCACCGGCCCCGAGGTGGCGCGGAAGCCGACGCCGAGCTCGCGCGCGATGATCTGCGCGAGCGTCGTCTTGCCGAGGCCGGGCGGGCCGAAAAAGAGCGTATGGTCAAGCGCTTCACCACGCTCGCGCGCAGCCTGGATGAAGACACGGAGGTTGCGCCGCAGCGCGTCCTGACCGACGAATTCGTCGAAGCTTTGCGGCCGGATCGTCGTGTCCTGCTGGTCCTCGACATCGGCCGCGGGATCGACCGTGCGGAGGTTGGGGGCGTCGCTCGTCATGCGCCGAGTTCCTTCAGACCCGCCTTGACCAGGGCCTCGACGCTGGCGCTGGCGCCGGCGGCGCGTGCCGCCTCGGCGATGGCACCGAAGGCCTCGCTGCGGCCATAGCCCAGATTGACCAGGGCGGAGACGGCGTCAGCCGTCGGCCCGGCGGCGCCGGGCAGGGCGCCGGCCGCGGGACCGATGCGGGCGACCTGCGCCAGCGTCGCCTCGCCGGCCTTGTCCTTGAGCTCGGTGACGATGCGGACCGCGAGCTTGGGGCCGACGCCCTCGGCGCGCGAGACCGCGGTCTTGTCCTGCGCGGCGATCGCGCGGATCAGCTCGTCGGGGGTGAGCACCGAGAGGATCGCCAGCGCAACGCGCGCGCCCACGCCCTGGACCGTCATCAGCGTGCGGAACCAGCGCCGCTCGGCCTCGTCGAGGAAGCCGTAAAGGTGGATGTGGTCCTCGCGCACATGGGTCTCGACATGAAGCCGCACCGCCTCGCCGATGCCCGGCAGGCCCTCCAGGGTGCGGCGCGAGGCGAAGACGAGATAGCCGACGCCGCCGACATCGACGACCGCCTGGTCGCTGTCCCGTGTGGCGAGCGTCCCCGTGAGCGAGGCGATCATGGGTGGCCTCCGGCCGCGGCACCGGCTGCAAGCGCCTCGAGCCGGCCGGCGGGCGCGCTGCGGTAGTGGGCGTGGCAGATGGCGACGGCGAGCGCGTCGGCGGCGTCCGCGCCGGCGGGCTTCGCGTCGGGCAGCAGCACGCCGATCATCGCCGCGATCTGCTGCTTTTGCGCATGACCGGCGCCGACAAGCGCCTTCTTGACGCGGTTCGCGGCATATTCGGCGACCGGCAGCCCCGCGCGTGCCGGCGCGAGCAGCACGACGCCGCGGGCGAGACCGAGCTTCAAGGCCGAGGCGGGGTTGCGGTTGACGAAGGTCTCTTCGATTGCCGCTTCGTCCGGCTGGTGGGCTTCGATGGCGGCCATGACGCCGTCGTGGAGCACCGCCAAGCGCTCCGCAATGGGCGCGGCTGGATCGCTTGCGATCTCGCCATTGGCCACGTGGCGCAGACGGTTGCCGTCGGCCGAAATGACGCCCCAGCCGGTACGGCGCAGTCCGGGATCAAGGCCGAGGAGGATCATCTCGCGAGCGGGTCCATTCGTTCGGGCCGCGCCTGAGTACGCAAAAGGCGCAGAAATCAACGTGCGAGCCCCAAATCATGAGGTTCGAGCATCACGTCAATACCATATCTTGTGGAAGTGGTGGAGACATTTCCTTGCGGCCTGCGGCACCGGCCCCACTCTAACCCGTAATTTGTCGGGATTAGGGCGAAGCCGGGCAACACACATAATTAACCAAAAATTTGAGACTAGTAGGGCTCTATAGGCCGGTTGAATTCGTGGCCGGAACCCTCGCGTTCCGAGAAAGCATTCGTTCGCATGGTGGAAGCCGCACTCAGGCTGAAAGCTCGCGGCCGTCTTCGCGCGGCTTGGGACCGTTTGCGCATCTGGGCCGCGGTTCTGAGCCCGAGCATTGATATCCGCGAGCGCGTGCAGCTCCGCCAAATCGCCTCGCTGATCCGACAGACGAATGTGATGGGGCTCACCAACCTCATCAATTCGGCGCTGATCGCGGCGGTCCTTTGGGATGCCGCGCCGAAACCGTTTCTCCTTGGCTGGGCCGGTCTGATCTGGGTCCTCAATCTCGCCGTTCTGGTGCGCCGCCACCTGCGCCGCAACGCGCGGCCGCCGGAGCGCGTGCGGCCGCGGACCCTCAATCGGGCGGTCCTGCGCATCAGCCTGTTCGGTCTGCTGTGGGGCCTGGCAGCCTTCCTGGTGCCGGTGGGTGGCCCGCCGATCCATATGCTGATCGTCGCCTTCGTGATCTGCGGCATGACTGCGGGGGCGGTCGCGGCGATGTCGAATTTCCCGGCGGCCTGCTACGGCTTCATCGTCGCCAGTCTGATCCCGCCGGCAGTACGTTTCATCTTTGCCGGCGACGAGACGTCGCTGGTGATGGCGGGGATGGCGGTGATCTATGCCTGCGGCTTGATCTTCGTTTCGCGCAACGGATACCGCAACTTTCTCGACAGCGTCTGGACCGAACAAGAGAACGAGGAGCTGCTCGAGCGGCTCTTTGCAACCAACGCGCGGCTGGTGGACGCTGTCGAGAGCGTGCCCGCCGGCCTCGTCCTGTGCGATAGCGGCGACCGGCTGGTGGTGTGCAACAACCAGTACCGGGAATGGATGTGCCCCGGCCGCGAGGAAGACATCCAGCCGGGCATGCATTACCGCGACGTGCTGCAGATCAGCGCGGAGCTGGCGGGCATGCCGGAGGGGGAGGCGCGCGAGGCCTGGATCGAGCAGCGCCAGCTCCAGCATAGCCAACCGGGTGCAGCGACCGAAGTCGTGCTGGCCGATGGCCGGGTTGTGCAGGCCATGGAGCGCCGGACCAGCGACGGCGGCACGATCAGCGTGTTGGCCGACATCACCGACATCAAGCAACATGAAGAAGAACTGGGCGCGCGGTCCGACATCGTTCAGGCGATCCTGGAGAACATGGCCCAAGGCCTGGTCGCCTTCGACAGCGAGCTCAACGTCATCGTGTCGAACGAACGGGTTGAAGACTTGATCGATACGCCGCGGGACATGCTGGTTCCCGGCCGCAGCTACCACGATGTCATCCACCGCTCCGCCAATCGGGGCGATTACGGGCCGGGCGACCCCGACGCACTGATCGCGCGGGTGACCGAGACGGCACTCGGCCGCAAGGCGCACAGCTTCGAACGGGTGATGCCCAACGGTACGGTGCTCGAGGCCAACGCTACGCCGCTGCGCGACGGTGGCTTCGTGGTGACGTATTCGGACGTCACCGAGCGCAAGCGTTCCGAAGATGCCCTGAAGCGCAACCGGCGCGAGCTCAACAGCCGGGTCAAGGAGCTCGAGCACATGCAGGCCCGCCTGGAGGCCCAGGGCGAGGAGCTGCGCCAGCTGGCCGAACATCTGGCCCAGGCACGCGATGTCGCCAACGCCGCCAACAAGGCGAAGTCCGACTTCCTGGCCAATATGAGCCACGAGCTGCGCACGCCGCTCAACGCCATCATCGGCTTTTCGGAGATCATGAACGCCGAACTGCTGGGGCCGCTCGGCACGCATGAATACAAGCAATATGCCGGCGATATCCACGAAAGCGGCGCGCATCTGCTCAGCCTGATCAACGACATCCTCGACCTCTCCAAGATCGAAGCTGGGCGGATGGACCTGGTTGAGGAACGTATCGTCGTGGGCGAGGTGATCGAGGCGTCGGTGCGGATCATCCGCGAGCGCGCGCAGGCGGCCGAGCTGACGCTGGTCTGCGACATCCCGGAGACGCTGCCGAACCTGTTCGCGGACGAGCGCGCGATCAAGCAGATCCTGCTCAATCTCCTCTCCAACGCCGTCAAGTTCACCGAGCCGGGCGGGACGGTGACGATCGCCGCGCACACGACGCCGGCGGGCGAGATCGCCTTTACCGTCGCCGATACCGGTGTCGGCATGACCCCGATGGAAATAAAGAAGGCGCTGTCACCCTTCGGTCAGGTCGACAGCTCGCTGGCGCGCAAGCACGAGGGCACCGGCCTTGGCCTGCCGCTCGCCCGCTCGATGACCGAGGTTCATGGCGGCACGTTTGCGATCGAGAGCGAGCAAGGCACGGGCACGACCGCGACGGTGACGATGCCGGCAGAGCGGGTGTTGGCCGCGGCGCAGAGCCAAAGCGCGGGCTGACGGCGCGGACGCTTTGGCCAGTAACGTTAGTCGGTAAAACGCGCGATCACCTCATCGGGCACCGGAACGGCGCGGATGCCGACGGGGCTCTCCGCATCCCGCTTGACCCAGACCCGCCGCTCGAAGCCTTCGAGCGCCGGTCGGCCGTCGGCATGGGTCAGCCTGTGCTTGACCAGATAGGTCTTGCCCGCCCACTCATCGACCCAGCTTTCCATCGTCAGCGTGTCGCCGAGGCGGCAGGCATTGGCGTATTTGGCGCCGGTCTCCAGAAGCGGCATGCCGTTGGAATCGAAGTCGCGGTCGATCTCGGGATAGGAGAGGTTGTTGGCCGAGAAGAGGCGCTCGGTCGCTTGGTCGAACCAGGTATAGAAATGCGGATAGAAGACGATCCCCGCCGCATCGCAATGCGCCCATTCGACCTGGATGGTGGTTTTGTAGGTCTTCAAATCGGTCCCCCCGGTGAGGTTTCGGGCGCGGCGGCGCGCGCGGCTGGCATCAGGCGCTGAGCTTGCTCATGATGTCGTCGGAGACGTCGAAATTAGCGGCGATGCGTTGCACGTCGTCGCTTTCGTCGAGCGCTTCGAGAAGCTTGAAAAGGGAGCCGGCCTGGTTCTCGTCGAGCTCGGTGGTGCTGGTCGGCTTCCAGACCAGCTCGGCGCGTTCGGGATCGCCGAACTTGGCTTCGAGCGCCTCGCGGACGGTGTTGAGCTCGTCGGGCTCGCAAGTGATCTCGTGTCCCGAGCTGCTCGATTCGACGTCGCTCGCCCCGGCCTCGAGGGCGGCCTCGAACATCGCATCGGCCGACGCCTTGTCCGCCGGATAGGCGACGCTGCCGACGCGCTCGAACATGAATGCGACGCTGCCGGTCTCACCCAGCGAGCCACCGAACTTGGAGAAGGCAGCGCGGACCTCGGAGGCGGTGCGGTTGCGGTTGTCGGTCAACGCCTCCACGATCACCGCGACGCCGCCGGGCCCGTAGCCCTCGTAGCGGATCTCCTCGTAGTTGTCCTCGTCGCCGCCGCCGACCGCCTTCTTGATCGCGCGCTCGATATTGTCCTTGGGCATGTTGGCGGACCGCGCCGAGGCGATGGCGCCGCGCAGACGCGAATTGGCGTCCGGGTCGCCGCCGCCCTCCTTGGCCGCGACGATGATCTCGCGCGCGAGACGGGCGAATTGCTGGGCGCGCTTTTTGTCCTGCGCACCCTTGCGGTACATGATGTTCTTGAATTGGGAATGGCCGGCCATCGTCTCAAACGTCTCGTTGTGGGGTCGTTTCGTTGCGGATATCCGTTTCGGGCTTGGCCGGCTCTATAACACCCTTCGCCCGGCGATGGCACCGCCTCTCATAAGTCCTGGGGAGTCTTGGGGCCCGGTCAGGTCCGGGTGTTCTCCTCGATGCGGAAGAGCGTGATGATGATCTCGCAGAGCACCCGCACGAAGATCGGCCCGATCAGCACCAGCACCAGACCGGCGATGATCGGCGGCAGCTGGCCGCGCGAGTTGACCATCATGAGCAGGCCGAAGACGAGGCAGAAGGCGAGGCCGACCCAGAACAGGATCTGGATGATGAGCGGCGTCACCATGCGCCGGAAAGCAAGGAAATCCCCCATCGATGTCCCCTGATGCGTGTCCGTATGCATGTGGATGGCGTGGCGGGACTATACGGGATCGGACGAATTGACGGCAATCCGTGGGGAGGCCTATCAGAGCTCCGGGATCGTCTCCGGCAGACGCCCGCCGATACGGACCGGCGCGATCTTGGCGGCAAGCCCCGTGCGGTCGTCGGTTTCCACGAAGACCGCGCAGACCGTCGCCGCGCCGTCGGCGGGGGCGAGGCGCTCGCCCGGCATCTTCCTGGTAAAGCGGGGCAGGGCGATTTCCTTTTTCATTCCGATCACCGAATCGTAGTCGCCGCACATGCCGATATCGGACTGATAGGCGGTGCCGCCCGGCATGATCAGCGTGTCGGCCGTCGGCACATGGGTGTGGGTGCCGACAGCCATCGAGGCGCGGCCGTCGACATGGTGGCCGAGCGCCATCTTCTCGGACGTCGCCTCGCCGTGGAGGTCGACCACGATGGCGTCGGCGGCGTGGCCGAGGCGGTGGCGGCGCAGCGCCTCGTCGAGGACCGGGAAGGGATCGTCGAGCGGGTCCATGAACAGCCGCGTCATCACCTGGATCACCATGACCTTGCGGCCGGCGGTCGCGTCAAAGACGCCGAGGCCGCGGCCGGGCGTGCCCGTGGGATAGTTCGCCGGGCGCAGCAGCTTGGGGTCGCCGTCGATGTAGCCGATGATCTCGCGCTGGTCCCAGGCGTGGTTGCCGAGGGTGATGCAGTCGATGCCGGCGGCGTAGAAGGCCGCGCAGATCTTGGCGGTAATGCCGAAGCCCGAGGCCGCGTTCTCGCCGCAAGCCATCATGAAGTCGATCTTCAAGCGCTCGCGCAGCTCGGGCGCGCGGGCGATGACGGCCTCGCGTCCGCTCCTGCCCACCACATCGCCGAAATAGAGAATGCGCATCAGCAGGCCGCGCCGGTCTTGATGGCTTCGCGCTCGGTGACGACCCAGTCGAGCGGCTCGTCATGCGCCTCGGTCGGCACGGCATCGACTTCCTGCGCGCTGTAAGCCAGGCCGACCGTGATGAGCGGGCTGCCCGCAGCATGAAGTTGGGCGATCGTGGCATCGAAGTTGCCGCCGCCATAGCCGATCCGGTAGCCGCGCCGGTCGAAGGCGAGGAGCGGCACGAGGAGCAGCGTCGGAACGAGGTCGCCGGCGCCGTAATCGGCATCGGGCGGCAGCGTCGGCTCGCCGAGCCGGCCCTTGGCGAGGCGCATGCCGGGGCGCCAGGGCCGGAAGGTCATGGGCCGCGGCTTGCCGTCCTTGGCCGGCGCCGTCACAACGGGCAGGCCGATCTCGTGCCCGGCGTCATGGAGATGGTGAAGCAGCGGGGCGCAGTCGATCTCGTCGCGGAACGGCCAGTAGCTGCCGATTACCGCGCCGCGCGGGATCTCGATTGCCGCCAGAACGTTGTCGCGCAGGGCGTCGCCCGCGGTCGCGGCGAGCGCTGCGTGGGCTTCGGCGCGACGGTCACGGGCATGCGCACGCAGCGCCCGCTTGGCAGTGCGGGGATCGGCGGGCGCGGTTTTGGTGGTCACGCGCTGGGGACGATTATGCTTGTTCGAGGCTTGCCGCGATCGTCTCGATCCGCGCGGCCATGGCCTCGATGCCGCTGGCGAGCTGGGCCTCGGCGGCGGGTCCCGCCTGTTCGGCCTCGGCCGCCTTGGTGCGCATCGCCTCGACCTCGTCCTTGGTCTCGGAGACCTCGTCGGCGAGCAGCAGGCTAGCCATCACCAGGAGGCGCATATCGCCCACCTGACCGACGGCGGAGACCAGCTCCTCGACCCGCGAGTCGACGATCTGGGCGAGCGAGCGCAGGTGCTCTTCCTGGCCGTCGTCGCAGGTGATCTGATAATTCTGGCCGTTGATCGAGATGGCGACTTGGCCCATGGGCGGTCAGGCCTCCAGGACGGTGCGGATGTTGGTGATGGCGCTGTCGAGGCGCGAGGAAATCTGCGTCTTGGTTTCGGCGAGCGCCTCGTTTTGCCGTCGAAGGCTGTTCACTTCTTCCTGCAGGGCTGTGGAATCGGCGCCGTTCAGGCGCGGATTCGTCCGAATGGCCGCATCTAAGCGGTCAACGGCGTCTTGCAGCCGCTTTTGCGCGGTGTCCAGTGGCGACATCGGTTTTCTGCTGTTAGCGCGGCGAGTTGCTTGCCTTCCCTCACCTCAAGCATAGGTGCGCGAACACACACACGTCAACCGGCACGGGCATATCGGGGAGTGAAAATCGGCCTGGCCCCATCTTGCCGCATTTGTAGGCACTACCCGCCGCTCATCGCGGTCAGAATGAAGACCTCCGCGCCCGGCGGAAGTGGGGATTCGAGCTCGGCGGAGGTGCCATCGACGAAGATGTTGATGTGCTTGCGGATCGCCGGTCGCGAATCGCAGAGCCGGTCGCGCATGCCGGGCCAGCGCGCGTCGAGGACGTCGAGGAGCTCGGCGACGGTGCCCGCGCTCACCACCAGCTCGCGCTCCGATCCGGGAAAGAGGCGGAGGAGGGGGCCGGGCAGAACCACGCGAACCTGTGTTGCGTTCGATCCGGTCGGTGGCGATGTCGGGGGCGGCGCGGTTTCGTTGGGCATGGCAATCTGGCTCGGGTGTAGGGCTCAGGCGTCGTAGGTGAAGGTCTCGACCGAGCTTATCAGCGGCAGGTGCTCGGCGATGCAGTGCCAATTCTCACCCTCGTCCGCGCTCGCGTAAACGGCGCCGGAGGTCGTGCCGAAATAAACGCCGGCAGGATCGGCGGCATCCGTTGCCATCGCCTGGCGCAGCACCGAGAGATAGGCGTCCTCCTGCGGCAGGCCCGCGCGGAGGTCCTGCCAGCTCGCGCCGCCGTTGCGGGTGCGCCAAACCGCGACCTTGGCGTCCGGGGCGTAGCGGCCGACCGTGTCGCCGTTGAGGGGGAAGAGATAGAGCGTGTCGGGATCCCGCGGATGGGCGGCGGACGGGAAGCCGAACGTAGAGGGCAGGCCGGCCTCGATGCTTTGCCACTCGATGCCGCCGTTCTCGCTCACATACATACCGCAATGGTTTTGCTGGTAGAGGCGCTCGGGCTTGCCGGCGGCCATGGCGATCGAATGCACGCACTGGCCGAACTCGGGATAGCGCTGGTCCTCGGGGAAATAATCGTTGCGGGTGCCCGAATTGCGCGGCTCCCAGCTGGCGCCGCCATCGGCGGTGTGAAAGACACCGACCGCCGACATGCCGATCCACATCTGCTTCACGTCCGCGGGGTGCGGCAGGATCGTGTGCAGGATGAGGCCGGCGCCGCCCGGCTGCCATTCGGGGCGCGTTGGATGATCCTGCAGGCCGGAGATGTGAGACCAGGTGACACCGCCGTCGTCACTGCGGAAGAGCCCGGCCGGGCAGACGCCGGCATAGAGGCTGCCATTGGCGGCAGCGAGGCTCCAGACGGCGCTGATCGGGTCCTTGCCTTCGGCGTAGGCGAGGCCCTCGCTTGAATGGCTCCAGCTCTTGCCGCGGTCCTCCGATTTCCAGACCGCCGGGCCGAACCATTCGTTGCCGCCGCCGGCATAGATCGTGCCGGTCGCGGGGTCGGCGACGGCGTGGTTGATCGGCCAGGCCTCGCAGAAGGGGCCGCTCAGTTTCCAGTCGCGCCGCTCGGCGTCGCCCTCGAGGACGAAGACGCCTTTCTTCGTTGCCAGCAGAAGACCGGTTCGTTGGCTCATGCTGTATCTCCCATGACTTGGCTCGGATCCATCCACACGATCTCCCAGGTATGGCCGTCGAGATCGTCGAAGGCGCGCTGGAACATGAAGCCGTAGTCAATCGGATCGCGGGGCTCGGTCCCGCCCGCCCTGACGGCGGCATCGACCATCTCGTTGACCGCATCCTTGCTCTCGACCGAGAGTGCGGTCAGCACCTCGGTCGTTTTGGTGGCGTCGGCGATGTCCTTCGTTGTGAACTGCTTGAACTTATCATGGGTGAGCAGCATGGCGTAGATCGTGTCGCTGATCACGATGCAGGCGGCGGTATCGTCGGTGAACTGCGGATTGACGGTGAAGCCGAGCGCCTCGTAGAAGGCCATCGACTTTTCGAGGTCGCGGATGGGCAGGTTGACGAAGATCTGCTTTGGCATTTGGTCCTCGCTGCGGTGGGACTGCGTGGCTCTGCCCTAGCGGGCGATCCTAGGTTTCTTCTCCAACGGAAACATTTCGAAATAGGGCTCGGCCTCTTTGAGCACGCGCGCGTAGGAGGGCCGCGCCATCAGACGGTCGAGGTAGGCCGCGAGCTTGGGGTGCTCCGCGCCGATGGGAACGATGGTGTTGGCGTAGAAGAGCGGCGGCGCGGCCGCGCAATCGGCGAGGGTGAAGGCATCGCCGGTGATCCAGGTTCGGCCATAGAGCTGCGCTTCGGCAAGGCGATAGCTGTTCGCGATCTGCGCGGACCACGTTGCGACCCCGAAGGGATCGCGTTTGTCCTCGGGACGCAGCCGGTCGGCCACGATCGAGAACATCGGCATGTGAATGTAGTTGTCGAAGAAGCGATCCCAGAGGCGCACCGTCAAAGCGCGATCGGGATCGACCGGAACGAGGCGGTGCTTTCCCGGATAGTGGACGTCGAGATACTCGATGACGACCGTCGATTCGCCGATCGTCTGGTCCCGGTCGTCGTCGCGGAGGGCCGGCAGCTTGGCGATCGGCCATGCGGATTTGAATGCCGCGCTCGAGGCCTCGTCGCTGAAGTCGACGACAATCGGCTCGAACGGCGTGCCGGACTCGTAAAGCGCGATCAGCGCCTTGTGGCAGTAGGACGAGAGGGGATGGAAATAGAGCGTGAGCGCCATGGTGAAGCTTTCGAGGTCATCCGGTGCGGCCGTTCTCAGGCGGATCCGTCATACGCGCGCTGAAGTTCGGCGATGTCAAACTTCGTCATCTGCATAAAGGCCTTGGTGACGCGTGCGGCTTGTTCGGCGTTGCCGTCGCTGAGCATTCGCGGCAGCACGCTGGGGACGACCTGCCAGAAGAGGCCGAACTTGTCCTTCAGCCAGCCGCAGGCGACACCCCGGCCGCCCTCGCCCAGCTTTTCCCAGAAATAGTCGACCTCGTCCTGGGTCTCGCAATCGATCATGAAGGAGATCGCCTCGCTGAAGGTGAATTGCGGGCCGCCGTTGAGACCTATGAATTTCTGCCCTTCGAGCTCGAACTCCACGACCATTACCGAGCCCGGCGCGCGGCCGTGGACGTCGGTGCCTTCGTCGCTATAGCGGCTGATCTTGCCGATCTTCGAATTCTTAAAGATCGAGACGTAGTGCTTGGCCGCATCCTCGGCCTGGCCGTCGAACCAAAGGCACGGCGTGATCTTGCGTAGGGACGCCATAATTCGCTCCTGATTTTCGGGTTCCGCTCGTCAGCCGCCCGGCTGCAGCATGGTCACGCCGTTGCCTTCGGTATCGACGAAGGCGACGTAGAGGCCGATGCCCGGGATATCCATCGGCTCGCCCAGCACCTGACCGCCGGCGTCGCGCACCTTCTTCATCGATGCCTGGATATCGTCGACGGCGATGACGACGGACGGGTGCTGCGCCGGCCAGTCGGGCTTTCGCGGATAGAAGCCGCCGTTGATGGCGCCCGGCGTCGTGGATCGGCCTTCGTCGCTCTCGGTCGTCGTGGCGACGACGTAGTTGCCCATCTCCTCGCCGAGCATCTGCGTCTGCCAGTCGAACGCCTTTTCATAGAACGCGGCCATGCGGGCGCGGTCGTCATACGGCATCTCGAAATGCACGACGGGGTTCGTGTTACCCATGACAGGTCTCCCTATTTCTCCGGGGGTCGATCGTTGTTCAGCACGATGGCATCTATTGGGCGATATCGGAGCGCAGCTTTTTTTCCTGCGCCTGCAGCTCCGGCGTCATCACTTCGCCGAAATCGGCTGCTTCGAAGAGGGGGCGGATCTCGACTTCGGTGTCCTCGTGATGGGGATTGGGGCAGCGCTTCAGCCAGGCGATCGCGTCGTCCAGCGAGCCGACCTCCCACAGCCAGAAGCCGGCGACGAGATCGTTGCTGTCGGTGAACGGCCCGTGCCGCACGGTCCGCTCCTCGCCGGAGAACTTGACGCGGGCGCCCTTCGAGGAGGGGTGGAGCCCCTCGCCGGCCTTCATGACGCCCGCTTTCACGAGCTCTTCGTTGAAGGCCATCATCGCGCTGAGCAACGCCTCGTCCGGCATCTTGCCCGCTTCGCTGTCCTTGTTCGCCTTGACCAGAACCATGACCCGCATCGTTCGTCTCCCGTTGCTTGGTTGTTTAATTCATATTTAGTACTATATACTCCTAAATTAGGACTTCTAGATTGTCAAGTCGGATTCTCGTAGGGTTCGGGCTCATGTCGGGGAAACGCAGTTACGACGACGGATGCGGCACCGCGCACGCGCTGGAACTGGTCGGCGAGCGCTGGGCCTTGCTGGTGGTGCGCGAGCTTATGCTGGGCCCGCGGCGCTTCACCGACCTGCGTCACGCCCTGCCGGGGATCAGCCCCAACGTGCTCGCCCAGCGCCTGCAGGACCTGGAGGAGGCCTCCATCGTGGTGCGTCTGACGCTGCCGGCGCCCGTTTCGGCCAAGGTCTACGCGCTCACTGACTGGGGCCTCGAGCTCGAGCCGCTGATCCGCGACATCGGCCGCTGGGCGGCGCGCTCGCCCAGCAAGCCGATGGGATTGCCGATGAGCGTCAACTCGGTCGTGCTCTCGTTCCGGACGATGTTCGACGGTGCGACGGCGGGGGGCTTCAAGGCGCGGATCGGTTTCGTCCTGAACGGCCAGCCGTTCAGCGCCGTCGTCTCAAAAGGCCGGCTGGAGATCGAGCCGGGAACAGCGGTGGAGCCGGACGCCGTCGTTACCTGCGACCCGGACACGCTGGCCATGATCGTCTATGGCGGGCGCGATCTGGACGCGGCGGTTCGTGCGGGCGATATCGCCGTCGAGGGTGACAAGGCGGTCGTGGCGCGGTTCGTTACGTTCTTCCCGCTGCCGGAGCGCGCGCCGGTGACCGCGCCGGCGGACTAATCCAGCTACGCGTCCGCCCGGTGTGCGGGATCGTAGAGGTGGCAGCGGCAGAGGCGCCCGTCCGTGTCGATCAGGGCCGGCGGCGTCTCGGCGCAGGGTTCGAACACCTCCTTGCAGCGCGTGTGGAAGCGGCAGCCCGCCGGCGGATTGGCAGGATCGGGCGGGTCGCCCGGCGCGGCGGGGCGCGCGCCGCCGCGCTCGAGGTCGAGGCTCGGCACCGAGGCCAGTAGAGCCTTGGTGTAGGGGTGTTTGGGCGCCTCGAAGATCTCGGTGACGCTGCCGGTCTCGACGATCTGGCCCAGATACATCACCGCGACCCGGTCGGCGATATGGCCGACCACGCCGAGATCGTGGGTGATGAAAAGATATGTGAGGCCGAGCCTCGACTGGAGCTCGCGGAGGAGATTGAGGATCTGGGCCTGGATCGAGACGTCGAGGGCGGAGACCGATTCGTCGCAGATCAGCAGCTTCGGCTCGACCGCGAGCGCGCGGGCGATGCAGATGCGCTGCTTCTGGCCGCCGGAGAACTCGTGCGGATAGCGCCACATCTGCTCGGGGTCGAGGCGCACCAGGGTCATCAGCTCGGCGACCCGCTCGGTGCGCTCGCGCGTGCTCGCGCCGATGCGGAAGGAGCGCAAACCCTCAGCGATCGCATCGCGCACCGGCATGCGCGGATCGAGCGAGGAGGTCGGGTCCTGGAAGACGATCTGCATAGCCTGGCGATACGGGCGCATGGCCGTGCGTGACAGCGCCAGCAGGTCGGTGTTTTCATAGAGCACGCGCCCCTCGCGCGGCTCTTCCAGGCGCAGGATCGAGCGGCCGACGGTGGTCTTGCCGCAGCCCGACTCACCGACGAGGGCGAGCGTCTGGCCCTTGGGGATTTCGAGATCCACGCCGTCGACCGCGCGGACCCACCGGTCGACCCGCTGCAATACGCCCGTGCGCACCGGAAACCAGGTCTTGAGTCCCTCGACCTTGAGGAGCGGCGGCAGCGTTGTGACGGGCGCCTCGCTCACCGTCTTACCTCATGCGCGATCTCATGGCAGGCGGCGCGGTGGCTGTCGGAGAGCCGCACCGCGGGGGGTACTTCCGCATTGCACGGCCCGAACACCTTGGGGCAGCGGGTCGCGAAACGGCAGCCCGCCGGCCAAAGCCCGAGCGAAGGCACCGTGCCGGCGATTTCGGTCAGCGTTTCGCCGCGATGGGCGAGCGAGGGGATCGAACGCAGAAGCCCTTGCGTATATGGGTGGCGCGGCGCGCCGAGCACTTCGGCCCGCGTGCCTTCCTCGGCTATGCGGCCGCCATACATCACCGCGACACGGTCGGCGAGCTCGTTCACCACGCCGA
>CAZBRE010000062.1:0-23025 GCA_964494065.1 uncultured Alphaproteobacteria bacterium
AGCCGATATAGGTGCGGCGGTGACCGCGGATCTCGGCCTCGTCGCGCACGCCGCCCAGCGACATGCGCACGAAGTTGCGGCCGGTCGCCTTGGCGATCGACTTGCCGAGCGAGGTCTTGCCGACGCCCGGAGGGCCGACGAGGCAGAGGATCGGGCCCTTGATCTTCTTCACCCGCAGCTGCACCGCGAGGTATTCCAGGATCCGCTCCTTGACCTTCTCAAGCCCGTAATGGTCGTCGTTGAGGATCTGTTCCGCGAGCTTGATGTCGTGCTTCAGGCGGGTGCGCTTCTTCCAGGGAATGTTGAGCAGCCAGTCGAGATAGTTGCGCACGACCGTGGCTTCGGCCGACATCGGGCTCATGGTGCGGAGCTTCTTGATCTCCGCGCCGGCCTTCTCGCGGGCCTCCTTGGTGAGGCGCGTCTTCTTGATGCGCTCCTCGAGCTCGGCGATCTCGTCCCGGCCCTCTTCGGTCTCGCCGAGCTCCTTCTGGATCGCCTTCATCTGTTCGTTCAGATAATACTCGCGCTGGGTCTTCTCCATCTGGCGCTTGACCCGGTTGCGGATGCGCTTTTCGACCTGCAGCACGCCGATCTCCGCCTCCATATGCGCGTAGATCTTCTCCAGGCGCTCGGCGACGACATTGAGCTCGAGCAGCTCCTGCTTTTCCGGAATCTTCAGCGTCAGATGCGAGGCGACCGTGTCGGCGAGCTTGGGCGACTCGTCGATCTGGTTGATCGAGACGAGCACCTCCGGCGGGATCTTGCGGTTGAGCTTGATGTACTGCTCGAACTGCGAGACCACCGTGCGCGACAGCGCTTCGACTTCCTTCTGGTCGCCGACCTTCTCCTCGACGACGTCGGCGTAGGCCTGGAAGAAGTCCTCGTTCTCGGCGTAGCGCACGATCTTGGCGCGCTGGCCGCCCTCGACCAGCACCTTCACCGTGCCGTCGGGCAGCTTCAAGAGCTGCAGGACCGTGCCGATCGTGCCGACGGAGTAGATGTCGCCGGGGGTCGGATCGTCCTGGCTCGCATTCTTCTGGGTGACCAGCAAGATCTGCTTGTCATCGGCCATGACATCTTCGAGCGCGCGCACCGACTTGTCGCGGCCCACGAAGAGCGGAACGATCATGTGGGGGAAAACCACGATGTCGCGCAGTGGAAGGACCGGAAAGAGCGTGCCACGTTGGATTTCGAACATGGATCAGGCCTCTGTGTCGTTTCTGTTCTTTTGGGATCGGCCGGACGATGCCGCAGGATTATCCGGCAACCATACCCTACAGGGATTTAAGGTGGCGTTTACGGCGTGAACCTTCAAGGTCGTGCCCCCGCAGGGGCCCAATTCCGGGCCCCGTCCCCCAAGCCCACACGGTGAATGTGGGCCCGCGATCACGCCTTGTTAAGGATGTCAGGCGCTGGTGCCGACGTCCGGGCGGTCGCTGTAGATCTGGAGCGGCTGGGCCCGCCCTTCGACGACTTCGCGATTGATCGCGATCTCTTCGACCGAGTCCAGCGACGGCAGGTCGTACATGGAGTCGAGCAGAATATGCTCCATGATCGAGCGCAGGCCGCGGGCCCCGGTTTTGCGCTGTATCGCCTTGACGGCGATCGCCGACAGCGCGTCGTCGGTGAAGTTGAGCTGCACGCCTTCCATGTCGAAGAGGCGCTGGTACTGCTTGACGAGGGCGTTCTTGGGCTCCGTCAGGATGCGGATCAAAGCGTCCTCGTCGAGATCCTCGAGCGTGGCCAGGACGGGCAGACGGCCAATGAATTCGGGGATCAGGCCGAACTTCAGCAGATCCTCCGGCTCGACGTCGCGCAGCACCTCGCCGGTCTTGCGGTCGTCGGGCGAGCGCACGTCGGCGCCGAAGCCGATCGAGGTGCCCTGCCCGCGCGAAGAGATGATCTTCTCAAGGCCTGAGAAGGCGCCGCCGCAGATGAAGAGGATGTTGGTGGTGTCGACCTGCAGGAACTCCTGCTGGGGATGCTTGCGGCCGCCTTGGGGCGGCACGGAGGCGATGGTGCCTTCCATGATCTTCAAGAGCGCCTGCTGGACACCCTCGCCCGAGACATCGCGGGTGATCGAGGGGTTGTCCGACTTGCGGGAGATCTTGTCGACCTCGTCGATATAGACGATGCCGCGCTGGGCCCGCTCGACGTTGTAGTCGGCGGCCTGCAGCAGCTTCAGGATGATGTTCTCCACGTCCTCGCCGACATAGCCCGCCTCGGTGAGCGTGGTGGCGTCGGCCATCGTGAAGGGGACGTCGATGATGCGCGCCAGCGTCTGGGCCAGCAGCGTCTTGCCGCAGCCCGTCGGGCCGATCAGCAGGATGTTCGACTTGGCGAGCTCCACGCCGTTCGACTTGGCGCCGTGGGCAAGCCGCTTGTAGTGATTGTGCACGGCGACGGAGAGCACGCGCTTGGCGTGATCCTGGCCGATCACGTAGTCGTCGAGGACATCGCAGATGTCCTTCGGCGTCGGCACCCCGTCGCGCGACTTCACGAGGCTCGACTTGTGCTCCTCGCGGATGATGTCCATGCAGAGCTCGACGCACTCGTCGCAAATGAACACCGTCGGGCCCGCGATGAGCTTGCGGACCTCGTGCTGGCTCTTGCCGCAGAACGAGCAGTAGAGGGTGTTCTTGGAGTCGCCGTTGGGTTTGCTCATTCAGACCTGGTCCCGCGCCGGTTGGGGGTGGCGGCGACTCTACTCAGTCGACGAAGACAATGCAAAAACATAAACCCCTCGCTGTCCCCGTCCGTGGTCGCCACCACGTAATTTGGGATGTGGTAACGATCTTTTCACCAAATAATTCAAATTTTCGTTAAAAAACAAGGTCAACGACTTGGGTCCATGCGGCCGCCGGGCAGCCCATTGCGTGGCTTAAGAAACCAAGCAAAATCAATTCTCTAGACAGGGTCAGAGATTGGCGGGCTGCGGCCCCGGCGGTCTCGGATCGCGGCGTTATTTGTCTTTGCCGCTGGACTTCTTCTCGTCCGACGCGGCGGCCGGGCGCTTGATCGCGACCTGGTCGATGATGCCGAATTCCTTGGCCTCTTCGGGATTGAGGAAGCGGTCGCGCTCCATGGCGTCCTCGATAACCTTAATATCCTGGCCGGTGTGGTTCACGTAGATCTCGTTGAGGCGCTGGCGGATCGACAGGATCTCCTTGGCGTGGATCTCGATGTCGGTGGCCTGGCCCTGAAAGCCGCCCGAAGGCTGGTGGATCATGACCCGCGCATTGGGCAGGCAGTAGCGCTTATCCTTGGCGCCGGCGCAGAGCAGCAGCGAGCCCATCGAGGCGGCCTGGCCGATGCAGACCGTGGAAACCTCGGGGCGGATGTACTGCATCGTGTCGTAGATCGCGAGGCCCGAGGTCACGATGCCGCCCGGAGAGTTGATGTACATAGATATGTCCTTGTTCGGATTCTCCGATTCAAGGAACAGGAGCTGGGCGGAGACCAGCGAGGCCACATTGTCGTCGATGCCGCCGACAACGAAGATGATCCGCTCCTTCAGCAGCCGGGAGAAGATGTCGTAGGCGCGCTCGCCGCGGTTGGTCTGCTCGATGACCGTCGGGATGAGGTTGATCATGCTGGGTGTGGTGGGCTCACGCATCTCTGATGTCTCCTTGGGGGCGCCGAGATCGATGGCGACCGGCGCCGGCGGCAGGCGGATTTGGAACGGGCCAGCGAAGCGGCGGCTATTCTCCGGACGCGTCTTTTTCTGTGGAAGCGTCCTTTGAGGCCGTCTTCTTAGCCGGTTTCTTCTTAACGTCGGCTTTCTTCTTGGAACTCTTGGCGGTCTTGGCCTCGCTCTCGCCCTCCGGCTCGTCGGGCTTGAGCAGGTCCTCGGGGCTCACCTCGCGGGTCTCGACCTTGGCCAGCTCCAGAATGTAGTCGACGACCTTGTTCTCGAAGATCGGCGCGCGAAGCTGGGCCTTGGCCCCGGGGTTCTTCTGGTAGATCTCAAAGACCTCGCGCTCCTGCCCCGGATGGCGTTGGGCCTCGGCCATCACCGCCTGGTTCAGCTCCTGGTCGGTGACCTGGACCTGGGCGCGCTGGCCGACCTCGGAGAGCAGCAGACCGAGCCGCACGCGGCGCTCGGCGATGGCCTGGTATTCGGCCTTCAGCTCCTCCTCGCTCTTGTCCTTGTCTTCGTCCTCGAGCTCGTCCTTCTTGCGCGCCTCGTCGATCTGGCGCCAGATCATGTCGAACTCGATCTCGACCATGCCCGGCGGGACGGCGAAGTCATGGGCTTCGGCCAGCTTGTCGAGCAGGTCGCGCTTGAGGCGGCCCTGCGTCACCTGGTCGTAGTTGCTCTGCAGCGTCTCGCGCACGCTGTCGCGCAGCGCGGACAGCGATTCCAGGCCGTTGGCCTTCGCGAACTCGTCGTCGATCACCGCCGGCACCGATTCGCGGATCTCCTTGATCGTGACCGTGAATTCGGCCGGCTTCCCTTTCAGCTCGTCGTTGCCGTAGTCGTCAGGGAAGTCGACCGTCACGACGACCTCGTCACCGGCATTCTTGCCCAGCAACTGCTCCTCGAAACCGGGAATGAACATTCCCGAGCCGAGCTCGAGGTGGTAGTCGTCGGCCTTGCCGCCGGGGAATTCCTTGCCGTCTATGCGGCCCACGAAGTCGACCACGACGACGTCGCCCACCACCGCCGCGCGCGGCGCGTCGATGGGCTTGGTGTCCTTGTGGCTGCCGGCCAGATGCTCCAGCGTCTGGTCGATATCGGCGTCGGGCACCTTGGCCGTGACGCGCTGGAGCTCCAGGGTGGAGAAGTCCATCGGCTCGACCTCGGGCAACACCTCGATGGCGAGGGTGTATTCCAGATCAGCGCCTTCCTTGTATTCCTGGACCTCGATCTTGGGCTCCATCGCCGGGCGCATGTTGCGCTCCTGGAGGGCCTGATTGGCGCTGTCGTTGACGGCCTGCTCCATCACCTCGCCCAGCACCGCGTCGCCATAGCGCTGCTTGATGACGTTGGGCGGAACCTTGCCGGGGCGGAAGCCGGGGATGCGGGCCTGCGTGGCGAGCTCGCCCAGGCGCAGATCGATCTTCTGGGCCAGATCGCTGGCGTCGATGACGACCTTGAACTCGTGCTTGAGGCCGTCTTGGTTCGTTTCGGTGACCTGCATGAGCTGTCCTGAAGCTTTCTTGGGCTTGTCCTGGGCGTTTTGTGGAACGGGCCCTTCGGATGTCGGCCGGGGCCTTGGGGCGAAAATCGCGCGGCCCGGCGATATTTCAGGCCGCAGCGCAACGATGGGGTGGTGCGGGCGGAGGGACTCGAACCCCCACGGATTGCTCCACTGGTACCTAAAACCAGCGCGTCTACCAGTTCCGCCACGCCCGCTTTCCCGGCACGCCGAGCCGCGGATGACGGTGCGGGAAGGCGGTCTAAAGCGCGCGCCCTTCTAATAGGGCCGGAGGGCGGATCATTCAAGTGCGGCGCCGGCCCTCAGCGGCCCAAGCGCTCCAACAACACCGCCGCGCAGGCATCGAGGATCGCATCCGCGTCTATGCCGTAGACCCGGTGGAGATCGTCGATATCGCCGGCCTGGCCGAAATGCTCCACGCCGAGCGACTGGACCCGGTGCCCGGCGACCGCGCCGAGCCAGGCGAGCGAGCCCGGATGGCCGTCGACCACGGTGACCAGGCCGGCATCGGGGGCAAGCGGCGCCAGCAGCGTCTCGATATGCGCCGCCGCGGCCGCCCTGCCAGACCGTCGCGCCTTGTCCGCCGCCGTCCAATTGGCATTCAGGCGATCGGCCGAGGTCACGGCGAGGAGCCCCGCGCCCGGCACGTCCTCGGCGATCGTTTCGAAGGCCGCAAGCGCATTGGGGGCGACGGCGCCGCTATAGACGACGGCGAGCTCGGCACCCTGGGCCGGCGGTCGGAGCCAGTAACCGCCGGTGATGATGCCGGCGCGCAGCGCCTCCGACATCGCGCGTTCGGGCTGGTCGACCGGGCGCGTCGAAAGGCGGAGATAGACCGAGCCGCCCTGGACGTCGCGGTCCCAGCCATTGGCGCTCGCATGCGAGCCGTCGCGCTGCATGTAGTCGAACGACCAGGCCATGATCTCGGCAAGCTCGTCGACGAAGGCGGGCTCGAAGGCGGCCAGGCCGTCCTGGGCCATGCCGATCAGCGGCGTGGCGATCGACTGATGCGCGCCGCCTTCCGGCGCCAGCGTGATGCCCGACGGCGTGGCGACCAGCATGAACCGCGCGCCCTGATAGCAGGCGTAGTTGAGCGCATCGAGGCCGCGCATGATGAAGGGGTCGTAGACCGTTCCGATGGGCAGCAGACGCGCGCCGAACACCGAATCCGACAGGCCAAGGGCGGCTAGCATGAGGAAGAGATTGTTCTCTGCGATGCCGAGCTCGATGTGCTGGCCGTCATGGCCCATTTCCCAGAGCTGGGCGGAAACGACCTTCTCCTCGCGAAAGACGTCCTCGCGGTCGCGCCGGTCGAAGATGCCGCGACGGTTGACCCAGGCGCCGAGATTGGTCGAGACGGTGACGTCGGGCGAGGTGCTGACGATGCGCTCGGCGAGCGACGAGGACCCGCGCGCAAGCTCATTCAGGATGCGCCCGAAGGCGTCCTGGGTCGACATGCGTTCGGCGGCAGGACGCGGGAAGTCGGCCGGCACGTCGAAGCGGCGGTCGGAATAGCGGCGCGGGTACTTCTGCGCGAAGGGCACGTTTTCCAGGAAGGCCTTCAGATCGTCGACCGGGCCGTCGAGCCCGGCGAAGAGATCCCATTCCTCCCCTGCCCCCACGCCCATCGAGCGCTGGAAGGCCGCCATCTGCTCGGGATTCATCAGGCCGGCATGGTTGTCCTTGTGCCCCGCGAACGGCAGTCCGTAGCCCTTGATCGTATAGGCGATGAAGCAGGTCGGCCGGTCGTCCTCGACGCTCACGAAGGCCTCGATCATCGCTGCCATGTCGTGGCCGGCCAAGTTGGTCATCAGGCGATGCAGGCCGGTATCGTCGAGCTCGTCGAGCAGCGCCCGTATCCCGGGCTTCTTCCCAAGATCGGCTTCCAGATGATGGCGCCAGCCGCGATTGGCCGGATCGTCGGGATTGCCGGTCGTATCGAGCGCACCGTGCGCCTGGCCCTCGCCCTTGTAGCAGAGCGCCGAATAGAGCGAGTTGGGACAGTCGTCGATCCATTGCCGCAGCGCCGCGCCGTCCGGGCGCTCGAAGGCCGCTTCGAGCAGCTTGCCATATTTGATGGTGATGACATGCCAGCCCATCGCCTCGAACATCTCGTCGAAGCGGCTGTACATCATCTCCGAGGCCACCGAATCGAGGCTCTGGCGGTTGTAGTCGATGATCCACCAGACGTTGCGGATGTCGTGCTTCCAGCCTTCGAGCAGTGCCTCGAAGATGTTGCCCTCGTCGAGCTCGGCGTCGCCCACGATCGCGACCATGCGGCCCGGCGGGTGGTCGGCGGGCAGCAGCGATTTCAGGCGCAGATAGTCCTGAACCAGCGCGGCGAAGCTGGTCATCGCGGCCCCAAGGCCGACCGAGCCGGTGGAGAAGTCGACGTCGTCGCTGTCCTTGGTACGCGAGGGATAGGACTGGGCGCCGCCGAGCGCCCGGAAGCGCTCCATCGGCTCGCGCGTCTGGTGGCCCAGGAGATACTGGATCGCGTGGAAGACCGGGCTCGCATGGGGCTTCACGGCCACGCGGTCCTCGGGGCGCAAGATATGAAAGTAGAGCGCGCTCAGGATGGTCGCGACCGAGGCGCTGGAGGCCTGATGGCCGCCGACCTTGAGCCCGTCGCGGCTAGCGCGGAGGTGGTTCGCGTTGTGGATCATCCAGGAGGAGAGCCACAGCACCTTGCGCTCGAGCTGACGCAGGAGAGCGAGTGGCACCGCCCCAGGCTTGTTTTTGGGCCTGGCGCGACCGGCGGCGGGTGCGCTGGTCTTCGTCCTCATGGGCGCGGAGTATAGGCCGGACGCACGGCCGAGCGCGAGCGGCTTTGCCCCCGTTCTAGGCCGATCTCATGCCGATTGGCGGCGAAGCGTTTAGACGCGCTGGGAGAAATTCTCGATGAAGGCGCGGAGCGCCAGATTGCGCGGACCCTCATGATGCGGGTCGGTGTTGGGCTTCTGGAAGACGACGTCGTAGCGGACATGCGGGATGCCGGTTGCGTCGGTATAGACCGCATCGATACGCGCGGTCTCGGTCATGTCGTCGGAGCGAATGCGCCGGAATGAACTGCCGGCCGCCACGTATTCCAATGTATCCCCTTGCATAACAAACATGCTTTTCAGTTTGCGCCCACTGGCCGCATTCATCTGCGAACCCCCTGCCTGTTCCGTACCCAGAGCCCCTTGGCCGCGCCTGTTTTTGGTCTGTTGGCGGCCTTCGCGTTGTTAACCCTTCCTACATCATAAAATTTCCGGGCAAAAGCGGAAACCGTCCCCACGGTTAATCCGACGTACGGATCCTAGGGTTGCCGCGGCTGTGGGGCGCTATCCGATCAGATCGCGCAGCACGGCGGGGAGCTCGTCGGGCAAGTCCTCGGCGATCAACCCGGGCCCGAAGCGCGCGGCGGCGGCGCCATGCTGCCACACCGCGGCGCAGGCGGCTTCGAAGGCCGGCAGGCCTTGGCCCAGATGCGCCAGCACCATGCCCGCCAGCACGTCGCCCGCACCGGCGGTCGCCAGCCAGGCCGGGGCGTTCGATGTGATCGCCGCGCGTCCATCGGGTGCTGCGACGACCGTGTCCCCGCCTTTCAGGACCACCACCGCGCCGCTTTCGGACGCCGCCGCCCGGGCCCGTGCCAGCTTCGAGCCCTCTAGATGACCGAAGAGACGGGCGAACTCGCCCTCATGCGGGGTGAGCACGCACGCGCCGCGGCGCGCGCCGGCGAGCGCATCCGCCGATCCTGCAAACACCGTGAGAGCATCGGCATCGAGCACGACCGGCCGCCCAGTTGCCAGCGCCGCCAGGGCGCGGGCCCGTGTCGCGTCGCTCACGCCGTTGCCGGGACCGGCGAGGACCGCGACTTTGCGCTCGTCTTCCAGGAGCGCGACGAAATCGGCGGGCCGGGCGACGGGCTTCACCAACACGCCGGCCATCTCGGTGGCGTAGATCGGCGCGGCCTCGGGCGCGCTTGCGATCGTCACCATGCCGGCCCCGGCGCGCATCGCCGCGCGTGCCGCCAGCCGCGCCGCGCCGGTCATCTCCGCCCCGCCCGATACGACGACGTGGCCGCGGGTGTATTTGTGGTCGAGCAGCGTCGGGATGCGCAGATGCGCGCGCCAGAGCGCGGGCGCGTTCTCATGCGTCTGCGGCACGATCTCCTCGAGCACGCTCGCGGGGATGCCGATATCGACGGTTGCGACCTCGCCGCAGACGAGCCGGCCCGGCAGCAGCAGATGCCCCGGCTTGCGGCGAAAGAAGGTGACGGTGAGCGCCGACTGTGGCGCAACGCCGCGCACCTCGCCGGTGTCGCCGTCGACGCCGCTCGGCATGTCGATTGCGACGATTGGCGTATCATCGGTGTTGAGACGTTCGAAAAGCGCGGCGAGCGCGCCGGTGATCGGCCGGGCGAGACCCGCGCCGAACACGCCGTCGACCACGAGCTCGGCGCCGGCGAGGATGTCGGCGTCGAGCGTCTCGATCGGCCGTTCCCAGCGCTGTGCCATGATCGCGGCGGCGCCGGTCAGCGACTGTGCCGATCCGAGCAGGCCGAGCTTGACGGGCCAGCCGGCCTTTGCCAGGTGGCGCGCGACCACGAAGCCGTCGCCGCCATTGTTGCCCGGTCCGCACAGCACGGCGACGGGACGGGACGACCAGCGCTCCATGATGTGCCGCGCGACACCGGCGCCGGCGTTCTCCATCAGCTGTTCGCCCGGAATGCCAGACGCTATCGCGGCCTGATCGGCGCGGCCCATCTCGGCAACGCTGAGCAGTTCGGTCGGCGTGTCGGCGGGCGATGTCATCGGTCGCGATCACGATTGTTCGGCGGGCGCAAAGCCTCGCATGGTCGATATGGGGATGACAATCGGTTGCGCGCACGCAAACGCGCCTGTGAATGGACCGCGCTACGCAAAGGCCGTATAAAATGGTCCGACCAGGCCACCGCAGTCACACCACAGTCTCATGAGACCGTCCGCGATGTTTCGGCCGCACGGCCTTGCGCTTTCATTGTCGGTCTTGGTCGCCGGGTGCGCCGACATGGCGCCGCCGCAGAAGCCGCTCATGTCGCCGCTCTCCGAAGCCAGGACCTTCGGCTACTCCGAGCGCAGTCTGGCCGCCGATCAGATCGAGGTCACTTATCTGGCGCCGACGCGCGACGTGTCGCTCGACCGGCAGGCGCGCGCGGCGGAGATCGCCAGCACCCGGGAGCTGGCCGAGGATCTGGCGATGTGGCGCGCCGCGCAGGTGGCGATCACGCGAAAGGCGAAGGCTTTTCGGGTGCTGAACCGGCGCTCCGATGCCAATCTCGAGCTCCGCGAGCGGCTCGAAGGCTATCCGTACTTTCCGTATCACATGCGCCGGCACTATCGGCATCGGTTCGACGGGTTCTACCCCTACGACCCGTTCTTCCGCATCGACCGCGGCGCGCGGGTGCAAATCCAGGCCACGGTCACGATCGCGCTGCTCAAGCGCCGACGCAGGGGCGGCATCGACCCCCGCACGACGGCGGCGCAAATGAGCCGGAAATATCCAAATGCGCTGAGCGGGCCCGCAAAGTAAAATCGAAACAGGTTGCAGCGAGCGTCGTTGCGGCGGCGATCAGACATTGACGAGAGGCGGAGCGTCCATGACTTCCACGAAGACATCCAAGCTGCGCGGCGGCGTTGGCCGCGCCATGGCGCTGGTCTGCGCGCTCAGCGTTATCGGCTGCAGCGGCGCAGCTCCGGTTTCCGATCTCGAGGCGAGCGCGCTCTGCACCCGCAGCAAGCGCAGCAAGACCTTCCTCGTCGCCCATGTCGACGAGCGCGGCGAGGCCTTCGAGGGCGATGCGCCGCGCGGCGAGTATGACGGCGTGGTGCGCCGGATCCCCACGGCATTGGCGGCGCCGAAGAAGGCCATCATCCAGCGGCGCGTGCGGACGGACTGCCACGACAAGGCCAAGGACGTCTGGTATCCCTGCGTCAAGGAGATAAAGATCGACTTCTCCCAGATCAGGGGCATGGCGCGGGCACCCAAGATGGACCGCGCCCGCGCTGTGGCGACGTCGCTGTGCGAGAGCGAAGTCCGCAAGCATTCGCCCAAGGAAGGCGGCTATCTGCGGTTCGATTCGGACGATTTCTACTGCACCGTCGTTCAGACCAGCCGATGCCCGGTCTACAAGGCGTCCCAAGAGCAGAAAAAAGAAAAGAAACGCCTGAAGGAAGAGCGCCGGAAAGGTCAGCCGAAATACGAGATCGATACGACCTGTCCGAGCACCCAGCACTGCGTGCCAAAACGGTAATAGTGCGCCGCAATGCCCGCGAGATAGCCGAACGGGACGCGTAACGATCGTCCGCGCCAACGACCTACCGTCCGGCCCGGCAATTGGTGTAAGGTCCAACCAAGCGCCGCCGCATCTACGAGTGGGCGCATAAGAAACTTTGCAATCGTGTGCATTCACGAGGGAGGACCAAGCATGACCGATCGGGCAACCGCCGCCAAAGGCGCGGCGGCGCCGGAGACCGGCACACCCACCCTGCCCTATACCGGCAAGGAGTTCCTGGACAGTCTCGACGACGGCCGCGAGATCTGGATCTACGGCGAGCGGGTCGGCAAGATCACCGAGCACCCGGCCTTCCAGAATACGGCACGGATGGTGGCGCGCCTCTACGACGCGCTGCATGAGGACCACAACAGCGGCAAGAACGTCCTGACCGGCCCGACCGAATGGGGCGGTTTCACGCAGCGCTACTTCCAGGCGCCGACCAATGTCGAGGAGCAGGTCGCCGGGCGCGACGCGATCGCCGAATGGGCGCGGGTCGGCTATGGATGGCTGGGCCGGGCACCCGATTACAAGGCTGCGTTCCTCGCCACCCTCGGTGCGAATGCGGAGTTCTACGATCCCTATCAGGACAATGCGCGGCGCTGGTACCGCTACGCCCAGGAGCGCGTGCCCTTCGTCAACCACGCGATCATTCATCCTCCGGTTGACCGCAGCGCGCCGCCGGGACCTGGCACGGGCCCGACGGATGTGTTCTGCCATGTCACCAAGGAAACCGATGCCGGTGTCTATGTGAGCGGCGCCAAGGTGGTCGCGACCGGTTCCGCCCTCACCCACTTCACTTTCGTCGCGCATCACGGCCTGGTGCCGGTGCAGGACAAGGACTACGCCGTCATCTTCATGGTGCCGACGAATGCCGAGGGCGTGAAGCTGATCTGTCGCACATCATATGAGTGGCGCTCGGCGGTGCTGGGCAGCCCGATGGACTTCCCGTTGTCGAGCCGGCTCGACGAGAACGACGCCATCTTCATCATGGACAACGTCTTCATCCCTTGGGAGGACGTGTTCTGCTATGGCGACGTGGAGAAGGCGAACAACTTCTTCCCGCAGACCGGCTTCCTGCCGCGCGCACTGATTCATGGCTGCACGCGTCTCGCGGTGAAGCTCGACTTCATCACCGGTCTGATGATGCGTGCGACCGAGATCACCGGTGCGCGCGCCTTCCGCGGCGTGGAGGCGAATATCGGCGAGGTGCTGGCCTGGCGGAACATGATCTGGGGGCTCTCCGACGCCATGGCGAAGACCGCCGATCCCTGGCAGAACGGCGCGATCCTGCCCGGCATGGAGCCGGCCTCGGCCTATCAGGTGCTGGCGCCGGAAGCCTATGCGCAGGTCAAGAACCTGATCGAGAAGACGGTGGCCAGCGGGCTCATCTACCTCAACTCGCATGTCTCCGACTTCAAGAGCCCCGAGCTGCGGCCCTTGCTCGACAAATATATGCGCGGCTCCGGCGGCGCCGATGCGGTCGAGCGGATCAAGGTGATGAAGCTGCTGTGGGATGCGCTCGGCACCGAGTTTGGCGGGCGTCACGAGCTCTACGAGATCAACTACAGCGGAAGTCATGAGGAGATCCGGCGTTACGCCCTTTTCGGCGCGACGGCGGCGGGCACCGAAGACCGTCTGAAGGCTTTCGCCCAGTCCTGCATGGACGAGTACGACCTCGATGGCTGGACCGCGCCCGATCTGATCGACACGTCGCATCTGAGCGTGCTGAAAGGATAGGCCGGCACGCACGACGCTTCTGAGACAAAAGCACAAATACGCCGCCTTAAGACAAGAGAGCGGCCTGCAAAACGGTTTGGGAGGAGAGAACGATGAGCACGACTAAGAAGTCTGGGAAATTTGGGAAGTCCCGCAAGACGATCACCCGCCGGCGCGTCATTCAGACCGGTGCGGCGACCTTCGGCGTTGCCGCTGCGTCGTCGTTGCCCGCGCCGCTGGTGCTCGCCGCTTCGAAGAAGATCAAGATCGGCCATGTGAGCCCGCGCACCGGGCCGCTCGCGCCGTTCGCGGTCGCCGACACTTTCGCCATCTCGATGATGCGCCAGAAGTTCCGCAACGGTCTCAAGGTCGGTGCGCGCACCTACGAGGTCGAGATCATTTCCAAGGACAGCCAGTCGAACCCCAACCGTGCGGCGACCGTGGCGGCCGACCTCATCCTCAAGGACGAGGTCAACATCATGTGCGTCGGCAACACGCCGGAGACGACGAACCCGGTGGGCGACCAGTGCGAGGCCAACGAGGTGCCGTGCGTCTCGTCGCTGGCGCCGTGGCAGCCCTGGTTCTTCACCCGCGGCGGCAAGCCCGGCACCGGCTTCAAGTGGACCTACCATTTCTTCTGGGGGCTGGAGGACATCATCGCCGTCTTCCTCAACATGTGGGACAAGCTGGAGACCAACAAGACGGTCGCCGGCCTCTTCCCGAATGACGGTGACGGCAATGCCTGGGGCGACAAGCAGCGCGGCCTGCCGCCGGCGCTGGCCAAGCGCGGCTATAAGGTGATCGATCCGGGCCGCTATCAGAACCTCAGCAGCGATTTCACCGCGCAGATCAACGCCTTCAAGAAGGCCAACGCCCAGATCCTGACCGGCGTGGTGTTGCCGCCCGACTTCACGACCTTCTGGAAGCAGGCGCAGCAGCAGGGTTTCCGGCCGAAAGCGGCGAGCGTCGGCAAGGCGATCCTCTTCCCGTCCTCCGTCGAGGCGCTCGGCAAGGACGGCCACAACCTCTCCTCGGAGGTCTGGTGGACGCCAAGCCATCCCTTCAAGTCGTCGCTGACGGGGCACAACTGCAAGCAGCTTGCCGAGGCCTTCACCGCGGCGACCAAGCAGCAATGGTCGCAGCCGGTCGGCTTCGCCCACGCGCTCTTCGAGGTGGTGTTCAACGTGCTCGGCCGCACCGCCGATGTCGGCAGCAACGCCTCGATCCTCGATGCGATCGTGAAGACCAAGATGAACACGATCGTCGGCCCCGTCGACTGGACCAAGGGCGGGCCGTTCAAGAACGTCTCCAAGACGCCGCTCGTCGGTGGCCAGTGGCGCTTCGTCGACAAGAAGTTCAAATACGATCTGGTGATCACCGCGAACGACACCGCGCCCAGCATTCCGCTCGGCGGCAAGATGGAGCCGATTACCTGAAGCATTCGGGGGCGATGCGACAGTTGCGCGAACGAGTGGCGTGACCGACGCGTCGACGGAGATCGGCGCGGGGCCGCCGCTGTTGAGGCTTGAGGGGGCGAGCAAGCGCTTCGGCGCGCTCGTCGTCATCGACGATCTCTCGATGGCGCTGGCGCCGGGCGAGGCGCTCGGTGTGATCGGTCCGAACGGCGCTGGCAAGACGACGCTCTTCAACCTGATCACCGGCGGGCTCGCGCCCGATGCGGGGCGCGTCTTCCTGCAGGACCGCGACATCACGGCGCTCTCGCCGCACGAGCGCTGCCGGATCGGGCTCGGGCGGTCCTACCAGGTCCCGCATCCCTTCGTCGGTATGTCGGTCTTCGAGAACCTGCTGGTCGGCGCCAGCTTCGGCACCGGCAAACCGGAACGGCAATGCCACGGCCTCTGCGCCGAGATCCTGGAGCGCACCGGCCTGATCGACAAGGCGAACGCACTCGCCGGCAGCTTGACGTTGTTGGAGCGCAAGCAGCTCGAGATGGCGCGGGCGCTTGCCTCGCAGCCCAAGATTTTGCTGCTCGACGAGATCGCCGGCGGGCTGACCGAGGCCGAGTGCGGTCAGCTGGTCGCGCATATCAAGGAGATCCGCGCGGGCGGCGTCTCGGTGATCTGGATCGAGCATATCGTCCACGCACTCATGTCGGTGGTCGACCGCCTGATGGTGATCAATTTCGGCCGGATCATCGCCGACGGCGACCCCGAACCCGTGATGGCAAGTAAGGACGTGCAGCAGATCTACATGGGGATCAGCGCCGAATGAGTTTGCTCCAGATCCGGGATCTGACCGCGCATTACGGCGACTTCCAGGCGCTCTTCGGCCTCGATATCGACGTCGATGAGGGCGAGGTGGTGGCGATCATCGGCGCCAACGGCGCCGGCAAGTCGACGCTGCTGCGCTCGATCGCGGGGCTGGTGCGCAACGAGGCCGAGGCGATCCTTTGGGACGGCACGCCTATCGGCGCCCTGCCCGCCAACGATGTGGTGCGCCTGGGCATCGCGCTGGTGCCCGAAGGCCGGCGGCTCTTTCCCTCGCTCACCGTGGAGGAGAACCTGCGCATCGGCGGCTATGGCGGGCGGACCGGCGAGTGGACGCTGGCGCGCGTGCTCGAGCTGTTCCCGATCCTGGCCGAGCGGCGCGATGCGCCCGGCACGGCGCTGTCGGGCGGCCAGCAGCAGATGGTGGCGATCGGCCGGGCGCTTTTGTCGAACCCGCGCCTGCTGCTCTGCGACGAGATCAGCCTGGGGCTGGCGCCGGCGATCATCATCGACCTCTACCGAACGCTGGAGACCGTGACTGCGGGCGGCACGACGCTGGTGCTGGTCGAGCAGGACATCCAGCAGGCGATGAGCGTCGCCGACCGCGTCTATTGCCTGCAGGAAGGGCACGTCACTCTCTCCGGACCGCCGCGCGATCTCACCCACGAGGCGATCCGCCAAGCCTATTTCGGGCTCTGAGATGGTGGAACTCGGCAGGGTGCACTTTGATCCCCTCCGCCTCTTCAGAGGGGGAGGGTTAGGGAGGGGGTGACGATGGTGCAATCGTCGTGGTGTTCAGGAATTGAGGCGTGTCATGGACTGCACCCCCTCCCCGGCCCTCCCCCTCTGAAGAGGGAGAGGGAGATAACCACCCTTCCCGCAATCACAGTGTCCTGATCACGCATGGATTGGGTCAACGCGATCGTTCAGGGGGTGCTTGTCGGCGGGCTCTACGCGCTCTTCGCCTGCGGGCTCTCGCTCATCTTCGGGGTGATGCGGCTCGTCAACATCGCGCATGGCGACCTCATCGTGCTCGCCTCCTTCGTCGGTCTCGCGGTCGCGGAAGGCCTCGGCCTGCATCCGCTCCTCTGTATTGTGATCGTCATCCCGATCATGTTCGGGGTCGGCTATGCGCTGCAGCGGGGGCTCCTCAACATGACGCTCGGCGCCGACATCCTGCCGCCGCTGCTCGTCACCTTCGGGCTTTCGATCATCATCCAGAATGCGCTGCTCGAGGTCTTCTCCGCCAACACCCGCAAGCTCTCCGGCGGCTCGATCGAGGTCGAGAGCCTGAAGATCGTCGAGGGGCTCAATGTCGGCGTGATGCCGGTGATCGTCTTCGCCTCGGCGGTGGCGGTGATCGGCGGCTTGCAGCTGCTGCTCTTCCGCACGCCGCTCGGCAGCGCCTTCCGCGCCACCTCCGACGACCCGGAGACCGCGCGCCTCATGGGCATCGACAACCGCCATATCTTCGCGCTCGCCATGGCGCTTTCGCTCGCCGTCGTGGCGGTCGCCGGCATCTTCCTCGGCATGCGCGCCAACTTCGATCCGTCGATCGGCCCGGCGCGCCTCCTCTTCGCCTTCGAGGCGGTGATCATCGGCGGGCTCGGCAGCCTCTGGGGGACGCTCGCCGGCGGCGTCATCCTCGGCGTCTCCCAGGCGATCGGCGCGCAGATCGATCCCGGCTGGCAGATCCTCGCCGGACACATCGCCTTCCTTGTCATCCTGGTCGTGCGGCCGCGTGGGCTCTTCCCGCGCGCGGTGGATTAAGCGATGGAAAGCGCCCCGACCGGCGTGACCTACCGCGTCACCACCGCAACGCGCACCAGCCGCATCGGCCTTGCCGTGCTGCTGGGGGTCGTGGTGTTCATCGCGCTGACGCCGTTCTGGGGCGGGCGCGCCGATATGCGGCTTTTCGTCGAGATCTGCTATTTCCTGGCGCTGGCGCAGATGTGGAACCTGCTCGCGGGCTATGCGGGGCTGGTCTCGGTGGGCCAGCAGGCCTTCGTCGGCCTCGGCGGCTACGCGCTCTTCGTCTTTACAATCTATTTGGGGGTGCCGCCGGTTGCCGCGCTGGCACTCGCGGGCCTGACCGCGGCCGTCTTTGCGCTGCCGACCGCCTTCGTCGTCTTCCGCCTGCGCGGCGCCTATTTCGCCATCGGCACCTGGGTTGTCGCCGAGGTCTACCGGCTCGGCTTCGCACAGGTCTCCGCGCTCGGCGGCGGCTCGGGCAAGAGCCTGCCCATCGCCGTCATCCGCGACATCGCCGGCAGCCGCGCCGGGCGCGAGATGCTGGTCTTTTATATCGGTCTCGGCTTGGCGATTGTGGCGACGGGGATGGTCTACGCGCTGCTGCGCTCGCGCCACGGCCTCGCGCTCACCGCCATGCGCGACAGCGAGCCGGCCTCGGAGAGCATCGGCGTCAACACCTACCGGGCGAAGCTCGTGGTCTATGTCGTGGCGGCGGCGGTGACCGGGGTGATCGGCGCGCTCATCTATCTGCAGAACCTGCGCATCTCGCCCGACGCCGCCTTCAACGTCATCGACTGGACGGCCTATGTGATCTTCATTGTGGTGATCGGCGGCATCGGCCGTATCGAAGGCCCGATCGTCGGTACCGCGGTCTTCTTCGTGCTGCGCGAGTTTCTGGCCGAGCTCGGCACCTGGTATCTGATCATCCTCGGCGCCGTCGCGATCCTCGTCATGCTGCGCGCGCGCCAGGGCTTGTGGGGCCTCGTCGCCGACCGCTGGGGCTTACATATATTCCCGGTGCAGCGGCGGTTGGAGGTGCGGCCACCGAATCACAGCTAGTCAGGTATTTCTGTACGAGTGCCGGGCGTGGTGTCTTTGTTTGGCGGCCAAATAAACTGCCCAATTGCCCAGGTCAGGCCCCCGACACTTGCTCCCATACCCGCTCCCACGACCACCGAGAAAAACCATACGAGAGGCACGATTATTTTTTCTTTATAGGTGTTTAAACTTATTGGCCAAAAGCCCAACGAAGTTACCAGAAACACAACGCATCCCGTGCAAACCGTCATGCCAACGGCGACATCGGCAATTTTGAAATTTTTCCGATTTCGTTCCGTTCGGGTCTCCATGCAGATACCGAGATCGAAGAATTGAGGTGTTGGTCAGACCGGTATTACCTGCCGGAAATACGTTGCTCTATGGCTAATGAGCGAAAAATTGGGGCGAGTGATGGGATTCGAACCCACGGCCTCCTGGACCACAACCAGGCGCTCTAACCAACTGAGCTACACCCGCCGTATCGTGAAGACCCTCCCCTTACCCCCGAGCTAGGCCGCCGTCAAGGCGACGGCCAAAGTTCGGCCCGGACGCTGGGAAACTGGTCCTTTCCATCTAAGCCTAGACGGACACGACGCAAGGGTGGCGCAAAGCGCAATACGCCCGCGCCCTCAGCGTTCCGACTGGATGATCGCGTGATAGCCGCCGCTGCGGACGACGTCGAGCTTGCCGTCCCGTAGCTCGCAGCGCGCCGCGCCGCGGGGGATGGTGTAGGCCTCGCCGAGCGAGGTCGGATCGCGGCGCTTGATCCGGCTGGTCGCGATCAGCATCCGCTGGCGGCGGCCCGCGGCCTTGCTGTAGACGACGGTAATTCCCTCGGCCTTGTATTCGAGGCGGAAGCGGAAGGAGGCGATGACCAGCCCGTTCTCGCGTTTGCGCTGGCGCGAGAGCAGCACCAGCGCCTCGGCCCGTTCATGGTCGGCAAAGATGCGCGCGTCGGAGATGCGCACCCCCCATTGCATCATCCGCTTCTTCGCCTCGCTGCATTTGTCGGTGGCGATCGGCAGGCCCTGCCAGATTTCCAGGTGATCGTCGTGGACCCAGCTGCGTCCGCCCTCACGGAACTCACGGTCGGTGACGGTGACGAGGAGCTCGCGGTCGGAGATGAGGAGCGCCTTGACCGACGGCACGCTGCGCCCCGTCGGCTTGCCGAAGACGACGAAGCCGCGCTGGCCGGAGGCGTCGATGGTGGCGGCGCAGCTCCCGAGAAAGGGCGCGCCCTCGACTGTCATCGCGATCTTGGGGATCAGCACGTAGCGCCCGTTCGCCTTGCCGAGCTCGCAGGCGCCCTGCTCCTCGTTCGGTCCGGGCTTGCGGCAACGATTGGTGACGGCGTAGGCGCCCTGCCCGGTAAAGCGCGTCCAGTCCCAGCGCTTGTACTGAAAGCCGGGCGCGCCGGTGTGGAAGGAGCAGCTGCTCTGCTTGCGCATCCTGAGCGGCCAGAGCTGGATCTCCTTCGACCGGCTCCAGCGCCAGGCCGAGCCGCCGCTTTGCTCGTGGGTGAGCTCGTTGTCGTCGAAATCGACGACGTCCTCGCCGAGGCCGGCCGCACCGTAGCCGTCGTTGCAGAGATCGAGCAGGCGTTGCGGGATGCCGGGGCTGATGAGCCAGAACTCGCGGCGATAGGGCCGGCAGCCGAAGCGCGGGTTGGTGACTTTGCGGCCGCGCGGCTGGGTGCCGAGGTTGAGCTCGATCACCGTGATCGGCCGGCCGCCTGCGATCTTGCCCGCGGGTTCCACGGCCTGGAGCTTGCAGGGCTTGCGGGCCGCACAGAGCCGCTCGATGAGGGCGCGCGGAACCTTGCCGCTTTCCGCCAAGGCGGGGGCGGCGAAGAGCCACAGGGTGGCTATCCCCAGGAACGCTCCGCAGAGCGCCGATGCAAGTCGCCTCATTGCTGTGGCTCCCACTATCGCTTGCCGGTCAGCCGAAATGCGCTTTGAGGCGCTTGACCGCTTCGTCGAGCACATCGTCGGGCTTGCAGAAACTGAAACGCGCGAAATGCGTCGGTGGATCATCCTGATAGAAGGCGCTGACCGGAACCGCGGTCACGCCGGCCTCGATCGTGATGTGCTTGCAGAACTCCACATCGTCGCCGTTGAAGCCGAGCGGGCGGAAATCGCCGGTGATGAAGTAAGTGCCCTGGCAGTCGAGCACGTCGAAGCCGACCTCGGCCAGGCCGTTGCCGATGCGGTCGCGCTTGGCCTCGAGATCGCCCGAGAGCCCGGTGAAATAGCTGTCGTCCTTGGAGAGACCGTAGGCAACGGCGGCCTGCAGGTTCGGCGCCGTGGTAAAGACGAGGAACTGATGGCAGCGGCTGATCGGCTGCAGCAAGGCCGGACACGCCGTGACATAGCCCACCTTCCAGCCCGTCACCGAGAAGGTCTTGCCGGCCGAGCCGATGCGCACGCAGCGCTCGCGCATGCCCGGCAGCGTCATCAGCGGCACGTGCTCGCGGCCGTCGAATAGGATGTGCTCGTAGGCATCGTCGCAAACGGCATAGGCGTCGTGCTTCTTCACCAGATCGGCGATGAAGGTGAGCTCATCACGGTCGAAGACCTTCGCCGCCGGGTTCATCGGCGAGTTGAGCAGGATGAGCTTGGTTTTGTCGGAAAAAGCCTCCGTCAACGCCTCGCGCGGCAGCGTCCAGTCCGGCGGCTCGACGCGCACGAGCTTCGGGATGCCGCCCCCGCGCCGCACCATCGGCAGGTAGCAATCATAAAGCGGCTCGATCAGGACGACTTCGTCGCCCGGCTCGATGAGACCGAGAAGGCTGGCGGCGAGCGCTTCGGTGGCGCCCGAGGTCACCATCGTCTCCTCGGCCCAGTCGACGTCGATGTCGTAGAAGCGCTTGTTGTGCGTGGCAACCGCCTGGCGCAGCTCGGGCAGGCCCATCATCGGCGGATACTGGTTCCAGCCATTCTCCAGCGCGTCCTGCGCCTTCGCGCGCACGTCGGCCGGGCCGGTGCCTTCCGGAAAGCCCTGCCCCAGATTGATCGAGCCGTGCTCGTTCGCGAGGCGCGACATCACCTCGAACACGGTCATCCCGTAAGACGAAAGAACGGCGTTGGCGGGTTTCACGGGAGTCGTGGCCTGGTCTTGGTTGCGTGACGAGCCGGCGTTTTAGCAGACACTGGGTCCGTCGCGTAGAGGGATGTGGGCCCCGTTGTCCGAGATGGTGCCGCGATGGCGAGTTGATCGCGTGATGCATTCCGGCTATCCCGGGCCGAATTCCCCGACAGCGCATTCCACGGGACCCGCGCCCCGAGCCGGTCGAGCGTAACGATGAAATCACTGAAGACACTGGCTTGGGTGCTGATGCTGGCGGGGCTCGCGCTGCTGACCGGGCTCGTGGCCTGGCGCGGCTTCGGGGAGATCAGCGCGATCATTGCGCGCGGCGGCTGGGCGATGCTGTTGCTCTCGCTCTTCGTGGTGCCGCAATGCGCGGTCTTCGCGGTCGCCTGGCAGCTCTTGTTTCCGCCCGGCCGCGCGCCTGGTTTCATCCGCGCCTTCTTCGCGACCGCCGTCGGCATCTATGCGAACTCGCTGCTGCCCGTCGCCGAGATCGGCGGCGAGATCATCAAGGCGCGCATAGCCATGAAAGGCGGCGTGAGCGGCGCCGATGCGGGTGCCTCGGTGGTGCTCGACAAGACGGTGCAGACGATCACGCTCGTCGCCTGGGCGATCGTCGGCATCCTGACGCTGCTGGCGCTGAAGGCGAGCGGGCCCACGGTCTATGCCGGGATCGCCGTCGTCGCGGCGCTCACCGTCGGCGTCGCGGGTTTCATCGTGGTCCAGCACAAGGGTCTGTTCGGCGGCTTGGCGGGTGCTGGGGCGGGCGTCGGCGCCCGGCTCACAGGGAGCGAAACCTGGGTGCGACTAGCGGGGAGCGCCCGCGCTTTGGATGAAGCGATCCGCGAACTCTATCGCCACAAGGCGCGGATCGCCGGGTCCTGCTTCATCCGCCTCGCCGGCCGTGTCATCCTCGTCGGCGAGATCTGGCTGGCCGCCCAGTTGGTCGGCCATCCGATCGGGATGCTCGAGGCCGTCGCGCTCCGCAGCCTGGGGCTCACCATTCGCTCCGCCGCATTTCTGGTGCCCGGCGGCTACGGCGTGCAGGAAGGCGGCTACGTCGCAATCGGCGCGTTGATCGGCGTGCCGGTCGAGATTGCGCTCGTCTTGTCGCTTGCCTCGCGCATTCGCGACATCGTCGTCGGCGTGCCGGCGCTGGCGATCTGGCAGTTGAGCGAAGGGCGCGGCCTGCGCAAGCGCCCGGTCACATCCGGAACCAGCCGCGCCACTGGTGGGGATAACTGAGCACGACGGGCTCGAGCCTGGCGGCATATTCGCGCGCGGCAGCCTCGGCGAAGGCGGGACGGCCGTCCTCGCGGCCCGCTTCGATGGGTGGCTCTACCGTGACCTCGAAGGTTCCGTCCTCGCGGTAGATCGTGTGCACGGGCAGCAACGGCGCCTTGGCCATATGCGCGAGCTCGGGCGCGCCGGGGGCGAGCCGGATCGTGCCGTTGAGGAATGGCAGCACGATGGGTGTCGCGGCGTCGGCCCCCGCGGTCACCGAAACGATTTCCCCTGCGCGCAAATTCCGCTGAAGCGCGCGCAGCGCCCCCGTGGCGCCGGCGAAGCTCATCATCACCCGGTCCTTCAGCCAACGGTTCTCGGCGCGGATCTTGACCGGGTTCAGCACCGCCATGCCGAAACGCGTCTTGGAGAAGCCATGCGTCGGATGGCTCAGATGGATCGTCCTGTGGCCCGCCTCGGCGAGCGCGACCTTCGAGGCGAGGCTGTAGAAATG
>CAZBRE010000063.1:0-22860 GCA_964494065.1 uncultured Alphaproteobacteria bacterium
TGAGCCATTGCGGTGGAGTCCGCCGCCTATATATATGCGGCTATACCTGCCTTCCGCGTGGCCCCTCCGCGCGCCCCCGACGATATCGACGACGGAGCACCCCCTCTTTGTTCAAGCATCTCGGCAAGGCCTTCGGCCAGCTTGGCGACCCGAAGATCATGGGCGTCCTCTTAATGAGCCTCGGCATCGCCCTCGTAGTGATAATCGTGCTGGTCTGGGGCGCGGTCTATTTCATCAACAGCACCACCTTCTTCGAGACCTGGCCGTGGAGCTGGGCGAACTGGGTCCTGCGCACGCTGGGCTGGTTCGGCGCCGTGGTCGTTGCCTGGTTCCTGCTGCCGACCTTCATCACGATCATCTCGTCGATGTTCCTGGAAACGGTGAGCCGCGCGGTCGAGGTCAAGCACTATCCCGCCCTGCCGGCGCCGCGCAACCAGCCCTTCGTCACCGAAATCCTGCCCGAGCTCGTTAAGTTCACGTTGATCATACTGCTCGTAAACTTGATCGCGATGCCGGTCTACCTGCTGATGGCGCTCCTGCTGGGGCTGGGCTTCGTCGTCTCCTGGCTGGTCAACGGCTACCTGGTCGGCCGCGAATACATGGAGATGGTGGCGATGCGGCGGATGACGCCGAAGGAAGCCAAGGCCTTCCGCAAGGCCAATGGCGGTAGCACCTTCGTTGCGGGCTTCCTGATCGCGGTGATCATGTCGGTGCCGTTTCTCAACTTGCTGAGCCCGGTGCTCGCGACCGCCTTCATGACCCACGTTTTCGAAGATCTCCGCCAGCGGCCCCAACCGGCGATATAAGATTTATCAAGGCGCATGAGACGCTTACGCGTAAGAAAAGGAAGCAGCATGCAGATCAGAACCCTCCCCGTCCTCCCCATCGTCCTCGTCCTCGCGGCCCCTTTGGCGCTCGGCGCCTGCGTCTCCGATGGCGGCGGGGCGGCCTCGGGCGGTCTCGCCGGCTCGAGCGCGGGATCGGGCGGCAAGTCGGGGAGCGAGCTGGCCAGCCGCACGCCTTCGACCGGCTCCACCGCGAGCACCGTTGCCGGCGCGGCGCGGCACCTCGTGGGCAAGTCCGAGGGCGAGATCCGCAGCGAGCTCGGCGCGCCGGCTTTCCGGCGCACCGATGGGCCGGCCCAGGTCTGGCAGTATCGCGGCTCGTCCTGCCTGCTCGACGTCTTCCTCTACAAGGAGGGCGGCGGCGGCTTCCGGGTGAAGCATGCCGAGCTCCGCCGCCGCGGCGGCACGGGCTTGTCCGAGCGCGCCTGCATGTCCGACGCGCTGACGAACCGCGCGCGCAGCTAGGCGGGATTTCGTTCCAAGCCTATTTGTAGGGGCGGGTTTCAAACCCGCCCGCCGGTCTCACCATTGAGACACAGACGAAACGGGCCGTCTTCTTTACCTCGTCATCCCCGCGCCCTTCGACACGCTCAGGAGCGGGGATCCACATTTTGGATGTCATGGATTCCCGCTTGCGCGGGAATGACGCATGGCGGCTGACACGGTAAGGAACCTCCGTGTCTCTGTGCCTCTGAGGTTCCTTTTCCCTTCCCCTCACACCGGCGCCCAAGATTACGCATTTGTAATCGCCGGGCCATGCTCTGATGAGCCCCGCCTATGCCATCCTGATATTGCTGCAAATGCTGTCAGGGGGATGATCGTGCGGACCCCAAGGATCTCAAAGCGTCTGGTTTTCACTGTGTGGGCCGTGTGCTCCTTCCTCTGGACGTCGGCTTGGCTGCTTTACCTCCCTATCCAACGCGACCCCCAATTGGCCCGCAGCCCTCTCTTGGAAGAGGGGGTGTTAGCGGTGGTGTTCGGCGTGCCTGTGCTCGTCGGGCTGGTTCTGTGGGGATTCTTTCGCGCTCGACGTTGGTTGGCGCGATTCTCAAGGCGCCGGCGCAAAGAAACTGCGGCGATGCGGTGAGGCGCGCCACTGCAAATTCCGAAAATTGTCCCCGGCGGCGCGCTCACACCGTCGTCTTCGCCTTGAAAGCGCAGAGATCGGCGACGATGCAGGCCGGACAGTCGGGCTTGCGCGCCTTGCAGACGTAGCGGCCGTGCAGGATGAGCCAGTGATGCGCGTGCAGGCGGTAGCGCTCCGGCACGACCTTCAAGAGTTTCTGCTCGACCGCGAGCGGCGTCTTGCCGGGGGCGAGGCCGGTGCGGTTGCCGACCCGGAAGATATGCGTGTCGACCGCGATCGTCGGCTGGCCGAAGGCGATGTTGAGCACGACATTCGCGGTCTTCCGCCCGACGCCGGGCAGCTTCTCCAGCGCCTCGCGGTCGGCCGGCACGACACTGCCGTGCTCGCGCACCAGGATCTCCGAGAGGCCGATCACATTCTTGGCCTTGGCGTTAAAGAGGCCGATCGTCTTGATGTGCTCGCGCACCCCCGCCTCGCCCAGCGCCAGCATCTTCTCTGGCGTGTCGGCGACCTTGAAGAGCGGCCCCGTCGCCTTGTTGACGCCGACATCGGTCGCCTGCGCCGACAGCACCACGGCGACCAGCAGTGTGTAGGGATTGATGTAGTGGAGCTCGCCGCGCGGGTCGGGGTCGGCCGCCTTCAGGCGGGCGAAGAACTCTTCGATATCGGCCTTTTTCATGGGCCCGCACTTTATCGCTCCGCCCGCCCCGCGCGAAGGGTCTGTACATCGGAACGTCGGCCCGCTTCGCCCTTCGAGACGCCGCCTTGCCGGCGGCTCCTCAGGGTGAAGCTCCGATGTGCAATGTGACGGACACGATCGTTGGTTGGGAAGGATTGCTTCATCCTGAGGAGCGGCGCAGATGCGCCGCGTCTCGAAGGGCGAAGCAATCCGTCTATCCACGAAGAATGGGACGCACGAGCCCGGCCCAAAATGCAGGTGGCCGATGCGCGCGCATCGCTTTCTGCGGCGGGGCGCTGGACGTAAGATCACCGCCATGACGACGAACGACCACGGCGACCCCATCGCGGAGGGCGAGCGCATGCTGCTCGACCTGGCGCTCTATCCGCACCGCAGCCTCAGCCCGCGCGGTTTCACGATCCTGATGGCGGCGATCGCTGCGGTCAGCTTTTGCGCGGGTCTCGCCTTCTTTCTCATCGGCGCCTGGCCGATCGTCGGCTTCTTCGGCCTCGACGTCGCGCTGATCTACTGGGCGTTCAAGGCCTCCTACCGCAGCGGCCGCGTCTGCGAGATCATTCGCCTGACGCCGCGCGAGCTCACCGTCGAGCGCGTGGCGCCGACGGGCAAGAGCCGGCGCTGGTCGTTCCAGCCCTACTGGCTGCGCGTCGAGCTCGAGGAACGCGCCGGCCGGACCAGCCGGCTGACGCTGCGGAGCCACGGCCGGGAATTCGTGGTCGGCGAGTTTCTGAGCTCGGAGGAGCGCGACGAGGTCGCAACCGCGCTCAAGCACGCCCTGTCGCAGTGCCGATGATACGCAGGTGTCACGCCCCATGAGCACGCCGCATGCCGCGCGACCGGCGGACTACGCCGCGCTGCTGACCCTTGCGCTCATCTGGGGCTCGTCGTTTCTGTTCGTCGCGCTGGGCCTGCGCTCGCTCACGCCGATCACGTTGACGGCGTCGCGTATCGTGTTGGGCGCGCTCATTCTCGTCGTCGCCGCCCGCATCGTCGGGCATCGCTTCCCGCGTGACCTGCGGCGATGGCGGCATTTCTTCCTGCTCGGCCTCTTCGGCAACGTGCTGCCCTTCTCGCTCATCAGCACCGGCCAGGTTTCCATCGACAGCGGGCTCGCCGCGATCCTCATCTCCACGGTGCCGCTGCTTACTTTGCCGCTCGCCCATGCCTTCACCGACGACAAGATCAATATGCGCAAGCTGATCGGCGTGCTGCTGGGTTTCGCCGGCATCGTGCTGTTGCTCGGTCCCGCCTCGCTCGGCGGTCTGGGTGCGCAGTTCTGGGGTCAGTTGATGATCGTGGGGGCGGCGCTCTGCTTCTCGATCTCTCTGGTGATCGCCCGACGCATCCGCGACGTGCCGGCGCTCGTCGCCACCGGCGCCTCGATGAGCTGCTCGTCGGTGATGATCATCATCTTCGCCTTCATCGTCGAGACACCGCTGGCCCTCAAGCCGACGGCAATATCGATCTTCGGCATCACGATGCTGGGCGTCTTCGCCTCGGGCCTGGCGATGCTGCTCTATTTCCGCCTGGCCGCGACGGTGGGGCCGAACTTCGTCGCGGCCAACAACTTCATCGCGCCGGCCGTGGGTGTCACCTGGGGCGTGGTGCTGTTGGGCGAGCCCTTCACCTGGCGCGGCATCGCGGCCTTCGCGATCATCCTCTCCGGCATCGCGGTGGCGACAATCCGCCTGCCCGCGCGCCGCCCCGCGCCGGCAGCGGGGGAATAACGGGCGCCGCGCCTAAAGCCCCAGCACGTCGTTCATGCCGTAAAGCCCGGGGCCCTTGCCCTGCGCCCATAGCGCCGCCCGCACCGCGCCGCGGGCGAAGACGTGGCGTCCCTCGGCCCGATGCGTCAGCTCGATGCGCTCGCCCTCGCCGGCGAAGGTCACCGTGTGGTCGCCGGTCACCGAGCCGCCGCGCAGGCTGGCGAAGCCGATGTCGCCCTGCCTGCGCTCGCCGGTGATGCCGTCGCGTCCGCGCGCCGCCACCTCGTCGAGCACCACGCCGCGCCCGCGCGCCGCCGCCTGTCCGAGCCCCAGCGCCGTGCCGGAGGGCGCATCGACCTTGTGCTTGTGGTGGATCTCGAAGATCTCGATGTCGAAGCTGTCGTCGAGCGCGGCCGCAACCTGCTGGGTGATGGCGAAGAGCAGGTTGACGCCGAGGCACATATTGGGCGCCCAGACGACCGGCGTGTGCCGCGCCGCCTTTGCGAGCCCCTCCTCCTCGCCCGGCTCGAAGCCGGTGGTGCCGGTGATGAAGGGCGTGCGCGCTTGCGCCGCCAGCGCCGCATGCGCCAGCGTCGGCGCCGGCCGGGTGAAGTCGATCACCGCATCGGCGTTCGCGAACAGCTCGGCCGCATCCTCGATCAGCGCGATGCCGAGCGTGCCGACTCCCGCCAATTCGCCAGCATCGCTGCCAATTTCCGGGTTCCCCGGCCCTTCGGTCGCGCCGGCCAGCGTGGCGCCGTCGGTCTCGGTGATCTCCTTCACCACCATCCGGCCCATGCGCCCGGCCGCCCCAACGACGCCGATCTTTACTTCCGCCATGCTCTCGTCTCCCAATTTTCGCCGGATTTAATCATATGCTCTTGGGCCGCGACAGAGTGCGGCCATTCGGACGTTTGACAAGAATGTGAATTGCGCGCCGGCTCCGCGCCAGCGAAGTGTGATCGGGACAGGATTTTTCGACCCAGACGCCAACGAAGACAGGGGTGCTCAGCCGAACATGGCCGGACCCTCCACGAACGGAGTGCTGCTGCGCGTCGTCAACGTGCGCCCGGGCGAGGTGCGCGCGCTGCTGTTCTCGTTCGCCTATTTCTTCTTTCTGATGGGCGGTTACGCGATGCTCCGGCCGGTGCGTGACCAGATGGCGATCGCGCATGGGCTCGATAACCTGAAGTTCCTCTTCCTCTATACCTTCATCGCCATGCTGCTCGCGGCCCCGCTCTACGGGGCGTTGGTGGCGCGCGCGGCCAAGGCGCAGATCGTGCCGGTGGTCTACCGCTTCTTCATCCTCAATCTCGTCGCCTTCTGGGCCTTCATCATGCTGACCGGGGCGCCGGCCAAGGCGGGCACGGTCTTCTTCGTTTGGCTCTCGGTCTTCAACCTCTTCGTGGTGTCCGTCTTCTGGAGCCTGCTCAACGACCTCTATTCCTCCGAGCAGGGCAAGCGGCTTTTCGGCTTCATCGCCGCCGGCGGCTCGCTGGGCGCGCTGGCCGGCCCGGTGATCGTGGTGGCGCTGGCCAAGGTCATCGGCCCGGTGCATCTCCTGCTGATCGCCGCGGTTTTCCTGGAGATCTCGCTCCTTTGCATGCGCTTCGTGGTGCGCGCCGGCGATCCTCCCGACCAGCCCGAGCGCACGGCGCAGCGCAACGCGCCGATCGGCGGCAGCGTTCTGGGCGGCTTGAAGCTCGTCCTGAGCTCGCCCTATCTCGCAGGTGTGGCGCTCTTCTTCCTCTTCATGACCGGCGTCGCGACGTTCCTCTATTACACGCAGGCGCATTTCATCCGCGCCGCCACGGTCGATCCGGCCGAGCGCACGCAGATCTTCGCGCTCTTCGACATCGTGGCGCAGGCGCTCACCTTTGCGATCCAGCTTTTCATCGCCGGCCGTCTCTTCAAGCGCTTCGGCATCGGCTGGGGGCTGACGGCGCTGCCGCTGATCGTCGCGGCGGGCTTCGCGCTGATGGCCTTCGGCGGCACGACGCTCATCATGCTGGCGGGCTTCCAGGCGATACGCCGCGCCGCGCAATACGCGCTCACGCGGCCCGCGCGCGAGAACCTCTTTACCCCGCTCGATGCGGAATCCAAATACAAGGCCAAGAACTTCATCGACACCGCGGTCTATCGCGGCGGCGATGCCGGCAGCATCTGGATCTTCTCCTGGCTGCGCGCGGTCGGCATCGACTTCGCGACGATGGCCGGTTGGTTGGTGGTCGTCGCCGGGCTCTGGCTGGCCACCGCGTTCCTGCTCGGACGGCGGCATGCGAGGTTGGCGCCGCCCGAGCCAGTTGCCCTACCCAACAAACCCGCCGCGCCACAAGCGGCAAATTTAGGAGCGGAGTGATGACGCAGTATGAGATCGGCAGACGTGAGTTCGTTGTCGGCGTCGGCGCCACGGCGCTCGGCCTCAGCCAGCTCGCCTCGCTCGAGGCGCTTGCGGCGGATATGAAGAAGATGGCAACGCGGCCGATCCCCTCGACAGGCGAGCGGCTGCCGGTGGTGGGCGTCGGCACGTCGCGGGTCTTCAACGTGACGCTGGACGCCGAATCCCGCGCGCGCCTCGGCGGCGTGCTCAAGGTGATGTTGGAGGCCGGCGGCACGGTGATCGACACCGCCAACGGCTATCGCCGCGCCGAAGGCGTGGCCGGCCGCCTGGTCAACGAGCTCGGCATCCGCGACAAGGTCTTCGTCGCCACCAAGATCGGCGCCAACGACCGCGAGGACGGCCTGGCGCAGATCCGCAACTCGCTCAAGCTCTTCAACACCAACAAGATCGAGCTCATGCAGATCCACAATCTGCGCGACTGGCGCACGCAGATAAAGACGCTGCGGGCGTTCAAGGAACGCGGCGTCTTCAAGTATATCGGCGTCACCCACTACTCGACCGAGCCCGAGGACGAGATCGCGCATATCATTGCCAACGAGAAGATCGACTTCTTCCAGTTCCCCTACTCGATCGACCGGCGCGACGGGGAAAAGAAAATCATGCCGCTCGCCCAGGAGAAGGGTGTCGCCATCCTCACCCACCGCAACTTCGGCCGCGGCTCGCTGTTCCGCGAGATGCGCGGCCACAAGATCCCCGAATGGGCGACCGCGGAATACGACATCAGGAGCTGGGCGCAGTATCTGCTGAAATTCGTGATCTCGCACCCGGCGCATACGGTCGTGATCCCCGGCACCTCGAAGATTCGTCACATGCGCGATAATGTGCAGGCGGGCATGGGTCGCATGCCCGACGCGAAGGGACGCGAGCGCATGGCCAAACATCTGACTGCGCTATGATATCTGTGCCGATCAACCGGCGCGAAGCGCTGGGCTATGCCGGCGGTGCCGCGGCGCTCGCCGCCTTTCCGGAGCTCGCGATGGGAGCTGCCAGCCGTCGAATGATCGCCAAGCCGATCCCGTCCTCGGGCGAGATGCTGCCCGTCGTCGGCGTCGGCACGTATCTCACCTTCGATGTCGGCTTGAGCGCCGAGGAACGCGCACGGCTCACCAGGGTGCTGGGCATCCTGTTCGATGCCGGCGGGCGGATGATCGACAGCTCGCCGATGTATGGCCGCTCGGAGGGCGCGGCGGGCACGCTGCTCGAGTCGATGGGCGTGCGCAGACAAGCCTTCATCGCCACCAAGGTTTGGACCCGCGGCCGCGAGGAGGGCATCGCTCAGATGCAGCGCTCGCTCAAGCGCTTCCGCACCGACAAGATCGAGCTGATGCAGGTCCACAACCTGCTCGACTGGCGCACCCAGTTGAAGACGCTGCGCGAGTGGAAGGAAAAGGGCGTCTTCAAATATATCGGCATCACGCATTACGCGAGCGGCACCTGGCGCGAGCTCGCGGCGATCCTCAAGGCCGAGCCGATCGATTTCGTGCAGTTTCCCTATTCGATCGTGAACCGCGAGGGCGAGCCGCTGCTCGACGTTGCGCGCGAGACCAAGACGGCGGTGATCACGCATCTGAACTTCGAACGCGGGCGGCTCTTCCGCAAGGTCCGCGGCGTGCGGGTGCCGCCATGGGCGGAGGAGTTCGGCTGCCGGTCCTGGGGCCAGTTCTTCCTCAAATTCGTCCTCGCCCATCCGGCCAGCTCGGCCGTCATTCCGGGCACCAGCCGGGTCAAGCACATGCTCGACAATGTCCAGGCCGGCATGGGCGGCCTGCCCGATGCGCGCCAGGCCGCGCGCATGATCAAGGTGATCGAGGACATCTGAGGCTCGCGACGAGCCGCCTGAGCGCGTGCGGGGAGACACGCGAATATCGACACGATATCAGCATGGGGGGAGATGACCGTGCGCCGGGGAGGGGCCGCCGACCGGACATGAACTGAGGCGATCGATAGGGACCCCATGATCGAGCGGCGGACGATGGCGGATCGTCTCACGTTGCGGCTGACCGTGCCGTTGCGCTCGCTGACGGTTTGGCAGGCGCTGACGGCGCGCCCGCATATCGCCCGCTGGTGGGGCGAGCATGTGCGCCTCGAGCCGCGCCTCGGCGGCCGCTTCGTCGAGCGCCACCGGGATTTGGGGCGGGATTTGGGGCGCGACGGGGCGCGGAACGCCGTCACCACCGGTTCGATCATCGCCTGGGACCCGCCGAACGAGCTTGCGCTCAGCTGGTCCGACGACAACTGGACCGCGGCGACTGAGCTTCGGATCACCCTTAAAGACGTCGACGAAGGCTGCGTGATCCTCCTCGATCACGGTGGCTGGGAGCGCCTGCCCGAAAAGCAACGCTCCGAACTGATCGAGGCCCATGCCGACGGCTGGACCCGCCACCTCGAGGCGCTCGCGCGTTACCTTTCGGGAAACTGACCGAGGCGCTGGCTAGCGAAGTTTTCGGTAGCAGCCGATCACCGCGTCGGCGGCGCGGTCGATATCGCCTTCCGTTGTCCGCCAGTTCGAGACCGAGACCCGCATCGCGCCCTTGCCCTGCCAGACCGTGCCGCCGAACCACGCCGTGCCCTCGTCCTGCACCGCGGCGATCACCGTATTGGTGAGCCGGTCGCCCGCCTCCCCCGCCTCGCTCCCGCCGAAGCGCACCAGCACTTGGTTGAGCACGACCTCGTTCAACACCGTGATCCCGTCTTCCGCCGCCATGCGCGCCGCGAACTGACGGGCGCGGGCGCAGTTCGCCTCGATCAGCGTCGCCAGCCCCGCGCGGCCGAGCGATTTGAGCGCCGCATAGATCGCCACGCCGCGCACCCGGCGCGAGGCGTCGGGCACATATTCCATGGCGTCCGGCGCGCTGCCCGCGCGGATGAGGTAGGCGCCGCTCTGCGTCATCGGCGCCCGGTGCGCCGCTTCGTCGCGCACCGCGACGATGCCGCCGTCATAGGGCACGTTCAGCCATTTATGCGCGTCGGTCGCCCAGCTGTCGGCGCGCTCGACCCCGGCGGTGAGATGCTTGAGCGAGGGTGCGGCCGCCGCCCACAGCCCGAAGGCACCGTCGACATGGAGCCAGGTTGCCACTTCGGCCGCGGTGCAGGCGTCCGTTATCTCCGCCATCGGATCGCAGGCGCCGGTATTGACGTTGCCGACCTGGGCGCAGACGAGCGCCGGGTTCGTTGCCTTCGCGAGCACGTCGCGCAGGCCATCGGCCTTCATGCGGCCCTGGCCGTCGGCGGGCACGCGGATCACGCGTTCGCGGCCCAGCCCCAGAAGCTGCAGCGTGCCGGCGACCGAGCTGTGCACCTCGTCGCCCACCACCACGTCGATCTCCGGCGCGCCGAAGAGCCCGTCCGCTTCCGCGTCCCAGCCGACGCGGGCCAGCAGCGCGTGGCGCCCGGCGGCGATGCCGGTCGCATTCGCCATGGTGCAGCCGGTGGTGAAGCCGACGCTCGCATCTTTGGGCAGGCCGATGGCTTCCTTGAACCAGCGCCCGGCGACGGCCTCCACCGCCGCCGTTCCGGGCGACATCACGTTGAGCGCGCCGTTCTGATCCCAGGCATCGACCAGCCAGTTCGCCGCCAGCGCCGCCGGCAGGCTGCCGCCATTGACGAAGCCGAAATAGCGCGGGCCCGTGGAGGCGACCAGCCCCGGCTCGGCGCCGGCCGCCAGGGCGTCTATCACTGCCGCGGCATCATCCCCCGTCTCCGGCAGAGGTGCGTCGAGCGCCGCATGCACGGCCGCGAAATCCGCCGCCGGCCCGACCCGCCGCTCATCCAGGCCCTCCAGCCAGCGTGCCGCATGGTCCTGCGCGCGTTCGAGCGCCGCTTTGGTGTCGTCGTCCATTTCCGGCTACCGGCTCGCCACTCTCACTCTACTTCGCGCACCAGAACTCGTACTCGACCAGCATGTTCGGGATCGCCAGTGCCTCGATCACGCGCAAGGTTCCGGCCGTGGGCTTCACCGCCACATCGGCGTAGAACGCGGCGAACAGCCCGAAGATCTCGTCATAAGCCTCCGGCGGCACCGCCTTGGTCATGGTGAACTCGGTGCGGACGATATCGTGCTTCGTGTAGCCGGCGCTTTCGAGATAGGCCGGCATGTGATCGAGGATGTATTTCGTCTGGGCGACCGCATCGTCGGGATGCTGGATTGCGCCGGTCGCGTCATGCGCCCCGTGCCCCGCGATCAGGAAGAGCTCGCTGTAGTCCGTGAGCTTGAGGCCCCAGTTGAACATGGAGCTGAAATCCGGATTGCCCGGGTTCGGCACGGCGGTCTTCGTGGCCATGGTCGTCGTCCTTTGCTGGTGGGGGCGATGGGGGAGCGGCCCTGCCACGCGGTCGCGGCGGCTGCGGCCGCTCATTTGATGAACGATGGACAGAATACCCCGCGCGCGATCAACGCGCGCGGGGCAACTCTCATTGGGCGGCAGTCCGACGAAATACCCGGAAAGACCGGGCGGATTACTCGGCGGTCGGCACCTTCTTCGGCACTTCGACCTTCGGCATCGCCGGCTTAGCCGCCGCCGGCATCTTCGCGGCCGGTTTGATAGCTGCCGGCGCCTTCGCGGCGGTCGACTTGGCGAGCGCCTGCTTCAGCGCCGCTTGAGCCTTTTGGTGCTGCGCCGTGGCCTGCTTCAGCGCCTCTTCGATGCTGGCGCGCTCGGCGACCACCTTCTGCAGCTTGGCCTCGAGTGCGGCCTTGGCCTCTTCGGCCTTCTGCTTTGCCGCGATGGCTTGTTCTTTTTCCATCGCGGTCTTGCGAATAGCCTCCTGGGCGGTCTTCTTTTCCATGGCGCTCTTGCGCATGGCTTCCTCGGCCGCCTTACGGACCGACTCGGCCTTGGCCTTGGCTGCCGCGGCACCTTGCTTCTCCGCCGCTGCCGCCTTCATCGCGGCCTGTGCCTTGGCGGCGGCTGCCGTCGCCGCGTTCTTCTCGGCGACCGCCTTGCGCATTGCGGTCTCGGCCTTGGTCTTCGCCGCCACCGCCGCGGTCTTCTCGGCCTCGGCTTTCTTCAGCGCCGCCTCGATGCTGGCCTTGCCCTGTTCGGCCGCCATGGCTTTGGACTTTGCGCTGCTGAGCGCCGACTGGCTCCAGATACCGCCGACGATGACGATCGCAACCAGGACCAACAGCGTCCAAAAGGCCGCCGGATAATCGCTTTTCAGCTTGTTGAACATCACTAGCCCCCATTTCCCGTGAAGTCCTGGCAAACAGCCTACGGCACCCGGCATAGGTTGGCAATTGCAAGAGGGGCATGGATTTACCAGCGGCGATCTGGCGATCGTGCCCGCGGGCAACCCGAAAAACGCCCAGAAATCAGTTGCATCCGCTGGTCTGGCGCGATGCAATCCGGTCCCGGATTTGTTCGCGCAACCAAACCAGGCGGGTGTCTCGTGGCTAGGATTTTGATCAAAGGCGGCTGGGTCATCTCGATGGACCCGGCGATCGGCGTGCTGGACCGCGGCGACGTGCTGGTCGAGGACGACCGGATTGCGGCCGTAGCACCCAGCATCGAGGCGGGCGAGGGCACGGAGGTGATCGATGCCAGCCGCATGATCGTCATGCCAGGCCTCGTCGACGCCCATCTCCATACCTGGCAGACCGGCATCCGCGGCATCGCCGGCAACTGGACCATGGGCCAGTACCTCCGCGGCATGCATGCGACGCTCGCCACCGGCTACAAGCCCGACGACATCTATCTCGCCAACCTCGTCGGCTCGCTGCACCAGATCGCCGGCGGCGTCACCACGGTCTTCGACTGGTGCCACAACAACCCCACACCCGACCACACCGACGCGGCGGTGAAGGGCCTCACCGAATCGGGCATCCGCGGCGTCTTCGCCCACGGCTCGCCCAAGCCCGATCCCAAGGAGGGCCAGAAGCATTTCAGCGAGGTGCCGCACCCGGCCTCCGAGATCAAGCGCCTGCGGGAAGGCCCCTTCGCCTCCGACGACGCGCTCGTCACCCTGGGCATGGCCATCCTGGGCCCGCACTATTCGATCTACGACGTCACCCATCAGGACATGCTGCTCGCCCGCGAATACGGGCTCACGGCGAGCGCGCATATGAGCGGCGGCTTCAATCGCATGGTGCCGGACGGCATCTACAAGATGCGCGACGACGGCATCCTCGGGCCCGACTTCAACATCGTCCACGGCAACGACCTCACCGACGAGGAGCTCGACATTCTGGTCGACGCCGGCGTCACCTTCACCGTGACGGCCGAGGTCGAGGTGCAGATGGGCTTCGGCGATCCGATTACCGGCCGCGTGATGGCGCGCGGCGGGCAGCCCTCGATCGGGGTCGATGTCGAGTCAAACATCACCGGCGACATGTTCAGCGTCGCCCGCACCACGCTGCAGATCCAACGCCTGATCGATAACCGCCCCTATGCGGAAGCGCATAAGCCGATCGAGGCCCTCTCGGTCTCGCCGCTGCAGGCGCTTCAATGGGCGACGGTGAACGGCGCCAGGATGATGGGGCTCGACGACCGCATCGGCTCGCTCACGCCCGGCAAGCAGGCCGACGTGATCCTGCTCCGCGCCGACGACTACAACATCCATCCGGTCAACGATCCGGTGAACGCCGTCGTCTTCTATGCCAATGGCTCCAATGTCGACACGGTGCTGATCGCCGGCGCGGTGAAGAAACGCGGCGGCAAGCTCGACGCACCCGGCCTGCCCGCGGCGATGGAGAAGCTCGCGGCCTCGAGCGCACGCATCCTCGGCAGCTCCGGTGCGATGGCCGCCGCACAATAGGCACGCGGTTGGATCAGGCCCGGATTCGCCTGATCGCTGACATGGCAATGAAACGGCGTCAGTAGAGCAGAAACGGTGCGCGGATTTCGGCCCAGGCTGCTTCGTCCGGGTTGAGCCGCGCGTCGAAATCGGCGGGCGTCGCCGCCGGGTCGTCGACCCACTCGCGCAGGAACGAGCCGCCGCTCAACAGGTCGATCGCCAGCCGCTCGGTCTCGTACTCGTAAGCAAAGTCGCGCCAGATCTCGTAATCGGGATGTTCGGCCCGCACGGCCTTGAGCAGCAGAGCCGCCAGCCGATACGGCCCGAAGGCATGATGATCGTAAGCCGAGCTGTCGGTGTGGATCTGCAAACCCGAGCACAGTTTGCCCGCGTGCTTGTGGAAGGTCGGCTCGAAGAAGCACGGCCGGATCAGGCAGCCCGCCAACCATTGACCCTGCAATGATCGCATCCGCGCGAGCACGGCCTCGAAATCGATATCGGGCGCGCCGATCACTTCGAGCGCCGTCGTCGTCCCCCGCCCCTCCGACAGCGTCGTGCCCTCGAACAGCACCGTGCCGGGAAAGCAACGCGCCATGTTGAGGCTCGACGCGTTGGGGCTCGGGTTCACCCAGGGGAGCGCGGCGAGCGGCCAACCGTAGCCGGGGCCGGCCTCCGGCTCGTAGCCCGCCATCGGCACGATGTTCAGATCCACGTCGAGCCCCGCCTCCGCTGCATACCACTTGGCGAGCTCGGCGAAGGTGAGCCCGTGGCGCATGATGAGCGGCCCGGCGCCGACGAAGCTCTCCCAGCCCGGCTCGAGGATCGTCCCCTCGATCGGCCGCCCCACCGGGTTCGGCCGGTCGAGCACGACCATGCTCTTCCCCGCTTCGGCGCAAGCCTCCAGCAGGTAGAAGAGCGTGGTTACGTAAGTGTAGATGCGTGTGCCGACATCCTGCATGTCGACGACCAGCGCATCGAATGATGCCATCATGTGATCGCTTGGGCGGCGGACCTCGCTGTAGAGGCTGAAGACCGGGATGCCGAGCCGGGGATCGCGGTAGTCCTCGGTCTCGATCATGTTGTCCTGCTTGTCGCCGCGCATCCCGTGCTGCGGGCCGAAGGCGGCGGCGAGGTCGATGTCGTCGCACGCCGCCAGCGCATCGAGCGCGTGCACGCCGGCGGACGTCAGCGACGCCGGATGCCCCAGTACCGCCACCCGCTTGCCCACGAGCGGCGCGCGCAACGCTTTGTCTTCAAGGAACCGATCGAGCCCGAGTTTCATGCGGCCAGTCTAATTGGCGCGGCCGCGCGAGCGAAGCAGGGATCGTGCGGCCATCGAGCGCGCTAATCGGTCGCGGCGTCAGATGAACGACGCTGTGGCGCTTCCGAAAGGATCGAAGCGGGCCTCGATCGCCATCGGCCGATCGACCATGTATTGACGGGTGAACGAACCTGTCATCACCACCTCGCCCGGTTCGAGTGCCCGATCGAATGCCGCCAGCCGGTTCGCCAGCCAGGCGACCGACGCCACCGGGCCGGTTTCCATCACGGCCCTGCTGTCGGCGGTCTCTTGCAGCGTGCCGTCGATGAAGAGGTCGAGTGTGGTGCTTCCTAGAGTGGCCGCCGCCTCGCCGATCGGCGTCTCCGGGCCGAGCACGAAGGCGCGCTGTTGCCAGTTGTCGGCCGCGATGGCGTTGAGCCCGACGAGCGATTTGGGATGGCGGACCTCGAAGATTTCCAATGCGGGGGCAACGCTCGCGATCGCATCGATGGCGTCCCGGTCGCCTACGTCGGGACCTTGCAGCCGCTTGGCCATGGTGACGGCGATTTCGTTTTCCCAGCCGGGCTCCTGGTAGTCATCGATCCGCCAGGTGCCGCCGTTCGGCCAGCGGCCGGACGCGAAGAGCGCGCCGAAGATCGGCTCCGTCACGCCGAGCTGGTCACGAACCGCGCGCGCCGTCAGGCCGACTTTCCAGCCGAGCTGGGCGTCACCCGCTTCGACGTGCCGTTCGATCAGATCGAAACTGATTTGGTGGGCCTGGTCCTGGTCGAGCCGGTTTTCCCAGTGCGCCGGAAACGGGCCGCCGTTGCGCGCCCGCCAGAAATCTTCCGTCGCCTGCTGAAGATCGTTCACGCGCCGGCCCCGCTCCGCCCTTGATCACGCTCCGCATGCTGATCTGGCTCCGCCGGATCAGTCCTTCAGATCCTCCCACAGCTCCTTCACCTTGGAGAAGAAGCCTTCGGATTCGGGGCTGGTGTTCTTGCCGCCGGCGGCCTCGAACTCGCGCAGCAGCTCCTGCTGCTTCTTCGACAGGTTGCGCGGCGTCTCGATGGCGACCTCGATATACATGTCGCCCCGCGACTTGGAGCGCAGCACCGACATGCCCTTGCCGCGCAGACGAAACTGCGCGCCCGACTGGGTGCCGGCGGGGATGTTGACCCGCGCCCGCGTGCCCTCGACCGTCGGCACCTCGACCGAGCCGCCGAGCGCGGCCGTCGTCATCGGGATCGGCACCCGGCAATAGACGTTCGCCCCGTCGCGCTGGAAGAAGGGATGCGGCGCCACGGTGATGAAGATGTAGAGGTCGCCCTGGGGCGCGCCGCGCATGCCGGCCTCGCCCTCGCCGGCGAGACGGATGCGCGTGCCGTCGTCGACGCCCGCCGGGATGGTGACCGAGAGCGTGCGCTCCTTATGCGTGCGCCCGGTGCCGTGGCAGACCTTGCAGGGGTTCTCGATCACCTGGCCCGCGCCGTTGCAGGTCGGGCAGGTGCGTTCGATGGTGAAGAAGCCCTGCGTCGCCCGCACGCGCCCGCGGCCCTGGCAGGACTGGCAGTTGACGGGCTTGGAGCCGCCCTCCGCGCCCGAGCCGCTGCAGGCTTCGCAGGAGACCGAAGCGGGCACGCGCACGGTCGTCTTCTTGCCGTTGAAGGCGTCTTCCAGGCTGATTTCCAGATTGTAGCGGAGGTCGTTGCCGCGCGCCGCGCGCTCCTGGGTGCGCCGGCCGCCGCCCATGAAGTCGCCGAACATCTCGTCGAAGATGTCGGCGAAACCCGAGCCGAACTCGAAGCCCGCCGCGCCGCCGCCGCCGGGCCCGCCCTGGCCGGCGCCGAACGGCCCGCCGCCCTCGAAGGCGGCATGGCCGAAGCGGTCATAGGCCGCCCGCTTCTCGCCGTCCTTCAGGACGTCGTAGGCTTCGTTGATTTCCTTGAACTTGCCCTCGGCCTCGTTGTCGCCCGGATTGCGGTCCGGGTGCAGCTCCATGGCGAGCTTGCGGTAGGCCTTCTTCAGCTCGTCATCGGAGGCGCCGCGTTCGACGCCGAGGGTCTCATAATAGTCGCGCTTGGCCATTCAGGACGCTCCCGCCGCTGATCCCCTGCCAGGACCGGAGCCGTCCGCGCCTACCCCGATCATACGTGGGCGCGGACGGTGTGCTCCGATCATGGCCGCGGTTGCGTTACGCCGATTTCTTCTTGTCGTCGTCGACTTCCTCGAAGTCGGCGTCGACGACCTTGTCGTCGTCCTTGCCGTCGCCGGCGGGCTTGGCCTCGGCGTTGGTATCGCCGCCGCCTTCCGCCGCCGCGGCTTCCTGACTGGCCTTGTAGATGGCTTCGCCGATCTTCTGAGCCGACTGGACGAGGGCCTGCGTGGCCGCCTCGATATTGCCCTTGTCCTCGCCTTCGAGCGCATCCTTCAGCTTCTGCACGTCGGCCTCGACCGCCGCCTTGTCGTCGGCGCCGATCTTGTCGCCGTGCTCGGCGAGGTTCTTCTCCGTGCTGTGGACCAGCGCTTCGGCGTGATTGCGGGCCTCGATGGTTGCGCGCTTTTCCTTGTCCTCGTCGGCATGCGCCTCGGCGTCCTTGACCATCTTGTCGATGTCGGCGTCGGAGAGACCGCCGGAGGCCTGGATGCGGATCTGCTGCTCCTTGCCCGTTGCAGTGTCCTTGGCCGAGACCTGGACGATGCCGTTGGCGTCGATGTCGAAGGTGACCTCGATTTGCGGCATGCCGCGCGGGGCGGGCGGGATGCCGACCAGATCGAACTGGCCGAGCAGCTTGTTGTCCGCTGCCATCTCGCGCTCACCCTGCGAGACGCGGATGGTGACCGCGTTCTGGTTGTCTTCCGCGGTCGAGAACGTCTGCGACTTCTTGGTCGGGATCGTGGTGTTGCGGTCGATGAGCCGCGTGAACACGCCGCCCAGCGTCTCGATGCCCAGCGACAGCGGGGTCACGTCGAGCAGCACCACGTCCTTCACGTCGCCCTGCAGCACGCCTGCCTGGATCGCCGCGCCGATGGCCACGACCTCGTCGGGGTTGACGCCGCGATGCGGCTCGCGCCCGAACAGGGCCTTCACCGTCTCGAAGACCTTCGGCATGCGGGTCATGCCGCCGACCAGGATCACCTCGTCGATGTCGGAGGCCTTCAGCCCCGCATCCTTGAGCGCGTCCTTGCACGGCTTCTCGGTCTTCTCGATCAGGTCGCCCACCAGCGCCTCGAGCTTGGCGCGGCTGAGCTTGATGTTGAGGTGCTTCGGCCCGGAGGCGTCGGCGGTGATGAAGGGCAAGTTGATCTCGGTCTGCGTCGAGGACGACAGCTCGATCTTGGCCTTCTCGGCCTGCTCCTTGAGGCGCTGCAGCGCCAGCTTGTCCTCGCGCAGATCGATGCCGTTCTCTTTTTTGAACTCCTCGGCGAGGTAGTCGATGATGCGCTTGTCGAAGTCTTCGCCGCCCAGGAAGGTGTCGCCGTTGGTCGACTTCACCTCGAAGACGCCGTCGCCGATCTCCAGGATCGAGACGTCGAAGGTGCCGCCGCCGAGGTCGTAGACCGCGATCGTGCCGGCGCCCTTCTTCTCGAGCCCGTAGGCCAGCGCCGCCGCCGTCGGCTCGTTGATGATGCGCTTGACCTCGAGGCCGGCGATCTTGCCGGCGTCCTTGGTCGCCTGACGCTGTTGGTCGTTGAAGTAGGCGGGGACCGTGATGACCGCCTCGGTGACGGTCTCGCCCAGATAGCTCTCGGCGTCTTCCTTCATTTTCTGGAGGATGAAGCCGGCGATCTGCGACGGTGCATATTTCTTGCCGTGGGCCTCGACCCAGGCATCGCCGTTCTCGCCCTTGATGATCTTGTAGGGCACGAGGTCGACGTCCTTCTTGACCTCGTCGTCGGAGAAGCGCCGGCCGATCAGGCGCTTGATGGCGAACAGCGTGTTCTCCGGATTGGTGACCGCCTGGCGCTTGGCGGACTGGCCGACGAGGCGTTCGCTCTCCTCGGTGAAGGCGACCATCGACGGTGTGGTCCGCGCGCCTTCGGCGTTCTCGATGACCTTGCCTTTGCCGCCTTCCATGACGGCCACGCACGAATTGGTCGTGCCCAAATCGATACCGATTACCTTGCTCATCTTTCCCTCATTTCGTTCCGGCAGACCCCTCTAGACCCGGATCCGGCACCCAGAAGGGCCCCCACTCATGAAAGTGATAAAGAGCGTCGATGCACCCGTTGCCAGGCGTTACTCTCTCCGGTTCTGATATGGGGAGGATCGAAAGGACCCGCAAGATTATCACTAACACTCCGATGCTCGCGATTGCGGGACCTGGAAGGCCGCAGAATCCGGGCGTTTCGGACTGCCCGTCGGATGCAGTTTCCGGATAGACCGGGCGGTTCGCCCCGCGGAATAGTCTCAAAGCCCATGATCGTCTCCGCCTCCTACCGCAGCGATATCCCGGCCTTTTACGGGCCCTGGTTCCGGCGCCGCCTGGCCGCCGGATACGCCCTCGTCCGCAACCCTTACGGCGGGCCGGACAGTCGGGTCGATCTCCGGCCGCAATCCGTCGACGGCTACATTTTCTGGAGCCGCAATCTCGCGAGTTTCGGCGATGCGCTGGCCGAGGTCGCGGCCCAGGGCACGCCCTTCGTCATGCAGATGACGATCACCGGCTACCCCCGCGCGCTCGAAAGCGCGGTCGTCGCCCCCGACCGCGCCGTCGCCCAGCTCCACCGGATCGCCGAGACCTACGGGTCCCGCGCGGCGGTGTGGCGCTACGACCCGATCATCGCGACCAGCCTCACGCCGCCCGATTGGCACCGCGGCAACTTCGCTGCGCTGGCCCGGCAGCTCGAGGGCGTGGTGGATGAGGTCGTCGTCTCCTGGGCGACGATCTACCGCAAGACCGAGCGCAACATGTTGGCGGCCGCGAAGGCGCACGGATTCACATGGGCCGATCCGCCCGACGAGGACAAACGCGCGCTCCTCGTCGACCTAGGCAAGATCGCCGCCGACTGCGGCATGCAGATGACGCTCTGCTCCCAGCCGAGCCTGCTCGTCGAGGGCGTGGCGCCGGCGCGATGCGTCGATGCGGGACGTCTCTCCGACGTCGCCGGCCGACCCATCGCGGCCAGGCAGAAGGGCAACCGCCCCGGCTGCGCGTGCGCGGAGTCGCGCGACATCGGCGCCTACGACACCTGCCCGCATGGCTGTGTCTATTGCTACGCGGTGCAGAACCGCAACCGCGCGCAGGCCCGCTTCAAGGCGCACGATCCGGACGATCCGATGTTGGGTGGAAGCCCGCGCGACGAGACTGCGACGCCGCAGCGCGATTTGTTCAACAGCGAGGCCTAGGCGCTCGTATCGAGCTTAGAGCCCTTATCGCCATTTGGGTCGTTGCTGCCGTTGCCGCCATTCTTGTTGCCGCCGTCACCCTTGGCGACGCCGACCATGGCGGGGCGCAGCAGGCGGTCGTGGATCGTGTAGCCGCTCTGCAGCACCTGCACGACCGTGCCCGCGGGCTGGCCGCTGTCGGGCACCTCCATCATCGCCTGATGGAGGTTGTGGTCGAACTTGGCGCCGTCGGCCTCGATGCGCTTGATGCCGTGGCGCTCGAAGATCGAGAGCAGCTCGCGCTCGGTCATCTCCACGCCCTCGATCAGCGTCTTGATCGCGCCGTCCGATTCAGCCGCCTCCTCGGGCACCGCCTCGATGGCGCGGCGAAGATTGTCGGCGACGCCCAGAATGTCCTTGGCGAAATTGGTCGCCGCGTATTTGAGCGCGTCGGCCTTCTCCTTCTCGCCGCGCCGGCGCACGTTCTCGATCTCGGCCAGCGCGCGCAGATGCTTGTCCCGGAACTCGGCGAGATCGGCCTCGAGCTTGGCCACCGGGTCGCCGTGCTCATGCGTATCGACCGCCGGTTCCGCTTTGTCGTCTGCACCGTCCTCGGTCGGCTCGAGCGCGGTATGCGCGTGCGAGTCGTTGGCCAGATCGGCCTCGCTCACATGCTCCGCGCCCGCCTCGGAGGACGCGTCCTCGGGCGCCGCGTCATTCGCCGCGCGGTCGTTGGCGGGTTTCGATGTCTTCTTATCGCTCATGCGGTCTCAAGGGGTTGATTGCCTGGATTGACAGCTAACACGCGTGCGCCCCAAGAGGCGCCGCCGCTCAGCCGAGCAGCTTGCCGACGACCTTCGCGGTGTGATCGACCATCGGAACGATGCGCGCATAGTTGATGCGGGTGGGCCCGACGACGCCGATGGCGCCGATGATGTGCTCGGAGCGGTCGCGATAGGGCGCCACGATCATCGAGCAGCCGGCGTGGTTGAAGAGCTCGTTCTCGGCGCCGATGAAGATCTGCACGCCTTCGCCGTGCTGCGCCGCCTCGACCAGCCGGAGGTAGCCTTCCTCACGCTCCAGCATGTCGAAAAGCGCGCGCACCCGTTCGATATCCTCGAGCGCGGTCACGTCGTCGAGCAGATGCGCATGGCCGCGCAGGATGAGCGTGCCGCCCGCCTCGCTGTCGCCAGACCAGGTGGCGAGCCCGGCCTCGACGATCTGCTCGGTCAGCGCGTCGAGCTGCGTCTTGTGCTGCTCGATCTCGGCGGCGATGGCCGAGCGCGCCTCGTTCAGCGTGCGCCCCGCAAGCCGCCGCGAGAGATAGTTCGTCGCCTCGATCAGCGCCGAAGCGGGCATGCCGAGCGGCACCGAGACGACCCGGTTTTCCACCAGCCCATTCTCCATCACCATGACGACGAGCGCCCGGCCGGGACCCAGATTGACGAATTCGAGATGCCGCAGGCGGTTGTCGAGCTTGGGCGAGGAGACCACGCCGGCGCAGCCGGTGAGGCCAGAGAGCGTGCGCGAGGCGTGGTCGAGCACCTGCTCCAGGCTCTTGCCGGCGCCGGCGCATTGCGCCTCGATGTCGCTGCGCTCATGGTCGGCAAGGTCGCCGATCTCGAGGATGCCGTGGACGAAGAGCCGCAGGCCCGCCTCGGTCGGCAGCCGGCCGGCCGAGGTATGCGGCGCGAAGAGCAGCCCGGCATCAACGAGGTCCGCCATCACGTTGCGGATGGTCGCGGGCGACAGGCCCATGCCGCTGGCGCGGCTCAGCGTGCGCGAGCCGACCGGCTCGCCGGTCTCGAAATATGCCTCGACGATATGCCTGAAAACCTCGCGCGATCGCTCGTTCAACTCGGCGATCGGCGAATGCGTCATCTCCGTCATGGATGTTCTAAGCCTCGCGATTTCCTGCCCGTCTGGCCGCGATCGGGCCTGATGACGGGCTGAACGGAATGTAGTGAGGGCCCCAGGGTCCGTCAACGAAGGGAGGGTGCGGGCTGGCGCCGTTTCCACGTCAGTGGAAATAGGTTAGCTTGCCGCGCAAATCCGGGAACAGGGGCCTTTCATGACCGATCCGACCGAAAGCTGGGCGCGTCCGTCGGGCCGCAGCGCCGACGCGCTGCGCGCCGTCACGCTGGAGCCCGGCTGGGCCAAACATGCCGAGGGCTCGTGCCTGATCGATTTCGGCTCGACGCGCGTGCTCTGCACCGCCTCGGTCGAGGAGCGCGTGCCGCCCTTCCTGCGCAATTCCGGGCGCGGCTGGGTGACGGCGGAATACGGCATGCTGCCCCGCTCGACGCATACGCGCTCCGACCGCGAGGCCTCGCGCGGCAAACAATCGGGACGCACGCTCGAAATCCAGCGCCTGATCGGCCGCTCGCTCCGCGCCGTCACCGACATGGAGGCCTTCGGCGAGCGCCAGGTGCGCATCGATTGCGATGTCCTCCAGGCCGATGGTGGCACCCGCACCGCCTCGATCACCGGCGCTTACGTCGCGCTCGAGCTCGCCTTCCGCACGCTGATCGATGCCGGAGAGATCGATGCGAGCCCGCTCACCTGTCCGGTCGCGGCGATCTCCTGCGGCATATATAAGGGCGTGCCCGTGCTCGACCTCGACTATGACGAGGACAGCAATGCCGAGACCGACGCCAACTTCGTGCTCACCGGGGACGGCCGCCTCATCGAGGTCCAGATGACCGCCGAGACCGAGCCCTTCATCGAGTCCGACATGCACGAAATGCTCGGCCTCGCCAAGAAGGGCGTGAGCGAGCTCGTCGCGCTGCAAAGCCAGGCGCT
>CAZBRE010000064.1:0-21006 GCA_964494065.1 uncultured Alphaproteobacteria bacterium
ACCCGGCGGCGGATGCTCGCAACGCCGTCTTCTACGGCGACAAGGCGATCGACCGAAGCCCCTGCGGCACCGGCACCTCCGCCCGCATGGCCCAGCTCGTGGCCAAGGGCACGCTCGCCGTCGGCGACGACTTCGTCCACGAGAGCATCATCGGCAGCCTCTTCCGCGGCCGGGTCGAGGCCGCGACAACGGTCGGCAATTCCGCCGCAATCGTGCCCTCGGTCGAAGGCTGGGCGTGCGTCACTGGCATGAACACAATCTATATCGACGACCGCGATCCCTACGCCCTCGGCTTCCAGGTCGTGTGAGGCGGGCCATGGCAGATCAGGAGCGCTGGCAGCTTTCGGACAGCGGTGCTGCGAACTACCAGAAATTCCAGGTGCCGAGCGTGTTCGAGCCCATGGGCCGGATGTTCTTGGAGCGGTTTCCGCTCACGTCCGGCGAACGGATCCTCGATCTCGCCTGCGGCACCGGCATCGTGGCGCGGCTTGCCGCCCCCCTAGTGGGCGCAGAAGGGCGGATCGTCGGCATCGATATGAATGCCGGCATGATCGCCGTGGCCAGCGAGCAGCCCGCGCCGCAGGGCGCGCCGATCGAGTGGCGGGAGGGCGATGCGGCCGCGCTGCCCTTCGACGATGCCAGCTTCGATGTGGTGCTCTGCCAGCAGGGCCTGCAATTCATGCCCGACAAGCCGGCCGCGCTGGCCGAGATGCACCGGGTTCTGGCGCCGGGCGGGCGCCTCGGCCTCTGCCTGTGGCGCTCGGCCGAGCACAGCCCCTATTTGAGCGCAGCCGCCGAGGCGCTGACCCCGCATCTGGGCGCGCACTCGGCCTCGCGGCTTCTGGCGCCCTTGTCCTTGGGCGACGAGGACCTGCTGCGCGGCCTGGTCGAGGCCGCCGGCTTCACCGGGACCGCCTTTCAGGAGATCAAGGTCGTCCGGCGCATGCTGCCGCCTGCCGAAGCGATTCCGGGACAGCTCGCCAGCACGCCGGTCGGGTCCGAATTCGCCGCGCTCGACGAAGCGGCGCGCACCGACATCGTTGCCGCCATCACGCAGGCCGTGGCGGCCTACCTGGTGCCGGGCGGCATGGAAATCCCGCAAGGCGCCTTCGTCGTCAGCGCGGTTAGGTAAACGCCGGTTTGTTAGGCCGCGCGCCGGCCCGGCGGAGGGCGGCGGTCGTCGTAGCGCTTGAAGCGTTCGAGGTTGTGCGTCGCCGACAGGATCTCGCTGCGATGCAGATCGATGTCGCGCAGCGCGTGGTCGCTCATCCTGGCCAGTTCGCGCGCGGCCTTCCGCTGCCGGTCGCGTTTGCGCACATGCTCGCCCAGCCGCGTGAAGAAGGCGTCGAGAGCGTCCAAGACCTCGATCAGTCCGGCGGCCGTCGCGGCCCCCGGCAAGGTTGCGGCCCGCGCCGCTGTTCTGTCACGGGGTGTGTCCCGTTTCGTCATCTCTCGATCCTCCGACGGGGCGTCGCCGCCCGGTCTCGATGGGGCCTTCTCACTGAGATCAGGCATTTGATCGTATGCCTGTGATCGTATGTGGGTCTTGCCGCGGTCATTTCATGTCAACTTTTCATGACATCGTCCGAAACGGGCAGACGTGGTCTGGTTGACGTGAGTAACCGATGCACGCGTCTCGACCCCGACCCCGCCAGGGGGGCCGCGGCTGTTGACGGGACGTAATCTGCCATGCGGACCGTCCCCTGACTGTGACCGCTGTCACACCCGGGTACTCTTTTTTTGAGGTCCATTCTGATCTGTTGGCTCCGCGCGGCGCCCGATATCCCGGCGGCGGTAAATATCCTATTCTCCGCCGTCCATGACATCACGCCTCAAAGCAGGGATATGGGTGCGGGCCTTGATCCGCCGAGCCGAGACCGCGGGCGCGGCGGCGTTCGTGGCGCGCAAGGGCGACGAGACGGCCGGCATGGTGCTGATCAAGGTGAGCACCCTCGACGGCCAGGCCAGCGTCCTCTCGCCCTCGACGGGGCTCGATGGCGGCCGGCTATGGATGCGGGCGACGGGTGCAGCCCCCGTCGACGACGCCGAGGCCGAAGCCTATATCGCGCGCCAGCTCAAATACGATCCGGATCTTTGGGTGATCGAGGTCGAGGACCGGGATGGCCGGGATTTTCTCGACGAACCAATCGAGTAGCGCGTTTATCTAATGTATTTATCTAATGTGCGAGCCGAACAAGAAAACGCCGCGCGGCCGGATAGCACCGCGCGGCATTTCTTAGGTCTTGCAGAAATCGGTCGTTTAGAACTTCACCGATCCGCCCGGCTGCAGGTCGATCACCTTGACCTTCGCATTGCCCAGCGCCGCCTTGAACTGCGCGGGCGTGCCCTTGAGCGGCGGGAAGGTGCCGTAGTGGATCGGCAGCGCCATCTTCGGGGCCAGCAGCTCACGCACCGCGTAGGCGGCGCCGCTCGGGTCCATCGTGAAGTGACCGCCGATGCAGACCATCGCCAGGTCGATCGGATAGCGCTTGCCGATCAGTGCCATGTCGCCGAACACGTTGGTGTCGCCGGAGTGATAGATGGTGAAGCCGTTCTCGAGCTGCACCACCCAGCCGGTGGCCGGGCCGCCGAAGACGTACTGACGGCCCTTGCCGCCGGGGCCGGGCACCGTCACCGAGGAGCTGTGGTCGGCGGAAACCAGGGTCATCTTGATGTTGGGGCCGGCCGGCGTGATCGTGCCGCCCTTGTTCATGGCGATGACCTGCTTGCCCGGCACCATGCCGTAGGCTGCCATGTTGCCCACCAGCTCGGCGCCGCCGGCGACCTTGGCGCCGGTCAGCTTGGCGAGCTCGCCGACATCGGCGATGTGATCGAAATGGCCGTGCGTGACCAGAATCACGTCGACCTTGCCGAGCGCCTTCAGGTCCTTCCATTTGGCCGGCGTCTTCGGGTTCTTCTTCAGGAAGGGATCGATCATGATCACCTTGCCGCCGGGGCTGGTGATGCGGACCGCGGCCTGGCCGAGCCATAGAACCTCGACCTTGCCCTGGGCCATGGCGGCATTCGGCACGGTGAGCGCCGCCAACAGCGCCAGTCCGAGTAACGATTGCATGAGGCGTCTCATAACGAACCTCCCGTAGTGATTATTCGGTGTTTATTCGCCAACTGTTTGTTCGCCCAGAATATTTCCTGCCTTGGATCGGCAGTGTTCTGGTTTCATGGAACGAGCGGTTTAGGACTTTGACGCAGTCGTTCCGGGCGATCAATCGCCGCGGTCCGATTTCGCCTTGACGATTGCGTGATTATTCCGCCGCCGCTTTGGCGCTCAGGGCCGCCAAATCCGGCCGGGTTTCGATGGCGCGGGCGATCAGCGCCTCGATTTCGGCGCGTTGGGCGCCCTCCAGCGTCAGCCGCGGCGCCCGCACCGTCTCCGAGCCGAGGCCCGTCATCGCATTGGCGAGCTTGATCATCTGCACCAGCTTCGCGTCGGTGTCGAGGTGGAGGAGGGGCATGAACCAGCGATAGAGCATGCGCGCCGCTTCCAGCTCGCCGGCAGCCGCCAGATCGAACAGCCGGACCGATTCTTCGGGAAAAGCGTTCACCAGCCCCGCGACCCAGCCCACGGCGCCCACGGCGATGCTCTCCACGATGATGTCGTCGACCCCGCAGAAGAGCGTGTAGCGCTCGCCGCAGGCATTGACGATGTCGGTCAACCGGCGCGGATCGTCGGAGGATTCCTTGATCGCGACGATGGTCGGCGTATCGGCGAGCTCGGCGAACATCGCCGGGCTCACATCGGTGCCGTAGGAGACCGGGTTGTTGTAGATCATGATCGGCAGGTCGCTCGCGCTCGCAACCTCGCGGAAATGGGTCAGCGTCTCGCGCGGATCGGTCTTGTAGACCATCGGCGGCAGCACCATCGCCCCATCGGCGCCGAGCTTGGCGATGTCGCGCACGTAGCCGTGCGCGAGCGGCGTCGTGTATTCAGCGACGCCGGAGATCACCGGCACGCGGCCCGCGACGGTCGCCACCGCCATTTCGATCACCGCGCGCTTTTCCACCGCCGCCAGCGCGGTGTTCTCCCCCAGCGTGCCCAGCATCACCAGGCCCTTGCAGCCGGCCGCCAGCATCGCCTCGATATGCCGCGCCGTCGCGTCGAGATCGAGGCTCTCATCCGCCTTGAACTCGGTCATCAGCGCCGGAAAGACGCCGCGCCAGTCGATGCTCATGATGCTGCCTCCCAGAAGTTCGCTCGCAAGCCTCTCACCGCATGGCTGCCGGCGTCAATCGTGCTTTGCGCCGATCACTGGACTTGTGCCGACCGATTGCGCTTGCGTGTGCCAGCTGCCGCCTATAGTCCGGCCGGTCATGGACACGTCCGCCAATGCCGCCACGACCGAGCACGCGCCGCCCCGCGCGGCGCTCATCGCCTTGTTCGTGGGGGCGGTCGCGATCGGCGGTTCGGGCATTCTGGTGCGCCTGGCGGAAACCGGACCGGTCGCGACGGGCTTCTATCGGGTCGCGCTGGCCGCACCGCTTTTCATGTTCTGGGCCCAGTTCGGGCGCCGGCCCTCGGGCAAGCCGGCGAAGGGTTTTGCAGGTGTTCGCGCCAATCTGGGGCTCGTTCTTTTTTGCGGTGGCCTCTTCGCGGTCGATCTCGGCGCCTTTCACTGGTCGATCAGCTATACGACCGTCGCCAATGCGACGTTGCTCTCCAACCTGACGCCGATCTGGGTGACGCTCGGCGCCTGGCTCATTCTGCGCGAGCGCATCGGCGGGCTCTTTCTGGTGGGGCTCGTGGTGGCGGTCGCCGGCTGCGTGGTCCTGATGGGCCGTTCCTTCGAGCTCAGCGCCGAGCGTCTCTTCGGCGACGCGCTCGCGACCTTTGCCTCGCTCTTCTACGGCGGCTATCTGTTGGCGGTGACGCGCCTGCGCGCGCGGCTCTCGACCCCAGCGGTGATGGCGGCGAGCGGTATCGTCACGGCCGTCTTTCTGCTGCCGGCCGCGCTCATCATCGGAGAGCAGGTTGTGCCGGTTACCGTCGCGGGCTGGCTGGCGCTCGCCGGCGTGGCGCTGATCAGCCAGGCGAGCGGGCAGGGACTGATCGCCTTCGCGCTCGCCCACCTGCCGGCCTCGTTCAGCTCGGTCAGCCTGCTGGTCCAGCCGGTCGCCGCGGCGCTGCTGGCCTGGGCGATCCTCGGCGAGGCCCTGGGCCCGATCGAGGCCGTGGGCGGCGTCATCGTGCTCACCGGTATCTGGATTGCCGCGCGGGCGAGCCTCAGACGCGAGCGCCGTTAGCGAGGCGGTGCAAACCGCACTTGGCGCGCGGACGGATGCCGTGTCAATCTCGCTGCCATGGCCCGCAAGCATCGGCGCATCGAGCCGTATCTCGACCGTCTCTTCCGCTTCGCTGTCAGCTTGGCACGCGAGGAGGAGGCGGCGCGCGAGCTCGTCCAGCTGACCGCCTTGAAGGCGCTCTCTGCGCGCAGCGTGCCGCGCGACGAGCCCGCTTACCGGGCATGGCTCTTCCGCATCCTGCGGAACGCCTTCTACGACGAGTTGCGCCGGGGCCGTCGGGCGGCCGAGATCTTCGAGGAGATGCCCGACGAGCCGCCGGCGATGGAATATTGGGGCGGGGACGAACGTCTTATCAATGCTACCAGCGTCCGCATCGCCCTCGGCCAGATTTCGGCCGGCCACCGGGAGATCCTGGCGCTGATTGATCTGGCCGGCTTCAGCTACCGCGAGGCGGCCGAGGTGCTGGAGGTGCCGGTGGGCACGGTGATGAGCCGCATCAGCCGCGCCCGCGATAAGCTGCTCGAGGCGTTGGGCGAGAGCAATGTTCGGGCCCTGCCGCGCCGGCGCGGCGGACGAGGCTAGACGGATGGGGACGATGGCGGACGGACAACGGAAAGCGAAAACCGGGTGAGCAGGCACGAGATCGATCGCGCGCTATTGAGCGCCTATGTGGACGGCGAGCTCGACGCCGCGCGCGCGGCCGACGTGATGGCGGCGGCGGCGCGCGATCCGGCATTGGCGCGCGAGCTCTCCGCGCTCGCCCGGCTCAAGGCCTCGCTCGGCGACAGCGTCGAGGTGCCGGTGCTGGACATCGATCTTACCCGACGAGCCCCCAGGCAGCGTGTCGCGATGATGGCGTACGCGGCTTGTGTTGCGGTGCTGATAGTGGCGCTTTCCTTCGTTCTTTTCGGCCTCGGGCCGTCGAACGATCTCGCCTGGGCGCGGGCGGCGCACAAGTCATGGACCGAAGCGACAGAAACCGGCGCACCGACCGCGACGGCGGTGCCGGCTGCGGGCGCCCGAACGGCTCCCGGCGCCTACATGCCTGGCGCTTACGTACCCGACCTTGCCGCGGCGAAGCTTTCGATCGCCTATGTCGGCCAGGCGCGTGTCCAAGGCGGCCGCCGCGCGATGGTGGTCGGCTATCGCGGCACACGGGGCTGCAAGGTGAGCCTGATCGTCGCCAAAAGCGCCGGTCATTTCACGCGTACTCTGGAGCGGCTCGCGATTGCGCCGCATCGCGGCTTTGCCTGGCGCGCCGGAGACCTCGACTATCTGGTGATCGCCGAAGGCATGGCCGCGCCGCGCCTTGCGCTCATCGCCCGCAGCGTGCGCGAGACCAGCCTCCATCGCCTGCCGCTCGACCAGGCGACGCGCACCGCGCTCGCAAAGAGCCGCGCCACCAGCGCGCCCTGCCGCGCCTGAACGCGCCCAAACCCAAGCATAAACTCACGTATGACCGGTCTGGAATAAACCGGACGGGTTCGACGTTTCTTCCCTTACCGAAGACGAGCGCCATAACGCAGGCGAGTACAAGTGGCCGCATCAGAGCCGCACCGCCCGCACATGGGAGGGAGGAAACACCCCATGCCTGACGACACCAAGATCCCCGACACCGCCGATCGCGTCACCGCCGATCGCGAGAGCGACAGCGTCGATCTCTTCGAGCTCTACGCCGCCGACCCCGAACGCGCCGACATGCTGGTGTTCGGACGCGTCGCACACCAGGACCGCCGCGGCTTTCTGAAGGGCGCCGGGCTCGCCACCATGGGTGCGTTGATCGGCTCAGCGATCCCGTTCCACCGCAACATGCCGTCGGGCTTCATCCCCGAGGCGCTCGCCGCAGCGCCGATGAAGATCACCGGCAAGGACGGCCTCACCATCCTCAACGACCGGCCGGTCAATGCCGAGACGCCGCCGCATCTCCTGAACGACGAGGTGACGCCGACCGCGCGCCATTTCATCCGCAACAACGGCATCCCGCCCGCGTCCACAAATGCGGCCGGCTGGAAGCTCCGCATCGACGGCCTGGTCAACACGCCGATGACGCTGACGATCGACGAGCTGAAGAAGAAGTTCCCCGTCGTCACGCAGCGCCTGGTCATCGAATGCGGCGGCAACGGCCGCGCCTATTTCAAGCCGCCGGCGCGGGGCAACCAGTGGACGCTGGGCGCGGTCGCCTGTTCGGAATGGACCGGGGTGCGCCTGGCCGACGTGCTGAAGGCCGCGGGCGTGAAGGACAACGTCGTCTATACCGCGCATGTCGGCGCCGACGCCCACCTTTCCGGCAAGGCAGGCAAGCTGGCGATCTCGCGCGGCGTGCCGATCGCCAAGGCGATGAACCCGTCCAACCTCATCGCTTTCGCCATGAATGGCGGCCCGCTCCATCCGATGAACGGCGCGCCGCTGCGCCTGGTGGTGCCGGGCTGGCCGGGCTCGTGCTCGCAGAAATGGCTGACGCGTATCTGGCTGCGCGACAAGGTCCATGATGGGCCGAAGATGACCGGCACAGCCTACCGGGTCCCCAAACATCCCGTGGCCGCGGGCACCAAGGTGCCAAAGAAGGACTTCGGGATCATCCACGCGATGCCGGTCAAGTCGCTGATCACGACACCGCAGACTGGCTTGAAGCTTTCCGGCAGCAAGCTCACCGTGGGCGGTCATGCCTGGGCCGGCGACAACACGGTCGCGCGGGTCGACGTCTCGATCGATTTCGGCGCCACCTGGATCCAGGCCAAGCTCGCCGCACCCGCCAACCCCTATGCCTGGCAGCAATGGTCGGCCGATCTGGAGTTCCCCATCGCCGGCTACTACGAGGTCTGGGCGCGGGCGACCGACGACAAGGGCACCAGCCAGCCCTTCGCCATCGCCTGGAACCCGAAGGGCTATCTCAACAATTCGATGCACCGTATCTCGGTTACCGTCGGCTGAACCGGATGCGGTGGACGATCCTTGCGGCGCTCGCCGCGGGCCTGGTGACGTGGGGGTGGCTGAACGCCGCCCCCATGCGCTTCGTATCGCCGGCGGCAGCCGCCAAGGCGACGCAGGAAGAATGGATGGGCCTGCCGCCGGGCAAGGGCCGCGACGAGGTCTTCAATATCTGCGGTGCCTGCCATTCGTTGCGCATGGTGACCCAGCAGGGGCTGTCGCGCTCGAGCTGGGTCGACGTGCTCGCCTACATGGTCGAGGAGCAGGAGATGGACAAGCTCGACCCCGATGACGAGAAGGCCATCCTCGACTATCTGGCGAAATGGTACGGTCGCGACCGCAAGGCCCGCGCCCTCAAGCGCTGAACGGTCTCGACAACGGCTAGGCGATCGTCAGCGCTCCATCGCGCGGCTGCCGCCCACTCATGCGTGGCAAGAGGGGGCACCATGCAGCCAGGCGCGCCGGCTGGGCTTTCAATTGCAACGCCCCGTGGTTATGTCGGGGGCCATGCCCGAACGCCCGCGCACCTCTCCAGGCTTCACCGGTTACGCCGGCTACGCATTGGGCGCGGTCTTTTTCTTCTATGCCTGGATCCTGCGGGTCAGCCCCAGCGTCATGGTCGACCCGCTGATGCGCGACTTCGCCGTCTCCGGCGCGATCCTGGGCAACCTCTCGGCTTTCTACTTCTACGCCTATGCCTCGCTGCAGATGCCGGTGGGCATGGCGCTCGACCGCTGGGGACCGCGCAAGGTGATGTCGCTGGGCGTGCTGCTGGCGGGCGCCGGCTGTCTCATCTTTGCGAGCGCCCCCAACGTGGAAGTCGCCTATGTCGGCCGCACCTTCATCGGCGCGGGCGCGGCCTTCGGGCTCTTGGGCGGCATGGTGCTGGCGGGCGCCTGGTTCAGCCCGCGCCGCTTCGCCATGCTCTCGGGCCTGCTGATGACCGTCGGTATTCTGGGCGGCATCGTCGGTCAGGCGCCGATGGCGCTGCTGGTCGAGGCCGAAGGCTGGCGCCGCAGCATCATCTATCTGGGCATCCTGGCGCTCATCCTGGGCTTCGTCATGTGGCTGGTGATCCGCGACCGCCCAAAGACCGCCGACGCGTCAAGACCGGCCGTTGCCGCCGGCGCCGCCGCGAGCGGCGAGGGTGTGCTGGCCGCGCTGTGGCGTGTCGCCAAACACCCCCAGACCATCGCGATCGCCTTCTTCTGCGGGCTCAGCGCCTCGCCCATGCTGGCCTTCGGCGCGCTCTGGGGCGTGCCGTATGCCGAGACGCGTTTCGGCGTCGACCGCGCCTCGGCGGCCTTCGCCACCTCGATGCTGCTCTTCGGGTTCGTCGTCGGCGGACCGCTCTGCGGCTGGCTCTCCGACCGCATCGGCCGGCGGAAGCTGCCGATGGTGGCGGGCACGATATTGGGCGGGCTCGCGATGACGGCCGCGCTCTATCTGCCGGGCCTCTCCTTCGCGGCCTATCAGGGCCTGATGTTCGTCGCCGGCCTCGCCAGCACCGGCATGGTCGTCGCCTATGCGTTGACGCGCGAGCACAATGCCGGTGGCGGGTCGGGTGCCGCGCTCGGCCTCGTCAACATGGCCGCGGTGATGGGCGGTGCCGTCTTCCAGCCGGTTGTGGGCCTGCTGCTCGATCTGCAATGGACCGGGACGCTGAAGGGCGGGGCGCGGGTCTACGGGATCGACGCCTTCGACAACGCCATGCTGACCATGCCGGCGCTCTATATCGCGGCGCTGCTCTTCGCGCTGATGATCCGCGAGACCTGGTGCCGCCCGGTCACCGGCGATACGAGCGCCGCTCAGGCCGCCGCCTGAACCACCGCCCACGGCGACTCAGGCCGGCTGGGACGATAGGCGACGAATCGTCCGATTCGGCACCTTGAAATACATTTAATCCCTTCCATATAGTCCAGTAACACACTCATTAGAATAATTCTAAACTACTGGACTCAAGGCCCGCGACGGGCCGGGAAAGGAAGGTATCTCATGCAGATCGACATCGGCATCGACGAAAAGGCACGCAAGGAGATCGCGGACGGGCTCGCGCGCCTGCTCGCCGACAGCTACACGCTCTATCTCAAGACCCACAATTTCCACTGGAACGTCACCGGGCCGATGTTCAACACGCTGCATCTCATGTTCGAGGGGCAGTACACCGAGCTCGCCACAGCGGTCGACGAGATTGCCGAGCGCATTCGCGCCCTGGGCCACCCGGCCCCCGGCAGCTACCAACAGTTCGCCAAGCTCTCCAAGGTGAGCGAGGAGACCGGCACGCCCGCCGCCGAGGAGATGATCAAGCAGCTCGTTGAGGCGCACGAGACCGTGGCCCGCACCGCGCGCGAGGTCTTCCCGACCGCCGAAGCGGCAAGCGACGAGCCCACCGCCGACCTCCTCACCCAGCGCCTCCAGGTGCACGAGAAGACCGCCTGGATGCTGCGCAGCCTGCTGGAAAGGTAAACTATCTGCTGCGGTTCCGGCCCACTCCCCCTCCCGGCCGCCCACGGGATCGTACTCTCATGGGCGGCCGGGAGGGGGAGCGGGCCGGAGCGAGGCGCCAGCCACACATGTTGAAGGGGCGGATCCTGAGATCCGCCCCTTCGGCTTTGACGGCCGTGGAGACCGTCTTTTCAGCTCCGCGCTTGGGAAGGATCGGCGGTCCTCCGCGGAAGCTGAAACTGATGGGATGAGTTGTCTGTGTCTGGCTGCCCCCGTTTGCGATCACGTGATCGACGGTGTGATGAGTATCACCCGCGCCTGGCCCCGGCTGTGACGGCTGTCACAGGCAGCGAAAGAATTAAGAAAAAAATCCGAACTGGATCGGGCTCAGTCCTCGACCCAGGCGATGCGCAGCAGGTTGGTCGCCCCCGGCGTGCCGAAGGGCATACCGGCGGTGATTACCAGACGGTCGCCGGGGACGGCGAACTGTTCCGACAGCGCGGCCTTGGCGGCGCGGTCGACCATCTGCGCGGAGTTCTTGACGTCCTTGGCCTGCACGCAGTGCACGCCCCAGGCGAGCGCCAGTCGGCGTGCGGTCGCGATCTCCGGGGTGATGCAGAGGATCGGCACCTCGGGCCGCTCGCGCGCGGCGCGGAGCGAGGTCGATCCGGTCGAGGTGTAGGTGACGATGGCCGCCGCGTGGATGGTCGAGGCGACCTGGCGCGCGGCGGCGGTGATGGCGTCGGCGGCGGTCGAATCCGAGCTCGTGTGCACCGCATCGACGATGGCGCGGTAGTTGGGATCGCGCTCGACGCGCGCGATGATGCGGCTCATCATCGCCACCGCCTCGACCGCGTAGTCGCCCATCGCCGTCTCCGCCGACAGCATCACCGCATCGGCGCCCTCATAGACCGCGCCGGCGACGTCGGAGGCCTCGGCGCGGGTCGGGGTCGGCGCGTGGACCATCGAATCGAGCATCTGCGTCGCCACCACGACCGGCTTGCCGACCTGGCGGCAGACCCGCACCATGCGCTTCTGCAGGCTCGGCACCTCCTCGGGCGGCACCTCGACGCCCAGATCGCCGCGCGCGACCATCACCGCATCGGAGAGATCGACGATCTCACCCAGCCGGTCGACCGCCGCCGGCTTCTCCAGCTTGGCCATCAGCCCGGCGCGGCCGGCGATCATCTTCTTCGCTTCGGCCACGTCCTCGGGCCGCTGCACGAACGAAAGCGCGATCCAGTCCGCCCCCAGATCGAGCGCGAAGGCAAGATCACGCCGGTCCTTCTCGGTCATCGCCGGGATCGGCAGGATCGCGCTCGGCAGGTTGACGCCCTTGCGGTCGCCGATCTCCCCGCCGGTCACGACGCGCGTTTGCGCGAAATCGGGACCGATCTCCTCGACGCGCAGCCGTACCCGCCCGTCATTGATCAGGATGTCCTGGCCGACCGCGAGGCTGGCGAAGATCTCCGCATGGGGCAGGGGCGCCCGTGTGGCGTCGCCCGGCGTGTCATCCATGTCGAGGCGAAAGGACGCCCCGGTTTCGAGCGCGACCTCGCCCTCGGCGAAGGTGCCGACGCGGATCTTGGGGCCCTGCAGATCCGCAATCACCCCGATTGGGCGGCCGAACTTCGTCTCGGCCGCGCGGATCAGATCGTAGCGCGCCTTCTGGTCCTTGTGCTCGCCATGGCTGAAGTTGAGCCGGAAGAGATCGGCGCCGGCCTCGAACAGGGCTTCGATGGCGGCCGCGTCAGAGCTCGCGGGGCCCAGCGTGGCAATGATCTTCGCGTTGCGGTGACGTCGCATAGGGCCCGACCATAGCGGGCTTCGATGACGGGCGCGAGACCGAAGCGGCGCGCTTTACGATTTTCGCGCGTGTCTCAGTTTGGCCTGGGCTTACCAGCTCGCGTCGCCGAGATCGACGCCGTGTTCGCGTACCGCATCGGGGCCCGGCAGCGTGATATCGGCCGTCTCGAAGGCGGGCTTCAGCTCCCCGATCCACTTCGCCATCTCCTCGTCGCTGTCGTGCAGCTTGAGGCCATAGTGATGGGCGATGCGGTTGCCCTCGCTGCCCGGCTTGCCGAGCAGCTGCATGCCGCGCGGGAACCAATAGTCCACGCGCTCCTGCACCGCCTCACGGTGTCCGCTCTCGCACAGGCGCACGACCTCCTCGGCGCCGTCCTGGCCGTGGCGCGCCTCGTCCTGCAGGATCGGCTTGATCACGTCGCCGTAGGGCTTGAAGCTCGTGTTGCGCATCGACCAGAGCCAGACGCGCCCGCAGCGGTCGATCATGTGCTTGAAGACCGAGACCTCGATCCAGTCCTTCACGTCCTCCTCGCTGCCGAGAAAATGCGTGCCGCCCGGCCGCCGTCGTTCGAGCCAGGCATCGACGTCGAGGCCGACCTTGCGCGCGAGATCGTCCATCATCTCGACATGCTCGGCCTCTTCGTTGGCGGTATGCACCAGCGCTGCCTTGTTGCGCGGCTCGGGCAGGTGATAAACGGCGCGCGAGAACATCTCGCAGGCGGCGATCTCGCCGACATACTGCTTGCCGATCAAGGTCCGCAGCATCCTGCGGTAGTCCTCGGGCGTGTCGTCGAGCGTATCGAAATCGATCTCGCCCGGCTTGTAGACCGGCGCGCCGTTCGCGTCTTTATCGGGCGTGGTTGCGGGGCTCGTGGTCATCGGGCTCGTGCTCATGGGCAGTCCTCCTTTGCCGCCGATTATGTCTATTTTTTACGTTTGTGTAAATAAATTCGGCATCCCGTGCGATGCATGGCCGCGATGCTGAAACGCTGATGTTAGCGGGTGACGGCGGCGATGCCGATTCGCCCGTTTTCTCGCCGGGCCTGGCGTGTCAGGCTAGGGGCACGCGAGAGGAGCCCGGGCGGCGCGGGCCGACGGAACGGCATGAGGAAGACGACATGGACTTCGGGATCTTCGATCAACTCGACCGGCGCGCGCCGGCGGCCGAGGAGCCGCTCAGCGACTATTACGAAAGCCGTCTCAAGCTCATCGAGCGCTATGATCGGCTCGGCTTCTCGCATTACTTCGTCTCCGAGCACCACTCCACCCCGCTCGGCATGGCGGCCTCGCCGGGCATCTTCTTCTCCGCCGTCGCCCAGCGCACGACGCGCCTGCGCTTCGGCCCGCTGGTCTACACCCTGCCGCTCTACGAGCCTTACCGGCTGATCGAGGAGATCTGCATGCTCGATCATATGAGCCGCGGCCGCTACCAGCTCGGCGTGGGCAAGGGGATCTCGCCCTTCGAGGTCGGATATTTCGGCATCGACCACGCCGAGGCCCAACCGCGCTACATCGAGGCGATGGAGGTGATCCTCAAAGGGCTGACCGAACCGGTCCTCGACCACGACGGCACCTACTACCACTACGACAACGTGCCGATGGAGTTCGCACCGGCCCAGCGCCCGCATCCGCCGCTCTGGTACGGCATGGTCAACCCGGAGACCGTCACCTGGGCCGCGCCCAACAACATCAACATCGTGAGCCACGTGCCGGTCTCGCTGATGGCGGAGATCGTCCCGCGCTACAACGACCTGTGGGCCAAGACCCACGGCGGCTCGGGCGCCGCTAAGCCCTACACCGCTTTCGGCCGTCACGTGGTCGTCGCCGAGACCGACGGCGAGGCCTTTGCGATCGCCAAGCCGGCCTACCAGCACTGGTTCGCCAGCCTGCAATATCTCTGGGTCAAGCACGGCACGACGAGCCGCGCCCATCCCGACACGTTCGAGGAGGCCCATGAGCGCGGCCTCATCATCGTCGGCGGGCCCGAGCGGGTTTACGAGGAGGCGGCTTCCCAGATCGAGGAGACCGGCACCGATCTCTTCATCTCGCGCCTCATGTTCGGGACGATCACGGACGAGCAGGCCGCCCGCTCGACCGATCTCTATGCCGAGACGGTGATGGCGCGGATCAACGGTCAGAAGGCGCCCGCAGCAGCAGCGCTCTGAAGTCGTTGACGTTGGTGCCCGAGGGTCCCGTGACGACAAGGCCGTCCAGCGCCTCGAAGAACCCGTAGGCGTCGTTGTTGTCGAGATAGGCGCGGGCGTCGAGCCGTTGCGCGGCCGCCTGCGCGAGCATGTCGGGCGTCAGCAGCGCCCCGGCATTGTCGCCCGAGCCGTCGATCCCGTCGGTGTCGCAGGCGAGCGCGGTAAGCGTGTCCAGCGGTTCGGGCGCTTCGAGATAGGCCCGCGCGAGCGACAGCAGATACTCGCTGTTCGGCCCGCCGCGGCCATTGCCTTTGATCGTCACCGTGAGCTCCCCGCCCGAGAGGAACAGCACCGGCCCGGATGGTATCTCCGAGCAGGCGCGGTGAGCGAAAGCGGCATGCTCGAGCGCCACCTCGCGCGCCTCGCCGGTCGCGTCGTCGTCGATGACATAGACCGGGTAATCGACGCGCCTTTCCGCCTCCGCCTTGGCGGCGGCAAGGGCGCCGGGGCCGCTGGCGATGATGCGGTAGTCCGATCCGCCTAGTTTTAGGGCGCCTGGACCGCGCGGCGTTTCGTCCGCAGCAGTGAGATGCGCGCGCACCGCATCCGGCGGCTCGATCCCGTATTTGGCCAGCACCGCCGCGGCATCTTTGGGCTGGGTCGCGTCGTAGACCGTCGGCCCCGAGGCGATCACCGCCGGATCGTCGCCGACCACATCGGAGATCGCGAGCGTCGTCACATGCGCCGGAAGGGCGGCCTCGGCCAACCGCCCGCCCTTGATCGCCGAGAGCTGCTTCCGCACGGTGTTGATCTCGCCGATATCCGCGCCGGAGCGCAGAAGCGCATCGGTCACAGCCCGCTTGTTGGCGAGCGTGATCCCCGGCGCCGGCAGCGTCAGCAGCGCCGAGCCGCCGCCCGAGATCAGCGCGATCACGAGATCGTCCGTCGTGAGGTCCGAGACCGTTTGGAGAATGCGTTGCGCGGCCTGGAGCCCGGCCGCATCGGGCACCGGATGCGAGGCCTCGACCACCTCGATGCGCCTGGTCGGACGTCCGAATCCGTATCGCGTCACCACGAGGCCGCTCAGCTTTTCGGCCGGTCCCGGCCAGTGGTCCTCAAGCGCCGCCGCCATCGCCGCCGAGGCCTTGCCGGCCCCGACCACGAGCGTGCGCCCCTTCGGCGGCTCGGGCAGGGCGGGCGCCAGGCAGACCTCCGGCTGGGACGCTGCGATGGCGGTATCGAACAGGTGCCGCAGCAGCGCGACTTCGTTTGCGACCATCGTCACGTCACATGGTTTGGCGGGCGCGAATCGCGATCACGCCCCTCGGGAGGCCCTCATAGTCTAGACGGGACGGTGCCGCGAATGAATTCCCGCAGCCGCTTGCATCGGCGGGGCTTTCCGTCAAACCTGCCTTGACTCAAATTCAACCGCCCTTGCATCAAAGTCCATATCCCCGTTGCGTTGGGTAGTGCAGGTTGGCCGTCACGAGGATGAAAGCGGACAGACATGATCGATCTTCACTATTGGCCGACCCCGAACGGATGGAAGGTCTCCATCGCCCTGGAGGAGATGGCGCTCGACTACCGCGTGATTCCGGTCAATATCGGCCGCGGCGAGCAGTTCTCGCCCGAGTTCCTCGCGATCAGCCCCAACAACCGCATGCCCGCCATCGTCGACCATGATCCGGCCGATGGCGGGGCGCCGATCTCGGTCTTCGAGACCGGCGCGATCCTCATCTACCTCGCCGAGAAGACGGGCAAGTTCCTGCCCAGCGATCTGCGCGGCCGCACGCAAGTGATCGAATGGCTGATGTGGCAGATGGGCGGCATGGGTCCGATGTTCGGCCAGGCGGGGCATTTCCGCTTCTACGCGCCCGAGCAGATCGCTTACGCACGCGAGCGCTACGACAACGAGATGCACCGGCTCTACGGCGTGCTCGACCGGCGGCTCGAAGGCCGCGAGTTCATCGCCGGCGACTATTCGATCGCCGACATGGCCTGCTGGCCCTGGGTCATCACCTACAAGAGCCAAGAGGTCGACCTCGACGCCTATCCCAACGTCAAACGCTGGTACAAATCGCTGCAGCAGCGCCCGGCGCTCCGCCGCGGCTACGACGTCGGCCGCGAGTTCGGCCGGCCGACCGGCAAGTGGGACGAGGAAGCGCGGAAGAACCTGATGGCCCATCCGAACCCGGGCAGCCAATAGGCCCGAGGCCCACACACAAAACGATCAAGACCCGAGGGAGACCACTTGCATGATCGACATCAACGGCGCCGCCCACGTCATCCTGACCGTCAGCCAGTTCGAGAAGGCGCGCGACTTCTATTGCGAGCTGCTGCCGTTCCTGGGTCTGACGAAAGTCTATGACGGCAACAATTTCGTCTATCACGTGGGCGGCCGCACCGCGGTCGGCATCCAACGCTGCGCCCCGGAGCACGAGAACGAACGCTTCGTGCAGAACCGCGTCGGCCTGCACCATGTCTGCTTCCGCGCGCGCAACCGCGAGGATATCGATGCGGTGGTCGAGAAGCTCAAGCAGATGGGCGCCCATATCGACCGTGGCCCGGTCGAGGGGGACTGGGCGCCCGGCTACTACTACGTCGTCTTCGAGGACCCCGACGGCATCCGCCTGGAGGTCAACCACGTTCCCGGCAAGGGCGTGCTCGCGGAAGAAAAGCCGCTCACGCTCAGCACCGATCCCGATTGGGACCAGAACGCCTAAAGGCTTTTCGGAGAACTAAACCCGGTCGCGGTAGCCGGCGAGGAACGCCCGGCGCGACTCGGTCTGGGTGATCTCGTGGTCGAGCCAGTCGGCGAGATAGCTCTGGTTGGCACAGTCCTGCGTGCGGAGATCCTGGAGACGTCCCAGCTCCTGGTCGCAGAGCTCGATCAGCGCCTCGATCTCGGCCTGCCGCTCGGCCTGGTCGAGCATGTGGAGGAAGCGCATCTTGAGCGCGATCACCAGCTTGTTCACGTCGTCGATGGGCGCGCGCACCTTGGAGCGTAGGAGGCCATGCAACGCCGCCAGCCCCGCCTTGGTGATGCGCACCTTGGGGTTGCCGCGCTCGGCGGCGACGGCGTCGGCCTTGACCAGCCCTTCGAGCGTCAGGAGCTCGAGCGGCGGGCCCAGCACGTCGAGCGAGGGGCCCATGATGCGGCTGGCAAAGGCGCGCACCTCGCTGGCCAGCTCCGAATAGAGCTTCGGCCCGCCGGCCAGGATACCGAGCGCGCACATGCGGATCGCCTCGGTCGGAATGAGCGTCTTGTCGCGATACATGTCCCTGTCTTACCGGGCGTCCGCTACGCCCGTCCTGTTCCCGTTGCTGATGCGTGCGTGTTGTTTTTTCTACGCGACCTGCACCGTATCGGATTGCTCGTCAAGCGTCAGGCCGAGCTTGTCCCACACCTCGATCATCGCCGCGACCAGCCGGTCCATTTCGGCGTCGCAATGGAGCGGCGAGGGGGTAAAGCGCAGACGCTCGGTGCCGCGCGGCACGGTCGGATAGTTGATCGGCTGCACATAGATATGATGCTCGTCGAGCAGCATGTCGGAGGCGGCCTTGCACTTGACCGGATCGCCGACCAGCACCGGCACGATATGCGTGACCGACGGCAGCACCGGGAAGCCCGCCGCGCGAAGCTGCGCCTTCAAGCGCGCCGCGCGGTCCTGCTGGCCCTGGCGCTCGACGTCGCTGGTCTTCAGATGCCGCACGCTGGCAAGCGCGCCCGCGGCCACCGCCGGCGGCAGCGCCGTCGTGAAAATGAAGCCCGAGCCGTAGCTGCGCACCGTGTCGCAGAGCGCGGCCGAGCCCGCGATATAGCCGCCCATCACGCCGAAGGCCTTGGCGAGCGTGCCGTTGATCACGTCGACGCGCTCCATCACGCCCTCGCGCTCGGCGATGCCCCCGCCGCGCGGCCCGTACATGCCGACCGCGTGGACTTCATCCAAGTAGGTCATCGCGCCGTATTTCCGGGCGAGGTCGCAGATCGCGCCGATCGGCCCGATATCGCCGTCCATCGAATAGACGGACTCGAAGGCGACCAGCTTCGGGCGGTCGGGCGGCGCGTCCTTCAGGAGCTGCTCCAGGTGGTCCAGATCGTTGTGCCGCCAGATGCGCTTTTCCGAGCGCGACGACTTCATGCCGTGGATCATCGAGGCGTGGTTGAGGTCGTCGGAGAAGATGATGCAGCCCGGAAGCTGCGTTGCGATCACCGAGAGGGCGGTTTCGTTGGCGTTGTAACCGGAGGTGAACAGAAGTGCTGCTTCCTTGCCGTGGAGGTCGGCCAGCTCGGCCTCGAGCAGCACGTGATAGTGGTTGGTGCCCGAGATGTTGCGGGTGCCGCCGGCGCCGGCGCCGCACTTGTCGATCGCCTCGTGCATCGCCGCGATCACGGTTTCGTGCTGGCCCATGCCGAGATAGTCGTTCGAGCACCACACGGTGACGTCGTGAGCCTCGTCCTCGACATGGCGCGCCGCGCGCGGAAAATCGCCCGCATAGCGTTCCAGATCGGCGAAAACACGGTACCGCCCTTCCTGACGCAGCCGCTCGATCGCCTGCTCGAAGACCTGCTCGTAATCCATTGCGCTGCTCATGGCGCCGTCCCCCTCCAAGCCGGGCGAGCGTCAGTCACGAATATTAACGTCCGCCCGTGTGGAAAACACAATATAGCGCAAAAATCCTAGGCGAAGGGCATGAACCTCTCCTTAATCTATGTCAAATTGTCGCGAGGGGTGGCAGTGGTCTGATCGCCCGATCGGGCCAGATTTTCTGGATGAGTAAGGAGCACTTCATATGTTGAAAGGATTTATGGCGGCCGCGGTGGCCGTTTCGTTGATGGTTGGCGGAACCGCGCAGGCCGACAAGGTCACCGATGCGATCGACCGCGCCACGAAGGCCTATGGCGACGGCAAGCTCAGTTCCACCTCGCGCGAGCTTCAATTCGCCATCGGCCGGATCGGTCGGCGCCTGGCCAAGGCCTACGAGGAAGCGATGCCGCCGGCCCCCGACGGCTGGAAGGCGCGCCGCGCGCGCCGGCAGAACCAGGGCATCGGGGTGATGGGCATGGGGATCTCGGTCCAGCGGCGCTATCGGCCCGATGGTGGCAGCAGCCGCGGCCGTGCCTCGGCGCAGCTCGTGATTGACAATCCGATGATCCAGGCGATGGGCGCCATGTTCGCCAATCCCGCCATGGCCCAGAGCTCGGGCTATGAGCGCCTGGAGGTGAAGGGCCTCGCCCAGCCCGGCTTCATCAAGTTCGACGAGGACCGCAAGCGCGGCGACGCCATCATCCTGGTCGCCGGGCGGATCTTCATGAAGGTCGAAGCCTCGAACATCGAGAGCGAGGACGTGCTGCGCAAGCTGGTCGAGGGCTGGAACATCAAGCGCATCAAGGAAATCGCGGAGATCCCGTGAGGAAATAGCTGGAACGGGGCTGGAAACGGGAAGGGGGGTCGATGCTGGAGCTCTATCACCACAATCTTTCGGTCTGCGCCCAGAAGGTGCGCCTGGCGCTGGCCGAGAAGGGGCTCGACTGGGAAGACCGTCATGTCGACCTCATGAAGAGCGAGCATCTGACGCCCGAGTATCTCGCGCTCAATCCCAAGGGCGTGGTGCCGACCCTCGTGCACGATGGCACGCCGATCATCGAATCGACGATCATCCTGGAATATCTGGAGGATGCCTTCCCCGAACCCTCGCTCCGGCCCGCCGACCCGGTCGAACGCGCGCGCATGCGCGTCTGGACCAAATGGCCCGACGACGGCCTCCACGCCGCCTGTGGGACGGTCAGCTACGCCGCGGCCTTCGGCGAGCAGATCGTCGCCTTCCACGGTGCGGCGGCGCTCGAAGACCGCATCGCCAACCTGCCCGACCGGGCGCGGGCGGCGCGTCAGAAGGAGCTCTACGAGAAGGGCATGAAGGCGTCGTTTCTGCCCGACCACATCCGCCTTCAAGACAAGGTGCTGGGCGAGATGGAGCGGCGCCTTGCCGATCACGACTGGCTCGCCGGTGACGGATACAGCGATGCCGAATGTGCGTTGCTGCCTTATCTTTGGCGGCTCGAACGGCTTGGTCTGGAGAATATCTGGGGCGAGCGCCCGCATGTCGGCAATTGGTTCGCGCGCTGCAAGGCGCGGCCGAGCTGGGACCGCGCCATGGAGTCCTACCCGAAGTATGGCGGTCACGACTACGACGACGATCTGAAGTCGCGCGGCATCGATCTCTGGCCCCAGTTCAAGGCGATGCTCGCCGCCTAAGCGTCCGCATCCAAACGACAACGGCGCGTGGGGCGAAATTCCGCCTCACGCGCCGCATTTTATTGGAAATGTGTCTCAAAAACCTGTCTCGTTAGGCCGGCCTAGAAGCAGCCGGCTTTCGCCATCTTCTGGGTCAGCTGCTGGAAGGTCAGCTTCGAGGTATCGAG
>CAZBRE010000064.1:21106-22321 GCA_964494065.1 uncultured Alphaproteobacteria bacterium
CGGCTTTCGCCATCTTCTGGGTCAGCTGCTGGAAGGTCAGCTTCGAGGTATCGAGGGTGACGGTGTGGATCTTTGCATTGTTGCCAGGCCCCGGCCCGATCTTGACCAGCGCTCCACCGGCGATCGACTTCAGCTTCGCCGCGTCACACTTGTTCGACAGCACCGCGCGCGATTCCTCCTTGGCCTGAGCGGCGGCCGGAAGCACGAGCGCGGCAGCGACCGCTGTCAGGATGATGGTCTTTCGCATTTTCGATCCCCTTTTTCGTTCCACTGATGATGTCGTTGATTGGCCCTGGGGCGGATATGACCCCTCGGGCACGGCCTATATCGGCGATTTTCTGGGCCAAATCGCGGCCCAATGCTGACGAGATTTGGGCGCGGTCTTATCTGCCTGTCACAGAATCGCCCGCTTATGCGTCATGGGGATCAAGGGCGGCCGCGTCCGATGGCGTCATGACGCCGTTGATGCGCCGCGCTATTGATCCAATGTGTGCCAGGAGGAGCCATTATGCTCGCACGTTTCGTCCAATCCCGTATTGCCGCCTCCGAACGCGCCCTCGGCGTCAGCCAGGACTGGCTGCGCGACCTCTACCGCGTCTCGCCCGCGGCATTCCGCAAATTCATGCGCTTCCTACCCTTGGCCAGCCACCGCAAGGCGGCCTCCAAGGAAGCCTTTGCGATCGCCCATCTCGTCGGCTCGCTATCGGAGGATTGCGGAAGCTGCGTTCAGATCGCCGTCAACCTCGCGCTCGGCGAGGGCATCGATCCGTCCGTGGTGCGCGCCGTGCTCGACGACCGCCCACAGGATCTCCGTCCGGAACTGGCCGAGGTGATGGGCTATGCCAAAGCGGTCGCAAATCGCGAGGATGACGTGGTCGCGCGGATCGAAGCGTTGCGGCGCTCGATGGGCGAGACTGCGGTATGCGAACTCGCCCTCGCCGTTGCCACGGCACGCCTCTTTCCGGTGGTCAAGCGCGGCATGGGACATGCCGTGAGCTGCTCGTTGGCGACGCTCGACCTGCCGGGCGAGCGCGACGATATGCCTGCGGGCGCGGCGGTCGCCCATGGCTAGTCCCGGCAACGAAGCCTTCGAGGCCGAGCGCCCTCGCCTGACGGGTCTCGCCTACCGCATGCTCGGCTCGCGCGCCGAGGCCGAGGACGTCGTGCAGGATGCCTGGCTGCGCTGGGACCGCACCGACCGGAGCGAAATCCGCT
>CAZBRE010000065.1:0-22102 GCA_964494065.1 uncultured Alphaproteobacteria bacterium
ACCGCCTTGGAGCGGTGGATCGTCGGCTCCTTGTTGCGGCCGCGGTCGAAGATGCGGATATCGAACTCGTCCGGCCAGTCGCTCGCCGCCGGGATCTTGTAGGTCGAGGGCGCATGCGTGGCGAGGCGGCCATCTGGGTTCCAGTAAAGCTCCTCCATGGTGAGCCAGCCGAGCCCCTGCAGGAACCCGCCCTCGATCTGGCCCATGTCGATCGCCGGATTGAGCGATTGGCCCACGTCGTGAAGGATATCGACGCGCGGGAAACGGTATTCGCCGGTCAGCGTGTCGATCACCGCCTCGGTCACCGCCGCCCCATAGGCGAAATAGTAGAAGGGCCGCCCCGCCGCCGTCTTGCGGTCGTAGTGGATCTTGGGCGTGCGATAGAAGCCCGTGGCCGAGAGCGAGACGCGGCCCATATAGGCGGCCTTCACCAACTCCTTGAAGGTCAGCGTCTTCTTGCCGGCGCGAACGCGGTTGTTCTGGAATACCACATCGGATTTCTTGCAATCAAAGGTCTCGGCGGCGAAGGCGACGAGACGCTCCTTGATCGCCCGCGCGGCGTTCTTCGCCGCCATGCCGTTCATGTCCGAACCCGACGACGCGGCGGTGGCCGAGGTGTTGGGCACTTTCCCCGTATTCGTCGCGGTGATCTTGATGCGGTCGAGGTCGATCTGGAATTCCTCGGCCACGACCTGCACCACCTTGACGAAGAGCCCCTGCCCCATCTCGGTGCCGCCGTGGTTCAGATGCACGCTGCCGTCGGTGTAGACGTGGATCAGCGCGCCCGCCTGGTTGAGATGCGAGGTGGTGAAGGAGATGCCGAACTTGACCGGGGTCAGCGCGATGCCGCGCTTGAGCACCGGGCTCGTCGCGTTGAAGGCGTCAATCGCTTTCCGCCGCGCCCGGTAATCCGACGATTTTTCCAGATCGTCGAGCAGCTTGGGCAGAATGTTGTCCTCGACGGTCATGTGGTAGGGCGTGACGTCCCTGCCCTTGCCGCCATAGAGGTTCGCCCGCCGCACGTCGAGGGGATCGATGCAGAGGTCGCGCGCGATCTCGTCGATCACATGCTCGATGCCGACCATGCCCTGCGGCCCGCCGAAGCCGCGGAAGGCGGTGTTCGATACCGTGTTGGTCTTGCAGCGATGCGAGACGATCCGCGCCGCAGGCAGGTAGTAGGCGTTGTCGGCGTGAAACATCGCCCGGTCGGCGATGGCGCCGGACAGATCGGCCGACATGCCGCAACGCGCGGCCTGCATGAACTCGATGCCCTTGATCCGGCCTTTGTCGTCGTAGCCCACGTCGTAGTCGATGACGAAGTCGTGGCGCTTGCCGGTCATCGCCATGTCGTCGTCGCGGTCGACGCGCGCCTTGACCGGCCGCCCGGTCTTGTCGGCCAGCAGCGCCGCGATACAGGCATAAAGCGAGGGCTGGGTCTCCTTGCCGCCGAAGGCACCACCCATGCGCCGCACCTCGAGCGTCACGGCATTGTTCGCGACGCCGAGCGCTTCGGCGACCAGATGCTGGACCTCGCTCGGGTTCTGTGTCGAGGAATAGACGGTGACGTCGTGGTCCTCGCCCGGCACCGCCATGGCGATGTGGCCTTCGAGGTAGAACTGATCCTGGCCGCCGACCTTGATCCGGCCCTTCAGGCGGTTCTTCGCCTTGGCGATCGCCTTCTTCGGCTCGCCGCGCTTCATCGTATGCGGCGGCAGCACGGTGGTTTTCGCCTTGAGCGCCTCCTCCACGGTCAGAATGGGCGGCAGGTCCTCGTAGTCGATCTTGGCAAGCCGCACTGCGCGGCGCGCTTGTTCGATCGTCTCGGCGGCGACGGCGAAGATCGACTGGCCGACATACTCGACGAGCCCGTCGGCGAAAATCGGATCGTCATGCATCACCGGCGCGCAGTTGTTGTCGCCCGGGATATCCTCCGCCGCCATAACGGCCACCACGCCCGGCGCCTTGCGCACTGGGCCGAGGTCGATAGATTTGATCCGGGCATGGGGGCGTTCACTCATGCCGAAGGCCGCGTAGAGCAGGCCGGGCGGTTCGGGCAGATCGTCGGTGTAGAGCGCCTCGCCGCTCACATGTTTGGCGGCGCTGTCATGGGCGAGCGCCTTGTGCACCCCGGTCTTGAGCTTGCTTTGCTTGGACATCGTGCCGATCCTGTCCTTAGCCCGCATAAGTTAGCACATGGGGCGCTAGCACATGGAGCGGCCCCGGCGCGTCGGCCGTCTCCAGATACATCCGCCGCAGCAGGTTCTTCGCCACCGCCATGCGGTAGTCCGCGCTGGCGCGCATGTCGGACATCGGCTCGAAGTCGCGCTCGAGTGCCCGCATGGCGTTCTCGACCGTGGCTTCGCTCCACACGCTGCCTTCAAGGGCCGCTTCACAGGCCACGGCGCGCTTGGGTGTCGCCGCCATGCCGCCATAGGCGATGCGCGCTTGCGTGACCTTGCCGCCCTCGACGGTGACGCAGTAGGCGCCGCAGACGGCGGAGATATCCTGATCGAAGCGCTTGGAAACTTTGTAGGTGTGGAAATGGCGCCCGGCGCGCGGCTTGGGCACGCGGATAGCGGAGAGATACTCGCCCGATTGCAGCGCCGTCTTGCGGTAATCGGTGAAGAACTCGTCGATGGGCAGCTCCCGCTTGCGCGCACCTTTCCGCAGGACGAGCGTCGCGCCGAGTGCGATCAGCCCCGGCGGGCTGTCTCCGATCGGCGAGGCATTCGCGATGTTGCCACCGATCGTGCCGGCATTGCGGATCTGCACCGAGCCGAGGCGCCGGAACAGCTCGGCAAAGTCGGGATAGGCCCCGCCGACGGCCTCGAGCGCGTCGGTGTAACTGGCGGCCGCACCGATCTCGATCGCGTCGTCGCTCTCGCGGACATAATCCATGTCGCGCACGCCGCCCAGATAGATGAGCGTGTCGAGGTCCTGATGCTGCTTGGTCACCCAGAGCCCGACATCGGTGCCGCCAGCGAGGATACACGCCCTGGGATGCGCGACGACAAGCTCTGCCAGATCGTCCTCGCGCACCGGCGCGAAGTAGCGCCGCCCCGCAGCTTCCAACGACAGCGTCTCGTCGCGCGCGATCGAGTTGAGCAGCTTTACCGTCGCCTTGGCGCGCGTGTCGAACTGATCCGTCTTGGCATAGCCGTGCATCGTCAGGCCCGCATCGATGATCGGTCGGTAGCCTGTGCAGCGGCAGAGATTGCCGGCTACGGCATCATTGATAGCCGCCCGGTCCGGCGCCGCATTGTCGTGGTAGAGCGCGAAGAGCGACATGACGAAGCCCGGGGTGCAGAAGCCGCATTGCGAGCCGTGCGTATCGACGAGCGCTTGCTGGACCGGATGAAGCGCGCCGTCGGGCCTGCGCAAATCCTCGACCGTAACCAGCTCCTTGCCGTCGAGCACCGGCACGAAGAGGATGCAGGCGTTGACCGCGCGGTAGCGGAGCTTGCCGCTGACGACCTCGCCGAGCGCCACGGTGCAGGCGCCGCAATCGCCCTCCGCGCAGCCTTCCTTGGTACCGGTCTTGCGCTCGTGCTCGCGCAGCCAGTCGAGCACGGTCATGTTGGGATCGATATCGCTCAGCGTGCGGACCGCGCCCCCGAAAACGAACCGGATGGTGCCCGCCGCCACCGCTCAGCTCCCCCGATACGTCGAGTAGCTCCAGGGCGTTACCAGGAGCGGGACGTGGTAATGCGCGTCGTTGTCGGAGACCGCGAAGCGGATCGGGATTTCCTCGAGAAACGCCGGGTCGTCGAGCACGATCCCGGTGTCGCGGTAGTAGTCGCCGGCCCGGAAAACCAGCTCGTATTGACCGGCCTTGAAGTCCCCGCCTTCCAGAAGCGGCGCATCCGCACGGCCGTCGGCGTTGGTCGTGATCGAGATAAGCTTTTCGTATTTGGGGCTCAATGCGTAAAGCTCGACGCGCATCCCGGCGCCGGGGACACCGCGCGCGGTGTCGAGCACGTGAGTCGTTAGCCGGCCCACCGGCGCACCCCAGTCTTTGTGTCAGGCGGGCATTGTGTCGAGACGCGTATGCGCACGTCGTTCGACCTCCCGTTCTCTCATCCCCCGTCCGGTAAGACCCGGATCGAATTCCTCATTCTCAATGCAAATACGGGCGATGTCCACAGTATTGTATCCAATTCGATCCAAAATTTGGTGAAATCGTTCCGACAGTTGTATACGATACGGCAAAATGCGGGACCGCCAAGCGGTCCAACGGGGAGGTTCGTTCGTTGATGACCAATCAGTCGCAACCGGGCGCGATCACGCGCTCCAATCTACGCACCCGCACGGCCACGGGAGACGAGGCCGTCTACGCCGAGCTCTACGACGCGATCCTCGAACAGCGCCTCGCGCCGGGCACCAAGCTGCCCGAGGACGGGCTCGGTGAGATCTTCGGGGTCAGCCGTACCGTGGTCCGGAAGGCGCTCTTCCGGCTCGCCCATGAAGAGCTGATCCGCTTCCGCCCCAATCGCGGCGCCATCGTCGCCAGCCCCACGGTGGAGGAAGCCGCACAGGTCTTCGAGGCGCGCCGCGTGGTGGAAAGCGCCATCGTGCGCAAGGTCTTCGGCGTCATCACGCCCGAAGGCCTGCGGCGGCTGAAGGATACCGTGAGCGAGGAGCGCGCCGCCCATGAACGCGGCGACCGGGCCGGCTGGATCCGGCTCTCGGGCGAGTTCCACCTGCGCCTCGCGGAAATCGCCGGCAACCGCGTGCTCGCCGATTATCTGAAGGCGTTGGTCTCGCGCACGTCGCTCATCATCTCGCTCTACGAACGGCCGGGCAACTCGGCCTGCTCCTTCGACGAGCATGCGAGCTTCCTGATAGCGCTCGAGGCCAATGACCTGAAACGCGCGCTCACGCTGATGGAACGCCATCTTGAAGCCTGCGAGGCAAAGCTCAACACCGAGGAGCAGACCTTGAGCCGCGACCTCGCGGCGATCTTCGCCGACGATACCCGCGGCGAGGTGCTCGCCGACAACGCCGCGGAGCGCTAGGGGCCCCATGGAGATCGTCGGCGACTGGCTCAATCTGGCAATCCGCTGGGCGCATATCATCACGGGCATCGCCTGGATCGGGTCTTCCTTCTATTTCATGTGGCTCGACAGCCACCTTGAGAAGCCGGATCAGCCGCGCGAGGGCATCGAAGGCGAGCTCTGGATGGTCCATTCGGGCGGCTTCTATCAGGTCGAGAAGATGGACGTGGCGCCCAAAGTGATGCCGCGCACGCTGCACTGGTTCATCTGGGAGGCGACCTTCACCTGGATCACCGGCGCGCTGCTGATGGTGGTCGTCTACTACCTCGGCGCCCGCGTCTTCATGATCGACCCGGCCGTCGCCGACCTCACCCCGCTCGAGGCCATCGGCATCGGCGCCGGCACCATCGCCGTCACCTGGTTCGCCTATGACGCGCTCTGGGCCTCGCCGCTCGCGGAGAAGGAGCCGGGTCTCTGCAACCTCATCTCGCTCGTGGCGCTGGTCGCGATCGCCTACATGTTCACGCGCTATCTGAGCGGCCGCGCGGCGTTCATCCATACCGGCGCGCTGATGGGCACGATCATGGCCGCCAATGTCTGGCGCCGCATCATCCCCGGCCAGCGCGCCCTCGTCGCCGCCACCAAGGCCGGCACCACGCCCGATCCCGCTTACGGGCTCAAGGCCAAGCAGCGTTCGGTCCACAACAACTACATGACCCTGCCGGTGCTGTTCACGATGATCAGCGCCCACTACCCGATGACCTACGGTCACGCCTGGAACTGGGCCATCCTGCTGGCGCTGTTCGTGATCGGCGCCTCGATCCGGCATTACTTCAACATGCGCAATGTCGGCCGCGAACGTGCGGGCCTGCCCTTCGTCGCCGCCGGCGTCGTCGCGTTCCTGGCGCTCGCCTTCGTCGTCTCCGTGCTGCCGAAGCTCTCAAGCCAGGCGAGCGGCCCCAAGGTCGCCTTCGCGGCGGTCGACAAGATCGTCAGCAAGCACTGCATCATGTGCCATGCCGCCAAGCCCAGGCACGAAGGCTTCGACAAGCCGCCCAAGAACGTGACCTTCGAAACACCGACACAGATCCGCCGTTGGGTCGAGGCGATCAGGAAACAGAGCGTCGACACCAAGACCATGCCGCTCGGCAACGAAACCAAGATGACGGCCGACGAGCGCGCCACATTGGGCCGCTGGATCGCCCAGGGCGCCTCCATAGAGTGAGCCTGCATATGGCGACACGCGACACGCGCTATCCGCGCGACATGGTGGGCTATGGAGCGACACCGCCGCAGGCCAACTGGCCGCGCGGGGCGCGGATCGCGCTGCAGATCGTGCTCAACTACGAGGAAGGCGGCGAGAACGCGATCCTCCACGGCGATCCCGCCTCCGAGGCCTTCCTGTCGGAAATCGTCGGCGCGCATCCGCTCCACGGCGTGCGCCACATGAACATGGAATCGCTCTACGAATATGGCAGTCGCGCGGGCTTCTGGCGCCTCATGCGGCTCTTCGAGGCGCGCAATATCCCGGTCACCGTCTTCGCCGTCGGCATGGCGCTCGCCCGCAACACGGAGGCTGCCGCGGCCATGATCGCCGGCGGCCATGAGGTCGCGAGCCACGGCTGGCGCTGGATCGACTATCAATACGTTCCCGAAGAGACCGAGCGCGAGCACATGCGCCGTGCCATCGAGGCGATCGAGAAGGCCACCGGCATACGTCCCGTTGGCTGGTACACAGGCCGCACCGGCCCCAACTCGCTGCGTCTCGTCGCCGAGGACGGACGCTTCCTCTATTGCGCCGACTCATACGCCGACGACCTGCCCTACTGGGTCGAGGCCGGCGGCAAAAAGCCGCTTCTCATGGTGCCCTACACGCTCGACGCCAACGACATGCGCTTCGCCACCGCGCAAGGCTTCAATTCCGGCGACCAGTTCTTCGCCTATCTCCGCGACAGCTTCGATACGCTCTACGCCGAGGGCGCCGACGCGCCCAAGATGATGTCGGTGGGCCTGCACTGCCGGCTTGCCGGCCGGCCGGGCCGGGTCGCAGCGCTGGCCCGTTTCCTCGATCACGTCGCGGCGCATGACAAGGTCTGGATCTGCCGCCGCGATGCGATCGCCAAGCATTGGCGCCGCCACCATCCGCACACGCAAAACGCATGACCAAAGCCGCCACCCTCGACGCCCTGAATGCCATGCGGGCGGAAGATTTCGCGACCGTTCTGGGAGACGTCTTCGAGCACTCGCCCTGGATTCCAGAAGCCGCGGCGGGCGCGCGCCCCTTTGGCTCGCTTGACAGCCTGCATGATGCGATGGTCGCCATTGTGCTGGCCGCGCCGCAGCCGCAGAAGCTCGCCCTGATCCGCGCCCATCCCGACCTCGCCGGCCGCCTCGCGGTCGAGGGCGGCCTGACCGAGTCTTCGACCAGCGAGCAGGCCAGCGCCGGGCTCGACCACTGCACGCCGGAAGAATTCGCGCGCTTCCAATTGCTCAATGAAACTTACAGGGCGAAGTTCGGCTTTCCCTTCGTCATGGCGGTGCGGGGCCGCAGCCGCGCCGAAATCCTCGACAGCTTCGCCGGGCGACTGGAGAATGATCGCGAGACCGAGTTCGACGAGGCCTTGGCGCAGATCGCCGAAATCGCCCGGTTCCGCCTGGCCGAGATCATCGAAGACCCAACCGCATGACCGAATACCTCCAAGAAGGCGATGATTTCGCCCGCATCTGGGTCAACCTCGCCCAGCCGCGCCTGGGGGCGAAGGCGATCTATGCCACCGACGATTTCTTCGCGCCCAAGGAACGCTTGATCCGCCGCGAGGCGCCGGTCTTCATCGCCGACAAATACGACGATCACGGCAAATGGATGGACGGCTGGGAGAGCCGCCGCAAGCGCGGCCCCGGCCACGATTACTGCATCATCCGCCTCGGCCTGCCCGGCGTCATCAAGGGCGTCGACATCGACACCAGCCACTTCACCGGCAACTACCCGCCCGAAGCCTCGATCGAGGCCTGCGCCAGCGAGGACGATCCCGACGAGGCGACGACTTGGACCGAGATCGTGCCGCGCACCAAGCTGCTGCCCGACTCGCACCATCTGATCGCGATCGACAGCGCCCCCGCTTGGACCCATGTGCGGCTCAACATCTTTCCCGACGGCGGGGTGGCGCGGCTCCGCGTCTACGGCCAGGTGCAGATCGATTGGGCGTCGCGCGATCCGGGCGAGCTTTTCGATCTGATCGCGCTCAGGAACGGCGGCCGCGAGGTCGCCTGCAACGACCGGCACTACGGCGCGCCGGAGAACCTGCTGGCCCCGGGCCGCGGCGTCAACATGGGCGACGGCTGGGAGACCCGCCGCCGCCGCGAGCCGGGCAACGACTGGGCGATCCTCGCCTTGGGGCACAGAGGCCGGGTGCGCCGGGTCGAGATCGATACCGCGAACTTCAAGGGCAACTATCCGGAGAGCGCCTCGATCGAAGGCATCGACCTTGCCGGCGACGAGGCGACGCTGCTCCAGGCCGACAGGTGGCGCGAGATCCTGCCCCGCCAGCCCCTCCACCCCGACCGCGAGCATGTCTTCACGGCCGACGTGAAAGATGCCGGGCCCGTCACCCATGTGCGCCTCAACATCTTTCCCGATGGCGGGGTGAGCCGCCTGCGGCTTTGGGGGACGATCGCCCCATGAGCGGAACGATGAACATGACCATGAGGGGGCGCACGATCAGGCCCGAACCCCTGACCCAAAACGCCTTCGCGCCCTTCGGCGAGGTGATCGCGGCCGGCTCGGGCGAGCGCCTCATGATCAACGACGGCACCACCGAGCGCTTCAACGATCTGGCCGAGATCGACGTGAGCGCGCAGGGCGGCCGGCCGATCGTCAACATCTTCCGCGCCCAACCGCGCACGCTGCCGCTGCCAATCCTCATGGTCGAACGCCATCCGCTCGGCAGCCAGACCTTCGTCCCGCTCGGCCCCGCGCCGTTCCTGGTGTTGGTCGCGCCGCCCGGCGACACGGTGACACCCGCCGATCTCCGTGCTTTCAGGACGACGCCGGGCCAGGGCGTCAACTACCGCCGAGGTGTCTGGCACCACCCGCTGATCGCGCTGAACGAAGTGAGCGAGTTTCTGGTGATCGATCGCGGCGGGCCGGGCGAGAATTGCGATGAGATGCATTTCGACGGGGCCGAAATTTTCCTCGACGGCTAGCCGCACTGTCGCCCCGGCCGAAGAGCCGGGGTCCATCCGGTGTCTCTGCCGGACAAATCGAAGATCGCAATCAAGAGTCGAATGGACCCCGGATCAAGTCCGGGGTGACATTGGGGAGTGGGAAGGACCTAATCCCACTTCGGCTTGCGCTTCTCCATGAAGGCGCGCACGCCCTCGCGGGCGGTGTCGGTGTCGAGGTCCTCGGCCATCCAGCCGGCGGTGAGATCGAGCGCGTCGTCGAGCGGCATCTGGAGCTGCTGGTAGAACACCGCCTTGCCGCGCGCCACGGCATAGGCCGGCTTGGCCCGGATCGCATCGGTCACCTTGGCAACCGCCGCGTCGAGATCTTCAGGTGGAACCACCGTGTTCACGAGACCGATCGCCTGCGCTTGCGCCGCATCGATGAACTCGCCGGTGAAGAGGATGTTGAAGGCCTGCTTGCGCGGCACGTTGCGCGTGATCATGACCGACGGCATGGCGCAGAAAAGCCCGTTGGTGATGCCGTTGGCCGAGAACGTCGCCTTGGTCGAGGCGATCGCCATGTCGCAGGACGCGACGATCTGGCAGCCGCCCGCCGTCGTCAGCCCCTGTACGCGCGCGATGATCGGTTTGGGCAGCGAGATCATTGTCTTGGTGAGCGCCGCCGAGCCGCGAAAGGCCTCCTCGAAGAAGGCGTGATCGTTCGCCTCGATCATCTCCTTCAGGTCGTGACCCGGGCAAAACGCCTTATCGCCCGCCGCCGCCAGCACGATCACCCGGCAGGCCGGGTCCTCGCCCAGCTCCTTCAAAGTCTCGTGCAACTGCTCGACCAGATCCTCCGACATGGCGTTGTACTTGTCGGGCCGGTTGAGCGTCAGCGTGGTCACGCCGTCGCGGTCCTCGCGCAACAGCACGTTCTCGTGGTTCAGCTCGTCGGTTCTTGCGTCCATCGCGTTTACTCCGCCGCCTGCTTCGCCCGGCTCGCGCGCTCCGCCTCGGTCGCCGGTCCATCCACGTCATATGATGTGGGGTCGATGACCACGCCGTAAAGCGCGCGCGCTTGCTCGACCGTATAGTAGCCCCGCCGCACGTCCGCCGCGACTTTCTCAGGCGCACGGACGTAGGGATCGCCGAAGCCGCCGCCGCCCGGGGTGCAGACGGTCACGGTATCGCCTTCGGTGATTCGGATATCCTGATCCTTCGAGAGATGCGGCGGGTGATAGATCTCGCCGCCATGGCAGACCTCGACCGTGTTCACCCCGCCGTCGCTTCCGCCGAGCGCGCCCTGCGGGCCCGTGCGCCCGTGATCCATCACGAAGGAGGCGCGCGCGTCGCCCCGGCGCAGCCGCACCTTGTATTTGACGCCGAAGCCGCCGCGATGCTCGCCTGCCCCGCCGGAGCCCTCGTGCAGCGCGTATTCCTCGATCAGCACCGGATAGCGTTGCTCGACGATCTCGATCGGCGTGGTCTTGGAGATGCCGATGGTCGAGCAGCCGTTCGAGATGCCGTCGCCGTCCTTCGATCCGCCGTAACCGCCGCCCGAGATGAGATAGAGCACGTAAGAGCGGTCGGACTTGGGATCGTGCCCACCGATGGCGAAGTTGCCGCTGGTCCCGGCGGGTGCGGCGAAGAGGAGATCGGGGATCGCCGGCGTCAGCGCGTTGAAGACCGCCTCGGCGATGCGCTGGCTCACCTCCGCCGCGCAGCCGGAAACCGGCCGCGGATATTCGGCATAGAGGAAGGTGCCCTTGGGCTCGATGATGTCGAGCGGCGCAAAGGTGCCGGCGTTGATCGGCACGTCGGGGAAGATGTGCTTGATCGCGAGATAAACGGAAGACTTGGTCGTCGCGATGACGCTGTTCATCGGCCCCATGCAGGGCGGCGACGATCCGCCCATGTCGAAGGTGAGCCCGTCGCCCTGCTTGGTGATCTTCATGGCGATCTTGAGCGGCTCATCGACCACGCCGTCTGAATCCACGAAGGCCTGGCCCTCGTAGGTCCCGTCGGGGATCAGCCCGATCTTGGCGCGCATCTGCTGCTCGGCGCGGGCGCGAAGCTCGATGATCGCCGCCTCTACCGTGTCGCGGCCGTAGCGGTCGAGCAGCACCGTGAGGCGCCGCTCGCCCACGGTGAGTGCGGCGGCCTGGCCCTTGATATCGCCGATGCGCTGGTCGGCGATGCGGATATTGGACAGGATGATCGAGAGGATCTCCTCGTCCATCACCCCTTCCTTGAAGAGCTTGACCGGCGGCAGGCGCAGGCCCTCCTGCTCGACCTCGGTGGCGTTGGCCGAGAAGCCGCCCGGCACGGCGCCGCCGGTATCCGGCCAGTGCCCGGTGTTGGCGAGCCAGGAGAAGATCTCGCCTTCATAGAAGAAGGGCTTGACGAAGCGCACATCCATCAGATGCGTGCCGCCAAGGTAAGGGTCGTTGACGATGTACATGTCGCCCGGCCGCACGTCCTTGGCGCGCTTGATCACCTCGCGCGTGCCGAACTGCATGGTGCCGACGAAGACCGGGAGGCCAAGGTCGCCCTGTGCAATCAGCGCCCCGTCGTCGCGGTGATAGATACCGTCGGAGCGGTCGAGCGCCTCGGAGATCACCGGGCTGAAGGCCGAGCGCACGAAGGCGAGGTCCATCTCGTTGCAGACCTGAATGAGGCCGTTCTGGATGACCGCCAGAGTGACGGGATCGAGGGTGGTGCTCATGACCGGCCTCCATCGACCGAAATAATGAGGTTGCCGAGCCCATCCGCCTCCACCGCGTCACCCGGCTCGACCACGATGGTGGTGTCGAGCTGCTCGATGACGGCGGGGCCGGTGAGCGTTGCGCCCGCGGGCAGCTGCTCGCGCCGATAGATCGGCGTCTCGGCCCAACCGCTTTCGAACCAGACGCGGCGTTGCGCGGCCGGTTCGCGGTCGGCGCCGTTGGCATGCGCCAGCGCATCGAGCGGTACGCCGCGGCGCTTACCGATCACCGCCGTGTGGAGATTGACGAGCACTGCGCGGATTTCGGAAAGTTCGACCTCGAAGCGCCGCCAATAGGCCTCCTCGAAGGATGTCTGGAACTCCTCGCGCGGCGCGTCAGTGCCGGAGACCGGGATCGTGAGGATGTGGCTCTGGCCGAGAAACTGCATGTCGGCCGAGTGCAGCACCGTTATGTCGGTGACCTCGACACCCTCGCGTTCGATGGTCGCCCGCCCCTCTTCGATCTGCGCTTCGTAGATCGCCTTCACTTGGGCCATGTCGAGATCGGCGACGGGCTGGTTCACCGTGTTCACGTAGTCGTGCCGCACATCGGCGGCGAGGCAGCCGAGCGCGTTGGTGATGCCCGGCCGTGCCGGCACCAGCACCTTCGGCACGGCAAGCTCGCGCGCCAACGCCGACGCATGGAGCGGTCCGGCCCCGCCGAAAGCAAAGAGCGCGAAATCGCGCGGATCGTGCCCACGCGAGAGCGACACGAGCCTAAGCGCGCCCGCCATGCGGTCGTTGGCGATGCGGAGAATAGCCGCCGCGACGCCTTCGGCATCGAGGCCCAGATGCTGCCCGATCTCGCGCTCGAAGATCGCCCGCACGTCATCGATCGAGATCGGTTTATCGACGGCGAGCAGCGCGTCCGGATTGAGCCGCCCGAGCATCAGATTGGCGTCGGTGATCGTCGGGCGCTGGCCGCCGCGGGCATAGCAGATCGGCCCCGGATCGGCGCCGGCGCTTTCCGGCCCCACCTGCAGCATGCCGGCATCGTTGATGAAGGCGACCGAGCCGCCGCCCGCGCCGATCGTGTGCACATCGACCATCGGTACATGGATCGGCATGGCGTATTCGAGCTCGAGCTCGGAGGAGACCTGCGGGATGCCGTCACGGATCAACCCGACATCGCAGCTCGTCCCGCCCATGTCGTAGGTGATGACGTCGGGTATGCCCGCCGCCGTCGCTGTATAGGCCGCCGCCATCACGCCCGAGGCCGGGCCCGACATCACGGTCTTCACCGCCGCCTCGGCGACGATGGTCGAAGAGACCGTGCCGCCGTTCCCCTGCATGACGAGCAGGTCGTGGCCGTAGCCGCGCTCTGCGAGCCCGTCGCGCAGGCGCGAGATGTAGCGGTCGAGCACCGGCTGGATGCAGGCGTTGACGCTCGCCGTCACCCCGCGCTCGTACTCGCGGTATTCGGAGAGAATGGCGTGGCCCATGGTGATATAGGCGTTGGGCCAGACCTCGGCAGCGATCGCGGCCGCGCGCTGCTCATGCGCCGGATTGAGATAGCCGTGGAGGAAGTGGATCACCAGCGATTCGCAGCCCGCCTCGATCAGCGCCTTGGCCGCATCCCGCACCTCGTCCTCGTCGAGCGGAATCAGCACCTCGCCCTCGGCGCTGACGCGCTCGCTGACCTCGAAACGTCGCTCGCGCGGGATCAGCGGCTCGAACCAGCCCTTGAGCCCATAAGGCTGCGGCCGGGTGCGGCGGCCGAGCTCGATCACGTCGCGGAAGCCCTTGGTCGTTATCAGTCCCGCGGCGCTGATCTTGCGCTCGAGCATGGCGTTCGTGGTCGCCGTCGTGCCGTGGATGATCGTGCGCACCTGATCGAGCGGCACTTGCGTCTGCTCGAGCGCCCCCAGCACGCCGAAGGCCTGGTTCTCCGTCGTCGTCGGCACCTTGGCGACACGGATGTCGCCGCCCGCCTCGTCCATCAGGATGAGGTCGGTGAAGGTCCCCCCGACATCGACGCCCGCTACTTTCGCTTCCATCGCTTTTTCTTCCGCCTTTAAACCGTGAGATAGGCCGCCCGCACATCCTCGTCCTTCGCCAGTTCCTCCATTGCACCCTCATAGCGGATCCGGCCCTTCTCGATGATGTAGGCGCGGTCGGAGACGAGGGTGGCGAAGTGGAGGTTCTGCTCGGAGAGGAGGATCGAGAGGCTCTCGCGTTTGAGATCAAGGATCGTGTTGGCCATCTGCTCGACGATCACCGGCGCCAGGCCCTCCGACGGCTCGTCGAGCAGGATCAGGCTCGGATTGCCCATGAGCGTGCGCGTGATCGTCAGCATCTGCTGCTCGCCGCCGCTCATGCGTCCGGCCGGCCGGTCGCGCAGCTCGGCGAGCTTCGGGAAAAGCTCGAAGACGCGCTCGACCGTCCATTCGGGGGCGCCCGGCCGCGGCGGCTGCCGGCCGACAGCGAGGTTCTCCAGCACCGTAAGATCGGCAAAGACGCGGCGGTCCTCCGGCACATAGCCGAGCCCCAGCCGCGCGATCACATGCGGCTCCTGCCCCGCGATCGCATGGCCTTCGAAATCGATGGCGCCGCGGCGTGGGCGCACCAGGCCCATGATGGACTTCATCGTGGTCGACTTGCCGGCGCCGTTGCGGCCGAGCAATGCCACCACCTCGCCAGGCTTCACCCCAAGCGCCACGTCATCGAGGATGTGCGCGAGGCCATAATAGCTGTGCAGGCCCGCAACCGTGAGCCCGGTGCCATTGACACTGCCGCCAGTTCCCCCGGCGAAGCCGGTGCCGTTCGCGACCATGATCACCCGACCTCCACGCCGTGCACCGCACCGGTGCCGAGATAGATGTCCTGCACCTGCTTGTCGGCGCGCACCTGCTCGGGCTTGCCCTCGGCAATGAGACGGCCGTGGTCGAGCACCATGATGCGGTCGGCATGGGCGAAGACGACGTCCATGTCGTGCTCGGTGAAGAGCACCGCGATGTCGCGTTCGCGCACGATCTCGGCCGTCAGCGCCATCAGCTCGATGCGCTCCCTGGGCGCCATGCCGGCGGTCGGCTCGTCCATCAGCAGCAGCTTCGGCTCGTTCGCCAGCGCCACCGCGAGCTCGACCCGCTTGATGTCGCCGTAAGCGAGCACGCCGCAGGCGCGATCGGCCTGTTCCTTCATGCCGACCCGGTCGAGCAGCGCATCGGCCACCTCGACATAGAGCGACGCCGCCGGCCGCCACAGCGCCTTGTCGCGGCGGTGATGGCTGATGAGCGCCATCTGCACGTTCTCGCGCACGGTCATCGAGGCGAAGGTGGCGGTGATCTGGAAGGTACGCCCGACGCCGCGCCGCCAGATGCGCGCGGGCGACAGGCCGCGAATCTCGCGGCCGTTCAGGCGCACCGAGCCGGCATCGGGCCGCAACTGCCCGTTCAGCATGTTGAAGCAGGTGGTCTTGCCGGCCCCGTTCGGGCCGATCAGCGCCAGAAGCTCACCCGAATTAAGGCTGAAACTCACCTGGTCGACCGCCTGCACGCCGCCGAAAGACTTGGAAAGCCCGGAGACCGCGAGCACGGGCGCATTCTCTTGGCCGCGCGCGCTCATGCCGGCGCCTCCTCGGTACGGGCGAGACCGAGCGTCTGGCCGCTGCGCGTCATCGCGAAGCCGGCCAGGCCCTGAGGCAGCAACAACACCAGCGCGATGATCGTCGAGCCCATGACGAAGCGCCAGATGCTGAGCGCGCCGACCTGTGCCTTGAGCGCCGCCAGCCCCGGCTCCGCGATCGCTCCGCCGCCGGGAAAGATATCGGCCATGAGCCGTGCCAGCGCCATGAGGCTGGAGAGCGTCAAGCTGCTCAAAGAATCATCGAGCCAGGTGAAGGAGGCCGCGCCCACGAGCGGGCCGGCGAGCGACTGCACGCCGCCCAGCAGCACCATCAGCAACGCATCGAAGGAGCGCCCGATTTCCATCTCGGTCGGGAAGATGCTGCCCTTGGAATAGATGAACAGCGCGCCCGCCAATCCTGCAATTGCACCAGAGAGCGTGAAGGCGAACCACTGATGCCGCCGCAGATCGATGCCGATCGCGGCCGTGCGCAATGGCGAGTCGCGGCCAGCGCGCATCGTGTAGCCGAAGGGCGCGTAGAGCACCCGGCGCATGAAGAGCAACCCCGCCACGCTCAAACCCACGGTCAGGTAGTAATAGACGATCCGCGCGCTCGCCCAGGCCGAGGGCCAGATATCGTTGATGCCGTCATCGCCGCCCGTCACCTTGAGCGGCGCGCCTACGTCGTCGGTGATGCCGAACATACGCAAGACGCCGCCGGGCATGTCCTGGAACATGATCGCCCAGGCGATCTGCGCGAAGGCGAGGGTCAGCATGGCGAAATAGACGCCCGACAGGCGCACGCAGAACCAGCCGAAGAGGACCGCCAACAGCCCCGCTCCGATGGGTGCCGCCCAGAACGCGATCTCGAAAGGCGCGCCCGCGAACTTGACCAGCAGCGCCGCCGCGTAGGCGCCGCCGCCGAAGAACGCCGCGTGGCCGAAGCTCACCATGCCGCCGGGGCCCATGATGAAGAAGAGCGCCCCGGCGAAGAGCACCATGATCATGATCTCGATCGTCAGCACGAGGGCGAAATCCCCGATCACGCTGGGGAAGACGAGCCGCGCCACCGGCAGCAGGAGCAATACGGCGAGCGCGAAGGCCGCGACCTGCTTCACGCGCGGCAAGGCCGGCCGCAGGGGTTGTTCCGGCGGTCCGGCATGGGCTTGCCCGACAATCTCCGGTCTTCCGAGCAGTCCCCACGGCCGGAAGATCAACACCACCGCCATGACGAGGAACATCATCACCAGCGTCGAGCTCGGAAAGATCTGGATGCCGAAGGTCTGCAAAATGCCGAGCAGCACCGAGGCGAGGAACGCGCCCAAGATGCTGCCCATACCGCCCACCACGACGACCACGAAGGCGGCGGCGATGATGTTGAAATCCATCAGCAGATCGGCGCCGCCCTTGGGGAGCTGGATCGCCCCGCCCAGCCCCGCCAAGGCCGAGCCCAGAAACAGCACGCCGGTGAAGAGCCAGCGCTGATTGACGCCGAGGGCGGCCACCATCTGGCGGTCCTGCGTCGCCGCGCGCACCAGCGTGCCCCAGCGCGTCTTGTAGAAAAGCAGCCAGAGCCCGAACAGGACCACGGGCGAGGCCGCGATCAGCGCCAGGTCGTATTCGGGCAGCCGCCGGCCGAAGATCAGGACCGCGCCTTTCAAGCCGGGCGCCCGCGGGCCGACGAGATCCTCCGCGCCCCAGATCCACAAGGTCACGTCCTGGATCACGAGGATGACGCCGAAGGTGGCGATCAGCTGGAAAAGCTCGGGCGCCTGATAGATCCGGCGCAGCAGCAGGATCTCCATCGCCACGCCGATGAGGCCGACCACGACCGCCGCAATCAGCACCGCGACCCAGAAGCCGACCACCGTCCCGCCGATCGCCTGCACCAGCGAATAGCCGACATAAGCGCCCAGCATGTAGAAAGACCCGTGCGCGAAGTTCACGATCCGCGTCACGCCGAAGATGATCGAGAGCCCCGAGGCCACGAGGAACAGCGCGGCCGCGCTCGACAATCCGGTCAGCAATGAGACGCTGAATTCACCCACGCCGAGCCTCGAAGCTCAGTCCATGTTCACGCAGCAGTGGTCGGGTGCGGACCATGTCAGACGGTCCGCACCCACTATGACCACTAGTTCTTGCGCATCTTCATGACCTCAGCGTCGGGCGGTAGATAGGCCGCACCGTCGAGGTACTTCCATTTGGTCATGACGCCGCGGCCGCCGTCGAGCGCGGTCCAGCCGACATAGGCGCCCATCGTCGACTGATGGTCGATCTTGCGGAAGGTGATCTTGCCGGTGGGCGAGTCGTAGGAGAGCCCTTCCATGGCATTGACCATCTTCTCGGTGTCGGTCGAACCGGCCTTCTCCAGCATCGCCTTCACGGCGAGCATGGTGTTGTAGCCGACGATCGAGCCGATGCGCGGATAGTCCTTCCAGCGCGCCTGATAGGCGGCCAGGAACTTCTTGTGCGCCGGCGTCTTGATGTCGGCCCAGGGATAGCCGGTGACGAGCCAGCCCACGGGCGCCTCGGCCTTGAGCGGATCGAGATATTCGGGCTCGCCGGTCAGAAGACCGACGACGAGCTTGCCCTTAAAGAGCCCGCGCACCTTGCCCTCACGCACGAACTTGGCGAGGTCGCCGCCGAAGGTGACGTTGTAGATCGCATCGGGCTTGGCCTTCTTGAGCGCCTCGACCTCGGCGCCGGCATCGATCTTGAAGAGGCCTGGCCACTGCGAGCCGACAAACTTCACGTCGGGACGGAGCTTCGACAGCACCTTCTTGAAGGCCGCTACCGCGTCCTTGCCGTAGGCATAGTTGGGCGCGATCGTCGCCCAGCGTACGGCCTTCTTGTTCTTGGCGGCTTCGGCCGCCAGCATCGCCGCCTGCATATAGGTCGAGGGGCGCAGGCGGAAGGTATAGCGGTGGCCCTTCGCCCAGACCACGGCATCGGCCAGCGGCTCGGCCGCGATGTAGAGCCGCTTCTTGCGCTTGGCGTAGGCCGAGATCGCGAGCCCGACATGGCTGAAGAGCGAGCCGGAAACCAACGCGACCTTATCGCGGCTGAAGAGCTCCTCGGCCGCCTTCACCGCCTCGCCGGGCTTGCCCTTGTCGTCACGCGAGACCAGCTCGAGCTTCTTGCCCATCACGCCGCCGGCCTTGTTGATCTCCTCGATTGCCAGCAACGCGCCCTGCTTGTAGGGCACAGTGTGCGCCGGCAGGCGCGTGTAGGAGTTGATATCGCCGATCTTGATCGTCTCGGCAGCGGCCCCCGCCGCCAAGCCGGCCGTGGCAACCGCCGCCAGGCCCGCCGTTAGGAATACACGTCTTGTCGTAGTCATTACCCGTCTCTCCCTTTTGGTGGTCGTTCGAGTTTCCGTCCCTATTCCGCAGCTTCGGCTGCGGTATTCTCCTCACGGATCATGCGATCGACGATGCGCCGGCTCTGGCTCGGCCCCTTGTCGATCAGCAGCTTGACCGGCGCGCGGCCGGGGCTTGCATCCTCGGAGGCCTGCACCGCCTCCAATATTTCCTTGTCCTCGTCGAAGGCCATGACGAATTGCTCGGTGATTTCCCTGGAGACCGCCGCGTCGTCGGCCGCGAAGTTGCGCACCTGCATCCAGAAATAGTGCGTCGAGCGCTCGGTCTCCGGCGCTAGGAAATGGCAGGAATGGATGCGCACGCCCTTGGCGCGGTCGCCGTCCTCATGGCCCATGCCAACCTCGCCGGCGCCGAAATCGACCACGTTGATCGACGGCGGATAGAAGTAATAGTACTGCCAGCGATCGACGTTGCCCGTGAAGTTGGCGAATTTCTGGAAGATCGGCACCGGCGGCTTGTCGAGCGTCCAGCGGCTCACCTCGACGACGGTGCCGTCGCGGCGCGTCTCGACGGGGATCTCCTCCATGTCGGGACTGCCGAGCGTCGACAGATGCACGAAGCTGACATGCGCCGGGTCGAGCAGATTGTCGGTCAGGTTCTGGTAGTGCGAGGCGACGTAAGTGTAAGGGCCCTTGTTCACGCCCCAGGCCGGATCGCGGTATTCGGGCAGATCGAAGAGCTTGGCCTCGTCCGCCGCTTCAGCCTCGCCCGCCCAGATCCAGACGAGCCCCAAGCGCTCGGCTACCGGATAGCTGTGCACCCGGGCGTTCGCCGGGATCGCCGGCTGGCCGGGGATGCGCACGCACGCGCCGGTCGCATCGTAGGTCATGCCATGGTAGCCGCATTCCACGCAGTCGCCCTTGATGCGGCCGAGTGAGAGCGGCAGGAATTTGTGGCAGCAGCGATCCTCCAGCGCCACCGGCGCCCCCGCCTCGGTGCGGTAAAGCAACACCGGCTCATCCAGCAGGGTGCGCGCCATCGGCTCGCGCGTCACCTCCTCGGCCCAGGCCGCGGGATACCAGGCGTTTCTCAGGTAAGCCATGCACGTCTCCGTTCGTCCAAGCCCGTTGCCTTGTTCGTCGTCGTCTCCGATGTCGTCCGCTTGCCGAGCGCCGCCGCGCTTGTCTGCCCAACCGAACGCATCTCGCCCTGCAACACAAGATGGGCGGCAATGATTAGTCCGCCCGCCGCCATGGCCTCGGCGACGGCCGCGCCGGCCTCGAGTGCCTCGATGACCGCGGCGTCGGGCAGCACGCCCACATCGACAGTCACGGTGCGCACGCCCAGATCGCTGTCGGGGTCGATCTCGTGCGCTGGCACGCGTTCGATACGCGGATGGTCCGTGTTGACCGCGTTGGCGATCAGCGTCGCGGCGACATCGGCCTCGGCCGCGCTCTGCGCCAATACGGTCACCGAATCGGCGATGCCGAGCGAGAGGCTGCGCCCGCGCCAGCCGCTGGTGGCGATGCCGCGCACCGGCGAGCCATGATCGATGGCGATCGTACCCGCTGCGGCCGGCGCGTCCGCGAGGCTCACCATGCCGGCATCGAAGGACGCGCCCGGCGAGAGATAGAGCGCGATATCGCCGCCATTGTTCACGTAAGCTTTCTCAATCTCACGACCAGCCACGAGCGCCGCCAGCACCTCATCGGCCACCGCCCCCGCCACCGCCGCCATCGGCGTCACGAAGATGTCGCGGTGGGGCTCGCATGCCGAGGCCATGCGTTGCGCCGTGGCGCCCGTCAGCTTCGGGCCGCGCGCGGTCATATGCTCGGTCATGGGCGCGCGCAAGGCCGGCAGCTCACCGACCAGCTCGCCCAGGATCGTCTCGAAACGCGCCCAGGCCTGCTTGTAGGCGCGCCCGACCTCGTGTCCTGCCCCGCACGCCTCGATCACCAGATCGATCGGCCCGTGCTGGAAGTGCCGGCGGCGGCCGTCGGCCAGGATCGCGCCACGAATCTCTCCTGGCGGCGGCGCGCCGAATGGAAGCGGATCGCTCATGCGTCTTTTGCAATCCCGTGAAGCGGCGCGCCGGGCCAGGGCGCCTGGTCGTGCCAGCGCACCGACTTGAGCCGCCCGGCCCCGGCCATTTCATCGACCCGCTTCACCGCATCCATGTGCCCGCCCATCGCCGCATAGTCGTCGAGCCGCAGGGTGAACTCGATAGGTGCGACCAGCGCCGGGGTCGGCACGTAGCCGAAGGAGTTCTCCGGCATCGTGGTGACGTCCACCATCAGCGTGATGCCGCCGCCGGGCCAGACATAGACTGGCGCGCCGCCGCAGGTGACGCGGGTCAGCGCCTCGCGCACCGAGCGGGTCAGCCGCACCGGGTTCTCGGTCACGCCCGCGCGCAGGCTGCCGCCGGCGCCGGCCATGAACATGACGGTAGAGAGCGCCGGCTCGCAGTTCTCGCCGATCCGCTCGACCACGACCTCGAGCGGCTCCGGCATCGGCGCTTCGACAGGCTGGTAGTTGTCATCGAGCACAAAAAACGCCGCGTCTTCGCCCGTCGTGCTGACCATGAAGAGCCTGAGGCCCGGCCAGGCCTGCTTCGGATTGATGCTCTCGATAATGGACAAGGGATCGGTGATATCGGTCCCGCCCCAGCCGGTGCCGGGCTCGGCGACCTGGAAGTAGCGGCCGGGCGTCGATTTCCGCCCGCGCACGCGGATGCCGACCGGCTCCATGCCGAGAAAGCGGCCTGCCTGGTGCTCCGACAGCACGCCGGTGATGTGGTCGTCGACGACGATCACCTCGTCCGCGTGACCATGCCATTGCTTGGCGAAGATGCCGATGGTGGCCGAGCCGCAGCCCACGCGCATGCGCTCTTCCTGGGCGCCGTTGATCACCGGCGGCTTGCCCGCCTCGACCGTAAGCTCCGCGCCGTCATCGACGGACATCTCGACCGGCTCGCCCGAGCACAGCTTGAGCATCGTGTCGCAGGTGACGGTCCCCTCCTTCTTGGAGCCGCCGGTCAGATGCCGCACGCCGCCGAGCGAGAGCATCTGCGAGCCGTATTCGGCGGTGGTCACATGGCCGACCTGCTCGCCCTCGACCCGCACCGCCGCGGTTTCCGGCCCGACATAACGGTCGGTGTCGATCTTCACCTTGATGCCGCAATAGCTGAAGATGCCTTCGGAGACGACGGTCACCATGTCGACGCCGTCATACTCGCTGGCAACGATGAAGGGCGCGGGCTTGTAGTCGGGATAGGTCGTGCCCGAGCCGATGCCGGT
>CAZBRE010000066.1:0-1522 GCA_964494065.1 uncultured Alphaproteobacteria bacterium
TGCGGTGTTCGGCCGCCTGGTCGGCCAGGAGACGCTCGATCACCTTGTGGACGGCGACGACGGCGCGGTCGGCGTTGATTGGCACCGCCTTCACGCCCGGATTGTCGAGCATCACCCGCTGCTGCGCCTCGATGACCTCGACATCCTCGAGGATGACCTGGGTGTTGTCCTTGATGGCACCTTGCGTGAGCGCGTCGTCGTCGAGCATGAAGTCGCGCGCCCATCCGATCCAGAAATGCGCGGTCGTCTCGGTCTCGGGCGTGATCGGGTTGATCACCATGATGGTGATCTTGTTGGTCTTGTCCTCGAACTCGGCGCGGATCTCGATATTGGATGGCGGTCGCCAGACATAGGTCGAGGTGCGGTCGATACGCCCGGCGAAGTTGCCCCATTTGGCGATGAAAGGACCGGGCTCGACTTGCTTGAGCGCGCGGCGGCCGCGCACCACGTTGCCGTCGACCATCGAGTCGAGATCGGCGTCGGCATCGGCGGCCGAGGCGGCGCCGATCGAGTTCCGGTGCGTGAAGGCGACGTGGGAGAGGTCGAGCAGGTTGTCGACGAAGAGCTGGGTCGATGCCTCGACATGGAAGTAGAGCTGAAAGCCGTTCCAGGCCGGATCGTCGAACCAGTGGAAGTCGGGGATCGTCGTCGGATCGGCCGCGTCGGCCTCGCCCAGCCAGAGCCAGACCCAGCCGTGGCGGTCGATCGCGGGATAGCTGCGGACGCGGAGACGCGGCGGGATCTGCGCCTGGCCCGGCACGTGGACGCAGCGACCCTGCGTGTCGTAGCGCAGGCCGTGATAGCAGCACTCGATCGCGTCGCCCTTGAGTTCGCCCATCGAGAGCGGGGCGTGCCGGTGGGCGCAGCGGTCTTCCAGCGCCGCGAGGGTTCCCGAGGACGTGCGGAAGAAAACCACCGCCTCGTCGCAGATGCGGCGGGCGAAGGGGGTGTTGCCGATCTCGTTGGAGAGCGCGGCCGCGTACCACTGGTTCCGCAGGAATGTCATGGCCATTCCGCCTTTCGATGATCGCAAGTCTTAGGCGTGGTAAAGGTGGCCCGCAACCGCACCGGGACGGCGTGTCCGGTGGCCGGACAGGCGGCGTAGGGGCGTTGCCGGCCGGGGCCATTCACCGCACTCTCCGCCGCGTCGACATGACGTAGCCAGCGCGACATAGAGGTTTTCCGTGACTGCGAAGCCCGCGACCTATCCGATCGACCATCTCTACAAGGGCCACGCGCTCGATCCCGCTGCGCTCGCGGTCGAGGACGGCACGCGGGGCTTGAGCTACGGCGAGCTGGTGGCGCGGGTCGATGCGCTGGCGGTGGGGCTGCAGGCAATGTTCCCCGAGCCCGGCGCCCGCATCGGCGTCTGCGCCTACAACACGATCGAGAACATGGTCGCGGTGCTCGGCATCTATGCGGCCGAGCATGTCTGGGTCGCGCTCAATCCGCGGAACGGCAAGCCCGAGCTCGACGCCATCGTCGAGACGACGCGGCCCCAGGCGATCATCGCCGACGAGGA
>CAZBRE010000066.1:1622-21804 GCA_964494065.1 uncultured Alphaproteobacteria bacterium
GCGCCGCAGACGCTCAAGTTCACCGGCGGCTCGACGGGACGGCCGAAGGGCGTCATCCAGCCCTACCGCGTCGTCGCCGCCTCGGTCGAAACATATCTGAAGCTCTTCAAGTTCGACCGTACCGACCGCAATCTGTGCGCGGCGCCGCTCACCCACGGCTCATCGCATTACGTCCTGCCGATCTTCTCGGTCGGCGGCTCGCACCTCCTGGTCGACCGGCCGAGGGCGCCGACGCTCCTCGACGCGTTCGAGCGCCAGGGCTGCACCACCTGCTTCATGCCGCCGACCATGATCTACAACATGCTGGGCGAGCCGGGCGTGCGCGACCGCGATTTCAGCGGCGTGCGGCATCTCCATTACGGCGCCGCCGCCATGGTGCCCGAACGGATCACCGAGGCGCGCGTAGTCTTCAACAAGGCGATCGAGGTGATTTACGGGCAGACCGAAGCGCCGATGCTGATCACCGGCATGACCGCGGCCGAGTTCGAGGACGAACGCAACCTCACCTCGGTCGGGCGGGCGACGCATCTGATGGAGGTGCGCATCGTCTCGCCCGAGGGTGAGCAATTGTCGGCGGGTGAGATGGGCGAGATCGTCTGCCGCGGCGACCTCGTCATGACGGGTTATCTCGACATGCCCGAGGAGACCGAAAAGACCATCGTCGACGGCTGGCTGCATACCGGCGATGCGGGGCTGCTGGACGAGCGCGGCTATCTCTACATCAAGGACCGCATCCGCGACGTCATCATCTCCGGCGGCTTCAACGTCTATCCGAGCGACGTCGAGGCGGCGCTGGCCGAGCATCCGGCGGTGCGCGAAAGCATCGTCTTCTCTGTGCCCGACGAGAAATGGGGCGAGCGGGTGGAGGCGGCGATCAGCCTCGCGCCCGGCCAGCGCTTTGACGAGCAGGATATCCGCGCGTTTCTGCGCGAGCGCATCGGGCCGGTCAAGACGCCCAAGCGCCTGCATGTCGCCGACGACCTGCCGCGCAGCGCCGTCGGCAAGGTGCTGCGCCGCGAGGCCCAACGCCTGTTCGGCGGAGATTGAAAACAAATGCGGGCCCTTGGCCCCCTGTCCGCAGCCCGGACATCCGGTGCTAAGCTTTTGACCGCGCCCCGCCCCGTGCGGACGATTAGGGCCAAGCCGAACACGACAGCAATCCGATTTGGGAGGCAGCCATGAACCAGGAGCCCCTTCGCCCGATCAGCGAGGCGGATATCGAGGCTTACGAGCGCGACGGCGTCGTCTGCCTGCGCGGCATGTTCGATGCCGATTGGGTGACGCGCATGCGCAACGCCACCATGGCCTACCGCGAGGCCGGGGCCGGACGCCTGCGCGTGGTGCAGAAGGAGGAAGAGAAGGGGCAGTTCTATTCGAACGTCTTCATGTGCGGCAGCGATCCCGATTTCCTCGCCTTCCGCGACACGTCGCCCGCCGCGAAGATCGCCGCGGCGCTGATGCGGGTCGACAAGGTGCGCTTCTGGTACGACCAGCTCTTCGTCAAGGACCCCGGCACCTCGGCAGTAACGCAATGGCACCACGATCTGCCGTTCTGGCCCTTCCTTGGCGAGCATCTGATCTCGATCTGGGTCGCCTTCACCCCGGTCACCAAGGCGACGAGCGGCATGGAATACATGGCCGGCTCGCATCGCTGGGGGAAGTTCTATCGCCCGGTCACGCCCGACGAGGACCCGGCCTTCGCCAATCCCGATCTCGAGCCGTGCCCCAACTTCAGCGAGCGCGAGGACGACCCGGAGCTCAAATTCCTCTCCTGGGATCTTCAGCCCGGCGACTGCCTCTGCCATCACCCGCTCACGGTACACGGTGCGGGCGGCAACAAATCTGCCGACCAGCTCCGCATCGGGCTCTCGATCCGCTTCCTGGGCGATGACGTTCAGTGGGACCCACGGCCTTACACGGTGAAGCTGCCGATGGAGCCCGACGTGCCCAAGGGCGCCTATCCGGCGGATGACACGCTCTTTCCGGTGATCTGGCAGCGGGGCGACGCGGCGGCGTAAGGGGGCGGGGATTTACTGTCCATTCTATGGACATGCGGTCTGCACTTTGGACGTCTCTCAGATACGAATTGCTGGTGTTGCGGTTCGCAGGAACACTCCGCCCGACATTTTGAGTGACGGATGCCAAGCGAGGGATGACGATCATGAGCCAGACCGCGGCCCTGCAGCCGAGCGAGATTGAGCCCGTGCCGAGCGCCGAAGAGTTGATGGAGCGCGCCCGTGCGCTGGTCCCGACCTTGCGCGAGCGCGCGGGCGAGGCGGAGGGGTTGCGCCGCTTGCCCGAGGCGACGGTGCGCGACCTGGAAGCCGCCGACCTCTGCAAGATCTGGATCCCGAAATGCTATGGCGGCTCCGAGCACGATCTCGGCACCGGCTTGAAGATCATGCAGGAGGTCGCCCGCGGTTGCGCCTCGACGGCGTGGTGTCTCTCGGTCTGGCAGCAGCATAGCTGGATCGTGGCGCACTTCCCCGAGGAGGCACAGCGCGAGACGCTGGCGGTGGAGCCGAACTTCCATATCGCCTCGGTGCTGCAGCCGCGCGGCAAGGCGCGCAAGGTCGACGACGGCTACGTGCTGAGCGGATTCTGGCCGTTTGCCTCGGGCTCCAATCACGGCACCTGGATCAGCCTCTGCGCGCTGGTGGTCGACGATGACGGCAACGAGATCCCGATCGACCGCGAGATCGACGGGCTGCCGGCGCAGAACGCCCGGCTTTTTCTGGTGCCGATCGGCGAGGTCGAGAACCAGGACGATTGGAACGTCGCGGGCCTGGCTGCCACGGGCAGCCATTCGATCGTCGTCAAGGACGTCTTCGTGCCCGCGCATCGTAGCCTCTCGGTCCCCGATGCGGTCGAGGGCAAGGCGCCTGGCCGGGAGATCCATACATCGCCGCTCTTCCGCACGGCCTACTACGCCTTCCTCATCAGCGGGCTGGGTGGGATGGCGCCAGGGGTGGCGCGCGGGGCCCTCGATGTCTTCAGCGAGAACCTCGATAAGCGCATCATCCTGCCGGTGAACAAGCTGCAGAAGGATCTCACCCGCACGCACCGTCAGATCGGTGCGATCGACACCAAGATCCGTCTGTCCGAGCTGATGCTCGAGGACTGCGCCGCGCGGATCACCGGCGCGGCCGAAGAGGGGCGGGCCCTCGATGCGGCCGAGCGCGGGCGCTGCCGCCTCGACATCGCGTCCGCGGTCGAGCTCGCCTACGAGGCGACCGAGATGATCTTCTTCGCCGCCGGCGGCTCCACGCTCAATCTCAAGAGCCCGATCCAGCGCGCAATGCGCGACATGCACGCCATCAAGGCGCATTACATCATGGATATCGAGATGGCCCAGGAGCTATGCGGCGCGACCGCACTGGGGGTCACGCCCTATACGTATGTGTTCTAATACTTATGTGTTCTGAAAGGCGGGGCTCGCGGGCCTGACGGCCGGACCTATTCCAGCGTTCCCAGCAGGTTGTCGCGCACCATCGTCAGGTGGATGTGGGCATAGCGGCGCGCGGCCTCGGTGTCCCGGTCCTTCAGCGCGGAGACGAGATCGGAGTGCTGGCGGTCGTAGGTCACGCGCAGCTCGGGCGTGATCGTGCGCTTCTTCAGACGGTACCAGTTGGGCTCGTTGCGCGCGGCGTTGATCGCACCGCAATAGTCGATCAGCACGGCGTTCTTGGTGGCGCGGAAGATCGCGAGGTGGAGCTGGGCGTCCCAGTGCTCGAATTCGGCCAGGCCGCGCGCCGAGACGCTGTTGCGGAGCGCCGTCTCCATCACCGCGAAATCCTCCGCGCTGGCGCGGCTCGCGGCGAGGGTCGCCACCTGCGGCTCGATGATCAGGCGGACCTCCATGAGATCCGACGGGCTGGCCCGGCGCATATGGAAGAGCGGCGGCATTGCGTCGCGGCCATTGGCCTTTTCCGGACGGCGCACGAAGGTGCCGCGCCCGACATGGCGCTCGAGCAAACCGTCCTCCTCGAGGCGCTGCAGCGCCTGGCGCAAGGTGTTGCGGGCAACGCCGAGCTCGGCGGCGAGATCGCGCTCCGCCGGCAGCCGCGTTCCCACGTCGAACATGCCGCCGTCGATGCGTTCGCGCAGCGCTTTCACCGCGGTTTCCGCAGCGCGCCCCAGGGCCTGATCGGTCATTGACGCCTCCTTTGAACCAATATTGATCCAATCGGCCCAGCCGCGCAAGGGCAATTCGTTAACGGTTTCGGCCCGATTGACTCGGGAGACGAAGACTGCGTAAAGTTACAGCAAGAACAATGGACCATTGGTTCATAATTGGTCCAGAAGAAAGAGGGAGGAGGCAGCGTCCATGCGGGCGGTCGCCTATTTCTATCGCGGAAGTCCCGGTGTGGGCGTTCTCGGCGAGGACGGCCGCACGGTCAAACCGCTCGCCCTGGCGAATGCGGCGGACGGCGTGATCGCGATTGTCGAGGCCCAGGCCAACGGAACGCCGCTCCCCGAACCCGGCCCGGCGCTGGCGCTCGACGAGGTCGAGCTGCGCGCGCCGATCCCGCGACCGCGCCGCAACGTCTTCTGCGTCGGCAAGAATTATTTCGCGCATGCCCACGAATTTGCGAAGAGCGGCTTCGATTCCAGCGCGGCGGCGGGAGCGGTGCCCGACGATCCGATCGTTTTCTCCAAGCTGCCCGAATGCGTGATCGCCAGCGGCGCCTCGATCGAGATCGACCCGACGATTTCCAGCGCCGTCGACTACGAGGCCGAGCTCGCCGTGATCATCGGCAAGGGCGGGCGCAACATTTCCGTCGGCGAGGCGCTCGACCACGTCTGGGGTTACACGATCGTCAACGACGTCACGGCCCGCGACCTCCAGGGCCGGCACAAGCAATGGCTGCTCGGCAAGTCGCAGGACACCTATTGCCCGATGGGCCCGGTCGCGGTGACCGCAGACGAGATCGATCTCGGCGCGACGCAGGTGCGCTGCTGGGTCAATGACGAGCTGCGTCAGGACGCCAGCACCGGCCAGCTTATCTTCGACGTGCCGACGCTGATCGCGACGATCTCCGCCGGCATCACCCTGGTGCCCGGCGACATTATCGCGACCGGCACGCCCGAGGGCGTCGGCATCGGCTTCGATCCGCCGAAATACCTGCAGGCGGGCGACCGGGTTCGCGTGGAGATCTCGGGCATCGGCTCGCTGGAGAATCCGGTCGTGGTGAACGGTGCAGGAGCGGCCGAATGAGCACGCAGCTGATCGAGCGCATGGCGGTGGAAATCGACGGCGACGGCGACGCCGTCGTGATGATCCACGGGCTCGGCGGCACCTCCAACACCTTCACGCCGCAGATGGGCGTCTTCGGCGGGCGCTTTCGCGTGGTCCGCCCGGACCTGCCGGGCTCGGGCCGGACGAAGACGAGCGGTTCGCTCTCGATGGAGGCCTTCGCGGAGCGGATCGTTGCCATGGCGAACGCGCTCGGCATCGAACGCGCGCATCTGGTGGCGCATTCGATGGGAACGATCATCTGCCAGCATATCGCGGCCGACCGGCCCAGCTTCGTGCGCAGCATGGTGCTGTTCGGTCCCTTTCCCGAGCCGCAAGAGCCGGCGCGCCAGGGCTTGCGCGACCGCGCCGCGGCCGCGCGGTCCGACGGCATGGCGCCGATCGCCGATGCGATCGTGGCGGCGGCATGTTCGGCCGATACGCGCACGCGCCAACCCGTCGCCGCCGCGCTGGTGCGCGAGATGGTGATGCGCCAGGACCCCGAGGGCTATGCCGGCACCTGCGAGGCGCTGGCGCAAGCGCGCGCCGCCGATCTCTCGCGCATCGGCTGTCCGGTGCTGCTGGTGACCGGCGACGACGATCCGATCGCGCCGCCCTCGGTGGTGCGGACGATGGCCGAGCGCCTGGGCCAAGGCCGTGCGGTGGTGCTCAACCGCTGCGGCCACTGGACGACCTTCGAGCGGGCGGCGGAAGTGAACGATCTGTTGAAGGATTTCTATCGCGCGTCGATGTGACGCCGGCATGAGAGGCGCCCGCTCAGGCGGGCCAAGCGGAGGATGAGATGGCCAATATCCTGTTCACCAATGTGCGGATCCTCGACGGCTCCGGAGAGCACCCCTTCACGGGCGAGGTGCTGGTCCAGGGCAACCGGATCAAGGAGGTGGCGCACGGCGCGCGCAACGTGCCGGCCAACGGCCATACGGTGATCGACGGGGCGGGGGCCACGCTGATGCCGGGGATGTGCGAGGCGCATCTCCATCTGAGCTGGAACGACCAGCCGAGTCTCGAGGCGATCCAGTTCATGCCGCCGGAGGAGCACACGCTGTTCGCCGCGCGCGCCGCCAAGACGCTGCTCGATGCCGGCTTCACCATGGGCGTGGGGGCGGCGGCCGCCAAGCCGCGGCTCGACGTCGTCATCCGCAACGCGATCAACGCGGGGGAGATCCCGGGTCCGCGCTATCTCGCCAACTCGCAGGAGATCACCACGACGGGCGGCTTGGGCGACATGACGCTTGGGCACATGCCGTTCAAGGAGCTGAGCTTCGCCGACATCGTCGACGGGCCGGAGGAGATGCGCAAATCGGTGCGCACCTTCATCCGCTACGGCGTCGACCTGATCAAGCTCAACCTCTCCGGCGAGGAGATCGCCGGTATGCCGGCGGAGGTGACCTCGATGTCGGAAGAGGAATGCGCGATCGCCGTGCGCGAGGCGAAGCTGCGCGGGGTGCGCGTCTGCGCCCATGCGCGCTCGGCGGAGTCGATCAAGATGTGCGTGCGCCACGGCATCGAGATCATCTATCACGCCTCCTACGCCGACGAGGAAGCGCTCGACATGCTGGAGGCCGCCAAGGACCGGCATTACGTGGCGCCCGGCATCGCCTGGCTCAAGCGCACCTCGGAGGACGCCGCCGATTACGGCATCCCGCCCGACTCGCCGATGGCGATCCAGTACAAGCGCGAGTTCGAGACGGCGGTGGAGTCGCTGCGCAAGATGCACCAGCGCGGCATCCGCGTGCTGCCGGGCGGCGATTACGGCTTCGCCTGGATCCCGCAGGGCACCAACGCCAAGGATCTCGAATACTTCGTCGACTTCCTCGGCATGTCGCCGATGGAGGTGCTGACCGCGGCGACGCGGCACGGCGGCGCCATCATGGGCAAGCCCGGCGAGCTGGGGCAAGTGAAGGAAGGCTACCTCGCCGATCTCATCCTGGTCGACGGCGATCCGGTCTCCAACATTCGCGTGCTCCAGGAACAGGAGCGCATCCTCGCGGTGATGAAGGACGGCGCCTTCCACAAGACGCCCGACATGGCCGCCGGCGCCGGCCAGCAGCGCTGGGCGAGCTAGAGTACACGGGAGCCGGCATGGCGGGGGACATGCAGACAAGGCGGACGTGGAGCAGGCGGGCATGAAGCTCTTCCTGCTCACCTTCATGAACGGGCTGACGCTGGCGGCGCTCTATTTCCTGGTCGCCAGCGGCTTCACCCTCGTCTTCGGCCTCATGCGCAACGTCAACCTGGCGCATGGCTCGCTCTATCTGCTCGGCGCCTATATCGGCTACGACGTCGCCGACACCACCGGCTCGTGGTTCCTCGGGGTCGGCGCGGGCTTTCTCTCGACCGCCGTCTTCGGCCTTCTGCTGCAGGTCTTCGTGTTCCGCCGCATGGAGGGCGATGATCTGCGACAGACGCTGGTGACGATCGGCATTTCCATCGTTCTTGCCGATCTGATGATCGCGATCTGGAGCGGCACGACCTATCAGTTCGATCCGCCCGAATGGCTCTACGGCGCCACCAAGATGCCGCTCGTGCGCGCCTATCCGACCTACCGATTGGTGCTGCTGGGGGCGGCGGCCGTGATCGGCGTGGGCCTGTGGCTGTTCCTCAACCGAACGCGCGTCGGCATGATGATCCGCGCCGGGGTCGACGACCGCGGCATGCTGTCGGCCTCGGGCGTCAACGTCCAGCTCGTCTTCGCGATCACCTTCGCGATCGGCGCGGGGCTCGCGGGGTTCGCCGGCGTGGTCGGCGGCACGGCGCTCTCGATCGCGCCGGGCGAGGACATCCGCTATCTGCTGGCCTCCCTGGTCGTCGTCATCGTCGGCGGCATGGGCAGCATCACGGGGGCTGCGATCGGCGCGCTCCTGATCGGACTCGCCGAGCAGTTCGGTCTCGCCTATTCGCCCACTTACGGCGTCGTCTACACCTTCGTCATCATGGTCGCCGTGCTCGCCGTGCGGCCCCAGGGCATCATGGGCGCGAGGGCCTGAGGGCGTCATGGACCAGGCCGTCGAACAACCGATCGATCGAACGGGTGGGCGCCCCGCAGGGGACGCGTCGTCAAACGCCGGGCCGACTGCCGAGCCGAACACCGGATATTTCGCCGGGCGGTTCGCCTGGATCGCGCAGATCCGCGTCCATCACATTCTGGTCGCGGCGTTCTTAATCACCTATCCGCTGGCAGTGGGTGAGTTCTGGGCGGTGCAGATCGGAGCGCAGATCCTGATCTACGGCGTGATCGCGCTGTCGCTGATGTTCCTCGCCGGCTATGGCGGCATGGTCTCGCTGGCGCAGATGACCATCGCCGGATTCGCCGGCTATCTCTGCGCCATCTTCGGCGTCAACAGCGCCGGTCTCGGCCTCGGCTGGCCGTGGTGGGCGGCGGTGGCGATGGGGCTTGGCGGGGCGACGCTCTTCGCCACGCTGATCGGCTGGATCTCGGTGCGCACCGAGGGCATCTACACCATCATGATCACGCTGGCGATCGGCGTGGCATTCTTCTATTTCGCGCGGCAGAACTACGCGATCTTCAACGGCTTCAACGGATTTGCGGGGTTGAAGCCGCCGGTCGTCTTCGGCGTCAACTGGCGCGACCCGACACCCTTCTACTTCCTGACGCTCGCCGTCGCGGGCCTCGCCTATTTCGGCGCGCTCTATCTTTCGCGCTCGACCTTCGGGCTCTCGCTGCAGGCGATCCGCGACAATCCGCGGCGCATGAACGCGCTTGGCTTCAACGTCAAGACGCACCGCATCCTCGCCTATACCGCCGCCGGCTTCATCGCCGGGCTGGGTGGGCTCGAATGGATCTGGCTCAACGACCGGATCTCGCCGGGCACCATCTCGGTCGGCCCGTTGATCAACATCCTGGTGATCGCGGTGCTGGGCGGGCTGCGCCATCCGGTGGGGCCGTTCCTCGGCGCCATCGTCTTCGTGCTTCTGCAGAACTTCGCGATCGACCTGATCGACCGCGAGCGCTTCAACACCGTGATCGGGGCGACGTTCCTGTTGATCGTCCTGTTCTCTCCCGACGGGTTGCTCGGCTTGTGGAGCCAGCTCAAGGCTCGTCTTGGGATCAATCGCGTCGGCCCATCAGACGCGGACCAACAATACCGCAACCCATCAGTGCGCCAGTCGGAGAGTCCCGCTGCGGTTGGCCAAAGATTCACAACGGGAATAGGAGGAAATTGACCATGAAGCGCACGACAAGACGCGCATTCCTTGCCACCACCGCTGCCATCGCGATGGCGTGGACGGTCGGCTCCACGCCCACGGCCATGGCCGAGGACACTATCAAGATCGGCGCGCTTGCCACATTGGAGGGCGCCTTCACCGTGCTCGGCGAGGACAGCATGCGCGGGGTCAGGCTGGCGCTGAAGGAGCGCGGCTACAAGGCCGGCGGCAAGAAGATCATCCTCGTCACCGGCTCGTCGAATGCGAGCCCGGACAGCGCCATCCGCGCCGCCAAGAAGCTCGTCGAGCAGGACAAGGTCGACATCCTGATCGGCCCGCTCTCGGGCTCCGAGGGCCTGGCGATCAAGGACTACGCCAAGACCAAGCCCGGCGTGACTTTCTTGAACGGCACCTCGGCCGCGCAGGACACCACGCTGCGCAATCCCGCGCCCAACTTCTACCGCTTCAGCACCGACGGCGCGCAGTGGCAGGCGGGGCTGGGCGAGTACGCCTTCAAGGTCAAGGGCTACAAGACTGTGGTCACGATCGCCGAGGACTATTCCTTCCCCTACACCCAGGTGATGGGCTTCATGCTCGACTACTGCCGTCTCGGCGGCAAGGTCGTGAAGAAGTTCTGGGTGCCGATCGGCAACAAGGACTACTCCTCGATCATCGCCTCGATCCCCGACAACATCGACGCGGTCTATGTCGCGCTCGGCGGGGCGGACGCCACCAATTTCCTCAGCCAGTACCAGCAGGCCGGCGGCAGCAAGCCGATGATCGCGGGTTCGATCACCGCCGACCAGACGATCCTGGGCTCCAAGGGGCGGCGCAAGAAGTACTTCATCGGCACGCCCTCGGCAGGTCCCATCGCCGACACGTGGGACAATCCGAAGTGGAAGGCGTTCGTCGCGTCCTACAAGAAGGCCTTCCCCAAGAAGGGCTTCCCCTCGCCGTCGCTCTTCGCGCACGGCTATTACGTCAACACGATGGCCGCGCTGACCGCGCTCGACAAGGTCAAGGGCGACCTCTCCAAGAACCATGCGAAGCTGCGGGCGACGCTGTCCAGCATGACGCTCGATACGCCGACCGGAAAGGTGAAGGTCGACCAGAACCGCAACGCGGTGGCCGACATCTTCCTGACCGAGGTGACCGAGGGCAAGGACGGCAAGCTCTACAACAAGGTCATCAAGATCATCCCGCAGGTCAATCAGACCATGGGCATGGACCGCAAGAAGTTCCTCGCCCTGGGTCCGGTCGGCCGCAACAACCCCGATTGCAAGTAGCACCGGGACTTAAAGGTCGAATGTAAAGGTCGGCATGAACGCGGAACCGCATAGGATCGCCCGCGCTGGTGCGGCGCACGCCCTCGCTCTTGACGGCGTGGGCCGCACCTTCGGCGCGCTCGTCGCCCTCGACGGGGTGACGATGAGCGTCGGCGCGGGCGAGCGGCGCGCGGTGCTCGGGGCGAACGGTGCTGGCAAGACCACGCTGTTCAACGCGATCACCGGCGACTTTCCGCCGACCGCCGGCCGCATTCGTTTCTTCGGCGAGGACGTGACGGATCTGCCGCCTTACGAGCGGATCCGTCGCGGCCTCCGCCGGACCTACCAGAATTCGATGCTGTTCCGGGGCCTGAGCGTCATCGACAATCTCTACCTCGCCTCGCGCGGGGTGGCGCGGGGACGCCTGAGCTTCCGCCGCTCCGGGCCCAACAACCCGACGGTGCTGGCGGCCTACGAGCTCCTGCACGCGGTCCATCTCGACCACATCGCCGACGCCCTGGTCGCCGATCTTGCGCACGGCCAGCAGCGCCAGCTCGAGATCGGCATGGCGCTTGCCGGCGCGCCGCGTTTCGTCCTGTTCGACGAGCCGGCGGCGGGGCTCTCGCCGGGCGAGCGGCGCGAGCTGATCGATATCCTCGGCGCGCTGCCGCAGCACATCGGCTACATCATCATCGAGCACGATCTCGACGTGGCGCTGCGCGTGGTCGACTACGTGACCGTCATGCATTACGGCGCGATCTACAAGGAAGGCACGCCCGGCGAGATCCAGGACGATCCCGACGTCCAGCGCATTTATCTGGGGGCGGAGCATGCCTGAGCAGACCGCCCCCATCCTCCAGATCCGCGATCTGCACGTCTATTACGGGCACGCCCATGCGTTGCAGGGCGTGAACCTGACGCTTAAGCGCGGCGTGCTCAGCGTCGTCGGCCGCAACGGCATGGGCAAGACGACGCTCTGCAACACGATCATGGGGCTCACGCCTGCCGCCGGCGGCAGCATCCAGACGGGCGGCGCGGAAATCCTCGGCCTCACGCCGAACCGGATCGTCGCTCACGGCATCGCCTACGTGCCGCAGGGCCGCCGTGTCTGGCCCTCGCTCACCGTCGACGAGCACCTGCGTCTCGCCGTGCGGGGGCGCGGCAAAGACGCAAGCTGGACCGTCAAGCGCGTCTACGACACCTTCCCGGCGCTCAATGAGCGCCGACGCCACGGCGGCGGCCAGCTCTCCGGCGGCGAGCAGCAGATGCTCGCGATCGGCCGCGCGCTCCTGGCGAACCCGCGTCTTCTGATCATGGACGAGCCGACCGAAGGCCTGGCGCCGATCATCGTGCAGCAGGTGGCGGCGATGCTGCGCCGGCTCGCGGAAGAAGGCGAGATCTCGGTGCTGTTGATCGAGCAGAACCTCGGCGTGGCCACCGATGTCGCCGAGCGCATCGCGGTGATGGTGAACGGCCGGCTGGTGCGCGAGCTGGCCTCGTCCGAGCTCGCCCAGGATCTCGAATTGCAGCAGCGCCTTCTCGGCGTGCGCGCTTCCGACGACGAGGAGGAGGACGAGGCCGGCGAGGCGGCGCCCGCACCCGCGCCGGACGCGCCGACGCAGGTCTTCCGCGTGCGCCGGGCGAGCGGCGGCGATGCGCCGGCGGCGGCCGCACCGGTGCGCCCGGTCTATTCCGCCCCGCAAGCCCCAACCCGTTGGTCGCAGGGCGCTGTGCCGTCGCCCGCGCCCAGCGTCGGTGTGCCGAGCGGTGCCCAAGAACCGGAAGAGACGGGCGAAGCGGCGCCCGAAACACCCGCAGGCGAGCGGCCGTCGCCGGCCAAGGCCGAAGCGGTTCCGGTGGCGCGGCTCGTCGGGCGCACCGCCTATGTCTGCGGCACCTTCGATACCAAGGGCCGCGAGCTCAATTTCATCCGCAATCATCTGGAGCGCATGGGCCTGCGCGTGCGCACGGTCGATCTCAGCACCAGCGGGCGGCCCTCGCCGGCCGATGTCGGCCCGCAGGAGGTCGCGCGTCACCATCCCCAAGGCGCCTCGGCGGTGTTCACCGACGACCGCGGCAGCGCCGTCGCCGCCATGGCCGAGGCCTTCGCGCTTTATCTGCCGCGGCAGCGCGACCTGGGCGGCATCATCTCGGCCGGCGGTTCGGGCGGCACCGCGCTCGCCACGCCGGCGATGCAGCGCCTCTCGATCGGCGTGCCCAAGGTGATGGTCTCGACCGTCGCTTCGGGCGACGTGAAGCGCTATGTCGGTCCGTCGGACATCGCGATGATGTACTCGGTCACCGACGTCTCCGGCATCAACCGCATTTCGAGCCAGGTGCTCGCCAACGCCGCCCACGCGCTCGCCGGCATGATCGCCCAGGCCGGGGCCGGCGCGGACGTGATTTCCGCGCGGCCGGCGGTGGGGCTCACCATGTTCGGCGTCACCACGCCCTGCGTGCAGATGGTGACCAAGGCGCTGGAGGACCGTTTCGACTGCCTGGTCTTTCACGCCACCGGCACCGGCGGTCAGTCGATGGAGAAGCTCGCCGACTCGCGCCTGCTCGCGGGCGTGATCGACGCGACGACGACCGAGATCGCCGACCTCCATGTCGGCGGCGTGTTCAGCGCCGGCGAGGGGCGGCTCGATGCGATCATCCGCAGCCGCACCCCCTATGTCGGGTCGTGCGGCGCGCTCGACATGGTGAATTGGGGACCGATGGACACGGTGCCCGAGCGCTTCCGGTCGCGGAACCTCTATGTGCACAACCCGCAGGTGACGCTGATGCGCACTACGGCGGAGGAGAATGCCTGGATGGGCCGCTTCATCGCCGAGAAGCTCAACCGCTGCGAGGGGCCGGTGCGCTTCCTCATCCCCGAGGGCGGCGTCTCGATGCTCGACGCGCCGGGCCAGCCTTTCCATGATCCGGCGGCCGACCGCGCGCTCTTCGAGGCGCTGGAGCAGACCTTCCGGCCGACGGCGAACCGCCGGCTCATCCGGCGGCCCAACAACATCAACGATCCGGCCTTCGCCGATGCACTGGTCGCGAATTTTCTGGAGATTGTCGGTCCGGTCACCGGCACGGGAGTTGGCAGCCATGCCCGCCTTTCCGCGTAAGGACCTGCTGGAGCGCTTCCGCGGCATGATCGCGCGCGGCGAGCCCATCGTCGGCGGCGGCGCGGGGACGGGGCTGTCGGCGAAATGCGAGGAGGCCGGCGGCATCGACCTCATCGTCATCTACAATTCCGGGCGCTACCGCATGGCGGGGCGCGGCTCGCTCGCCGGCCTGCTCGCCTACGGCAACGCCAATGAGATCGTCGTTGAGATGGCCGCCGAAGTGCTGCCCGTGGTGTCACGCACGCCGGTGCTGGCCGGGGTCAACGGCACCGATCCCTTCATGCTGACCGGGCCATTTCTGAAGCAGCTCACCGAACTGGGATTTTCGGGCGTGCAGAACTTCCCGACCGTGGGCCTCATCGACGGCACCTTCCGCGCCAACCTGGAGGAGACCGGCATGGGATACGGCCTCGAGGTTGCGATGATCGCGCAAGCGCACAAGCTCGACATGCTGACCACGCCCTACGTGTTTTCCGAGGCCGATGCGCGCGCCATGGCGGAGGCCGGCGCCGACATTATCGTCTGCCACATGGGGCTTACCACCGGCGGCGCCATCGGTGCCGAGACCGCGCTGACGCTGGAGGATTGCGTGGCGCCGATCAACGCCTGGGCGGCGGCGGCGCGCGCGGTGCGCGACGACGTCATCGTGCTCTGCCATGGCGGGCCGATCGCCATGCCGCAAGACGCCGAATTCATTCTGAAGTCATGCCCCGACTGCCACGGCTTCTACGGGGCATCGAGCATGGAGCGCCTGCCGACCGAAATGGCGCTGACCGAACAAACGAAGAGGTTCAAACAGATCGGGCGCGGCTGAGGCGTCCGACGCCGCCCCCACGGGTTCGGGGGGACCGGGGCGGACAGACTTGGGAGGTGACAATGTCAGGAGCAACCATATGGGGGCTCATCGTGGGCGTGATCATCCTGGCGATCGTGATCGTCGTGGTGGTCTATCTGATGCGCTGGCTCTATCGCCGGTCATCGAAGGAGACGTCATTCGTCCGCACGGGCCTCGGCGGCCAGAAGGTCGTCATGAATGGCGGCGCCTTCGTGCTGCCGATCATTCACGAGGTCATTCCGGTCAACATGAACACGCTGCGCCTGGAGGTGAAGCGCGGCCGCGACCAATCGCTCATCACCAAGAACCGGATGCGCGTCGACGTGGCGGCCGAGTTCTATGTCCGCGTCCAGCCGATGCCGGAGGCGATCGCCAATGCAGCGCAGACCCTCGGCCGCCGCACCATGCAGCTCGATTCGCTGAAGGAGCTGGTCGAAGGCAAGTTCGTCGATGCGCTGCGTTCGGTGGCGGCTGAGATGACCATGGAGGAGCTGCACGAAAAGCGCGGCGAATACGCCAAGCGCGTGCGCACCGAAGTTGCCGAGGACCTCATTGTCAACGGCCTCGAGCTCGAAGCCGTGTCGTTGACCGGCATGGATCAGACCGACATGGAGTTCTTCAATCCCTCCAATGCGTTCGACGCCGAGGGTCTGACGCGGCTTACGGAAGAGATCGAGCGGCGGAAGAAGATCCGCAACGACATCGAGCAGGACACCATGATCGAGATCCGCAACAAGAACCTCGAAGCGGAGAAGGTCTCGCTGGAGATCGAGCGCGAAAGCGAATATGCGCGGCTCAGCCAGCAGCGCGAGGTCGAGGTCCGCCGCGCCGAGCAGCAGGCCGATCTCGCCCGCGAACGCGCCCAGCGCCAGAAGGAATCGGAGCAGGCGCAGATCGAGGCAAACCTTGCGGTCGAGCGGTCCAAGATCGCCGAGCAGCGCGCCCTCGACGAGGACCGTATCAACCGCGAGCGCGACACCCAGCGCCTCGAGGTCGACCGGCGCAAGACGCTGGAGATCGCCGAGCAGGAACGCGCCATCGCCATCGCCGAGCAGTCGAAGGCGCAGTCCGAGGCCCAGGCCGCGGCCGAGCTCGCCCGCGCCAAGGCCGTGGCGGCGGAGGAGAAGGTGTTTTCCGCCCGCGAGACCGAGGTCGCCGAGCGCAAGAAGGCGATCGAGCTGATCCTCGCCGCCCAGGAGGCCGAGCGCGACGGCATTCGCGTGCGCGCGGCCGCGGAGGCCGAGCGCGATGCGGCCGGCGACCGCGCCGAGGCGCGCCGGCTCGACGCCGAGGGCGAGGCGGAATCGGAGAAGATCCGCGCGCTCGCTTCGAAGCTCCGCTACGAAATCGAGGCGGAAGGCACGCGCCAGCTGAACGAAGCGGCCAATGTGCTCACCCCCGAATCGCGGAAATCGGAAATGCGGCTCCGCCTCATCGACCGGCTCGAGGCGATCATCCGCGAGAGCGTCAAGCCGATGGAAAAGATCGAGGGCATCAAGATCCTGCAGGTCGACGGCTTCGGCGGCGGCGGGCGCGGCGATGCACCCAACGGCGGCGGCATCGCCGACAGCGTCGTCAACAGCGCGCTCCGCTACCGCGCCCAGGCACCGCTGATCGACTCGCTGTTGAAGGAAATCGGCATATCCGGCAGCGAGCTGGAGAAGATGACCGACCTGGTCGAGCCGCCGGCGAACGACCCGCCGCCGGACAGCAAGTCCTGAGCGCCAGGATCCGAGCGACATGGCCAAGGTCTACGTTTCGAGCGTGATCGGCGCTCCGGCCCGGCAGGTCTGGGCGGTCGTCCGCGATTTCAACGCGCTGCCCGACTGGCATCCGGCGATCGCGGACAGCCGCATCGAGGACGGCGTCCCCGCCGACAAGGTCGGCTGCGTGCGTAACTTCAATCTGAGCGACGGCGGCAACATCCGCGAGCAGCTGTTGATGCTCTCCGACTTCGACTTCACCTGCAGCTACGCGATCCTGGAGTCGCCGATGGGCGTGCGGAACTACGTCGCCACGCTCCGGCTCATTCCAGTGACCGACGGCGACCGCACCTTCGCCGAATGGACCGCGGAGTTCGACTGCGCGCCGGAACAGGAAAGCGAGCTGGTGGCGCAGATCGGCAACGGCGTCTTCCAAGGCGGCTTCGATGCGCTGAAGTCCCGCTTCGCATCGCGGTAGTCTGCGCGCCTGACGCATGGTGAAAGTCCGCAAGAGCATCATCGTCGACGCGCCGGTCGAAGCCGTCTGGCGGCTGCTGCGCGACTTCAACGGCCATGCGGACTGGCATCCAGCGGTGGCCGAAAGCCGCATCGAGGACGGGCGCTTGAGCGACCAGATCGGCTGCGTGCGCCGCTTCACGCTGAGCGACGGTGGCGGCGAGCTGCGCGAGCAGCTTCTCGCGCTCTCGGATGTTGAGCCGGGCTTTACCTATTGCATCCTGGACGCGCCGATGCCGCTGATGGGCTATGTCGCCACCATGCGCCTCAAGCCCGTGACCGATGGCGGCCGGACCTTGATCGAGTGGGAGTCGTCCTTCACTACGCCGCCCGGCGCCGAGCGCGAGCTTGCCGATCTTGTCGGCGACGGTATCTACGAGGCCGGCTTCGCGGCGATCAAGGCGCGCCTGGATCGGGGCGGGCAGGGGGCCGGTGCAAGCGTGTCGGGCCCAACCGCCGTGGCCCGGACCAGCGCAACGCAGCCGGATCCCCAGCCTCGGGCGGAGACCGCGCCGCAGCCTTCGACGCCGGCGGTTCCGATCGAAGCGGGCGCGATGGTGCTCGAGCGTTACGGCGGGCCCGACGAAATGGTCTGGCAGACGCTCAGCGTCCCGCCGCCGGGACCGGGCCAGGTGCGCCTCCGCCACACCGCGATCGGGCTCAACTACATCGACGTCTATTGCCGCACCGGCTATTTCGACCTGCTGACGCCGCCGGGCCCGCTGGGCATGGAGGCGGCGGGCGTGGTGACCGATGTCGGCGAGGGGGTTCACGGCATTCTGCCCGGCGACCGGGTGGCCTATGCCTGTCCGCCGGTCGGGGCCTATACGGAATCGCGGACGATGGACGCCGAGCTGCTGGCGGTGCTGCCAGACGAGATCGACGACGCGACGGCGGCGGCAGCGATGCTGAAGGGCATGACGGCGGAATTCCTGCTGCACCGTGTCCACCCGGTGAAGGCGGGCGACACGGTGTTGGTGCACGCGGTGGCGGGCGGCGTGGGATCGCTGCTCTGTCAGTGGGCGAGCCATATTGGCGCCACGGTAATCGGCACGGTGAGCAGCGAGGAGAAGGCACGCCTCGCCCGCGCCAATGGCTGTGCGCATCCGATCGTCACCACGCATGAGGACTTCGTGCCGCGCGTCGCCGCGATCACCGAAGGGCGGGGCGCCGACGTGGTCTACGACGCGGTCGGCCGCGACACCTTCATGCGGTCCTACGAGGCGCTCGCGGTGTGCGGGCATCTGGTCAGCTTCGGTCAGGCCTCGGGGCCGATCGAGCCGATCGATATCGGCGCCTTCGCGGGCAAGTCGGCGACGGTCTCGCGGCCCAACTACGGCCACTATGTCGGCTCGGCGGAGGCGGTGCGCGCGATCAGCCGCCGCCTCTTCGAGGCTTTGCGCCAGGGTATTCTGCGGGTCGAGATCGGCCAGCGCTTCGCGCTCAAGGACGCCGCCGAGGCGCATCGCCGCCTCGAGGCACGCGCCACGATGGGATCGTCGATCCTTGTGCCGTAATCTTGATCGTCGGGTGGCGCGCTAGTTGCCGCGGCGGAGCTTGCCGGTCGTAAGATCGAAGGTGAGGGTGCGGCCGTCGAGGAGCGCCAGGCGGAAGTGGTTGGGCTCGACGAAGCCTTTCACCTCCCGAATGATCCGGTAATGCGAGACCGAGGGGCGGACATTGTCCGCCCGGCCGGCGAGATCGAGGGTGGAATAGCGGGCTAGCTCGCGGCTGCCCTTATAGAAGGCGATGGCGAGATGGTCTTTGCTGGCCCGCTGGCCGCGTTGCCAGGGGCCGAGCCGCACGATGGCGGCCCTCATGGCGCCATCGGGCCCGCGGCGGCATTGCAGATGGAGCTTGCGCGCATACCAGGGGAAGGTCGCGATCAGCCGGTCCTTGCCCTTGCGCACCGCATAGACCTTGGTGGTTCCCTTCACGCCCCAAGCGGCGTCGGGCACGGATTTGGCGTAACAGCCGTTGTGGAGGTCGCCCATGACGATGCCCGTGACGAAATGCGGCTTGTTGGCCGCCTCCTCATCCGCCTGCGCGGTGGCGGCGGTGAGGAAAAAAGACACGATGGCGAACGCTATGAGGACGCGGCGCGCGCCCTTGGCCGTGGCCCGCGAAACCTGGTGATGTCTTGGCATGCTGGTTTTCCACCCGATGGCTGATGGAACGGGGTGGGCGCGCTCGCGCGGCCCGTGAGCCTTTAGACGGCCCGGGCGCGGCGCTTCCGCAACCGCTCAATGCGCCATCAGGACCGGCAGCTCGGCGTGGGACAGGATGTGCTTGGTCGGGCCGCCGAAGACCATCTGGCGCAACCGACTATGGGTGTAGGCGCCTTTGATCAGAAGATCGGCCCCGAGCGCCTCCGCCTCCTCAAGGATCGCCGCTCCCTGGCTGCGGTCGCCGGGCTTGGCGGTGACCGCCTTGGCGTCGATGCCGCGGTGGGCCAGATAGGCGGCGACCTGCGCGCCCGACGGCCCCGGAACCGTCGCCTCTTCCACGGTGAGGACGGAGACCGAGTCCGCCTGATCCAGGAACGGCATGCCGAGCCCGATCGTCCGCGCGGTTTCGGTGCTGCCGTTCCAGGAAATCACGACAGATTTCCCGAGAGACGCCGGGGCGGTGCGCGGCGCCAGCAGCACCGGGCGGCCGCTGTCGAAGAGGGCCGCTTCGCAGGTCTCCGTCACCTCGCCGCCATTGTCGCTTTGCGATCGGCCGATCACGATGAGGTCGAAAACCCGGCCATATTCCCCGACGACCGCGCTCTCGATGCCCGTTGCCTGGTGCCAGCCGGCCGAAATGCCCGCCTTCGCCATGGTCTCGTCGAACTTGGCGTGGACCGTTTGGGCCTTGGCCCGCCAGTCGTCCAGCATCTGGGTGTCGTAGGCCGGCACCGCCGCCATCGCCTCGCCGACAGCGACTTGAAACACCGGCTCGACGACGATGCCTTCCACATAGCCATCGAAGGCGCGCGCGACGGTGATGGCGCTGTCCAGCGCGCTTTCAGGGCTATCGTATGCTCTGAGCGGCACCAGGATCGATTTCATAATGTTGAAGTATAGCATTCTTCTGCGGACGGCGCTTCGACGACTTGCAGGCATGAAGAAGGTGCCGTCACCGCCAACTGAGGCTACGATGCTTCGGCAACGAAATCGGCGTGCTGCGCGGCGTTGCCGATCAATTGAGGCGCGGGCGTGGCCCAAGCGATGTGGGAGGTGCGCAATGATCGGTCGCAGGATCTTCGGGTTTGCAGCGCTGTGCCTGATCTCGGCGGGCGCGGGTGCCGGAACGCTCGACACCATCCGGGACCGGGGCGA
>CAZBRE010000067.1:0-2262 GCA_964494065.1 uncultured Alphaproteobacteria bacterium
TGGCTGGGGCGGCAGGATTCGAACCTGCGAATGCCGGTACCAAAAACCGGTGCCTTAGACCGCTTGGCTACGCCCCATCACCGATCCGCCGCGCAACGCTCAGCATGTAGCGACTTCAGGCCGCCGCCGCAACGTTGGCGCGGTACCACTCATATGTCTTTGTGAGCCCCTCGCGGAGCCCCGTCCGGGCCCGCCAGCCGAGGGCCGCGAGGCGGCTACCGTCCATCGCCTTGCGCGGCGTGCCGTCGGGCTTGCCCGCATCGAAGCGGAGCGCGCCGTCGAAGCCGACCACCTCCATCACGAAGTGCGCCAGGTCCTTGATCGTGATCTCCTCGCCCGAGCCGACGTTGAGGTGCTCGTACCCCGAATAGCGCTGCATCAGGAAAACCAGCGCATCGGCCGCGTCATCGACGTAGAGGAACTCGCGCAAGGGTGAGCCGCTGCCCCAGACCTCCAGAGTATTGTGCTTGGCGGCCTTCGCCTCGTGGGCCTTGCGCAGGAGTGCAGCGGCGACATGCGAGGTCTCCAGGTCGAAATTGTCCTGCGGCCCGTAGAGGTTCGTCGGCATCGCCGAAATGAAATCGCAGCCATGCTGCTTACGGTAGGCCTGGGCGAGCTTGATGCCGGCGATCTTGGCGATGGCATACCATTCGTTGGTGGGCTCCAACGGGCCGGTCAGCAGCGCCTCTTCCGACATGGGTTGGGGCGCCTCGCGCGGATAGATGCAGGACGAGCCGAGGAAGAGCAGCTTCGCCACGCCGGTCTTCCAGGCGCCGCGGATCACATTCGCCTCGATCGCCAGGTTGTCGTAGAGGAAATCGGCCGGATAGGTGTCGTTGGCGAGGATGCCGCCGACATGGGCGGCGGCCAGGAAAACCGCATCGGGCCTGGTCGTGGCCATCCAGTCTTCGACCTCTGCCTGGCGCGTCAAATCAAGCTCGTCGCGCCCGGCGGTCAGGATATCGCAGCCCTCGCGCTCGAGACGGCGGACGATCGCCGAGCCCACCATGCCGCGATGCCCGGCGACCCAGACCAGCCGCCCGGAGAGCGAAAATGCGCCACCGTCCGGGGCTTTATCCGCTGCGGTCATTGCGGTCGGTTTCCTTGGCGACGACGCGCAGATCCTCCTCGACCATCTCGCGCACCAGCTCGTCGAAGCTCGTCTTGTGCGACCAACCCAGCTTCTCGCGCGCCTTGGACGGATCGCCCAGCAGATGCGGGACCTCGGTCGGCCGGTAGTAGCGCGGGTCGATCTCAACCAGGGTCGCGTTGCTCGCCGTGTCGACGCCGATCTCCTCGGTGCCCTCGCCGCGCCACTCGATCGTGCGGCCGATATGGCCGAAGGCGCGCTCGACGAACTCGCGCACGGAATGGCACTCGCCGGTGGCGAGCACGTAGTCGTCGGGCTCGTCCTGGGAGACGATGCGCCACATGCCCTCGACATAGTCCCGCGCGTGGCCCCAATCGCGCTCCGCATCGAGATTGCCAAGATAGAGCTTCTCTTGGAATCCGAGCTTGATGCCGGCGACGGCGCGGCTGATCTTGCGGGTGACGAAGGTCTCGCCGCGGGTCGGGCCCTCGTGATTGAAGAGGATGCCGTTGGAAGCGTGCATCCCGTAGGCCTCGCGGTAGTTCACCGTGGTCCAGTAGGCGTAGAGCTTCGCGGCCGCGTAGGGGCTGCGCGGGTGGAAGGGCGTGGTCTCGCTCTGCGGGCTCTCCGCCGCCAGCCCGTAAAGCTCGCTGGTCGAGGCCTGATAGAAACGCACGGTCGTCTCCAGGCCCAGGATCCGGATCGCCTCCAGCAACCGCAGCGTGCCCAGGGCATCGGCGTTGGCGGTGTATTCGGGGGTCTCGAAGCTCACCTGCACATGGCTTTGTGCAGCGAGATTGTAGATCTCGGTGGGACGGGTTTCCTGCACCAGACGAATCAGGTTCGTCGCATCGGTCAGGTCTCCGTAATGCATAAAGAATTGCACGCCCGTCTCGTGCGGGTCGCGGTAGAGATGGTCGACGCGCGCCGTGTTGAATGACGACGAACGGCGCTTTACGCCATGGACCACATAGCCTTTGTCGAGTAGAAATTCGGCGAGATAAGCGCCGTCCTGGCCGGTGACGCCGGTGATCAGCGCGGTGTTTTCGGTCATGGGATACGGGGATCGTTGGGTTTTGTTGCGGGACTGTTAGGAACAGTGTCTCGCCAATTGGTACCACAACGCGCGGCGGCGAACGGCAAACAAATCCATCGCACAAATCCATCGCACA
>CAZBRE010000067.1:2362-17333 GCA_964494065.1 uncultured Alphaproteobacteria bacterium
CCACAACGCGCGGCGGCGAACGGCAAACAAATCCATCGCACAAATCCATCGCACAAATCCATCGCACATATGCATCACAGCGCCCCGATCGCGCCCGTATGGGCCCGCCGAAACAAATGGCGATTTGAGATTGCGATGAGTCAATTGCGAACCTGTCTGTGACGTTACGATGAAGGATGTTAGTATGCGAGCCGATCCAGCGGCGGGGAACGACCGGGAAGCATGAACTCTATCCATCATGGCTGGAGCTTGGATGAAATCGCGCCGGAAGCGCGGCGCGCCGCCGAGCGCGCGGCGGAAGCCGCAGGCATGCCGCTGGAGATCTGGCTCAACCAACTGATCAAGTATGTCAGCGCGATGGAGTTGAGCGGAAAGGGCCCCGCCCGCGCCCGCGCGATCGACGAAACCATCAAGCGCGCCGCCGCCGAGCAGGCGCGTATCGGCCCGGTCGACGGGCCTGCCCATGAAAGCAACGACACGCCGATGATGCTCGAGACCGAGGCACCCGCCGAACAGCCGACGACCGTCGCCGCCGAGATGCTGGAGCCGAACCGCTTTGCCGAGGAACATCCCGGCGAGCGCGACATCGAGCAGGCGATCGGCGAGTGGCGGAAATCGGGCGCCCTGAAGCCCCTCGTGGTGCGCCCGGACTCGCGTCAGGCCGGCCATTACGAGATCGTCAGCGGCATGGAGCGCTGGCACGCGGCAAGCCGGCTGCACATGCGGCGCATTCCCGTGACGGTCCAGCAATTGAGCGACGAGGAGGTGCTGCGCGCCACGCTCATCCAGAAGCTCCACACCAAGAGCCTGCCGCCGCTCGACGAGGCGCAGATCTACCAGCGGCTGATGGAGGAAACGGGCCTCAGCGTCGCCGCGCTGTCGGACGTGATCGGCCGCTCGCCGACCCATGTCGCTACCGCGCTGCAGCTGCTCGAGCTACCCGAGCCGGTGCGCGAGATGATCAACAGCGGCGAGCTGTCGGTGCTCCATGCCCGCACGCTGCTTGGCGCGGCCAATCCGGAGCCGGCGGCGCGCGAGGTCGTGGCGCGGCGGCTCGACATCTATCAGACCGAACAGCTCGTCCGCGCCTCGCACGGCGCCCTCACGCCGCCCGCCCCCAGAGCGGAAACCCCGGCTGGAACTAATGCGGCCGAGCCTGAAGCGGCCGCGCCGGAGGCCGCTCCGGACATACCGGCGGCAGCCCCGGCGGCCGACACGCCGGGTGACGACGGCGGCGAGCAGACCGACACAGTACCGGCCGACGCGCAAACGGATAGCGCGGCAATGAATTTCGGCGGGGCGGTGCCGAGCAGAGCGCAAGAGCCAATACCCATAGGCGACGGGCCGGGCAGCAACGGGCCGGCACCGGGAAGCGCGCCGGCGGCGGCGGACCAAGCCGTGCGCCCGGAAACAACGGCGAGCGTGGCGGCGCCCCCGGAAGCGATGCTGAGCGTGGCCGCCGCCCCGGACGAACCTACACCCGGCGAGCCGGCGGCAAGCGCGCCGGCGGCGGACGATACGGGCATCAGCGAAGCGCCGCTCGACATGGCCGAATTCATCACCACGGATACGGCAGCGAGCGCGCCCGAAGCGGCCGACAAGACATCCCCGATCATCCTCGGCGGCATCGACGGCGATGCCGGCACGCTGATCGAGGCGAGCCCGGCCATCGACAGCCCGGCAAAGAGCAGCTCCCTGGACGAGAGCCAGGCTTTCGACAGCTCGGACGACGACCGCGCCGCGCCGCCGATGGCATCGGCCCAACCCCCGGCAGAACCTCTTGCCGACCCTAACGCCGCGCCTGACGAGGAGAAAGAGCCCGAACCGATGAACGCGGCACCCGTCGCGGCCGCGATGGCGCCGTCGCCGGAACCGGCGCCCGAGCCGCCGACAGAACCGCCAATTGAACCGTTGGAGATCCCGGCCGCCGCCGCCATGAGCGAGGACCGGTCCGCTGGCGAGGTCGGTCCGGCTGGAAACGCAGATGACGGCGATGCTCCTATGGAGGACAGCGCGTCGAGCGTATCGGGTGCCGTGGCCGCACCCGGCAATTCGGGCGGGTCGGCGGAAAAAGGCAACCCGCTCTACCAGGATGATCAGGACGATCACGGCGACCGCGACGAGACCAGGAACGACGACAGCACGCGGATGGTCGAAACCCATCTCACAACCCTGCTGGGGCTGAAAGTGTCGATCGCAGAGCGGAATCAGGACGACGGCGTGTTGTCGATCCATTATAACAGCGAAAGCGAACTAACAGACCTCGTCTCGCGGCTCAATCGGATGCCGACGGGGAGGCGCGCGGAGTGAGGCGGAAAACCGTTGCAAACCGCCAATCCGCAACTAGCTTTGGGGATGAGACCGAGGCTACGGGGGTAGTATGGCCCTAGGTAACGAGCCGGGTGGGCGGCTCGATCAGCAACGGACGGCTCGAATGGAGCACAAGCAGAATCCCACCTTCAACGGCATTCACCCCGAAGCGAAGGCCGCGGCAGAGGCCGCCGCCAGCGCCGCCGGGCTGACCGTCGAGGAATGGATCAGCCGGACGATCCTGAACATCGCCCGGGGCAGCGCTGCGTTGGTCGGACCCGCCGGCGCCGGCAGACCCGGCGCGCCGCCCGCAGTCTCCGTGCCCAATCAGAAATCGGCCACCCAGGCCGCCCAGGCGGCGGGCCTGCCCGTCGACGAATGGCTGAGCCGGGCCGTGCTCGAATCCCTGGCGACCAGCAGCCTGGAAGGCGTGGTCGACGCAACCGGGCCGCAGGCGCGGGCCAACAGCACGCCACGCCACGCGGCGCCGGCCGAGCCCGTGACCTCGGCGCCGATCCTGCCGAACACCTTGCCGCCCGCGACGCCGACGACGGCACTGGCCCCGGAGCCGGGCGAATCCAAGCCGGCCCCCGCATCATCGACGGCGCTATCACCGTCTTCGGGCTTCCTTGCCGAACCGGCATTCCCGGCGGCGTTCTCCACCGGTGACGACACCGCGCTCCTGGAGCGCGAAGCCAGGCCGATCGCGATCGCCAAGGATCCGGCGGCCTGGAAGGCATCGCCCACGGCGAAAGCGGAAATCGAGAATGCCGTCGTCGGCTTCGATCCCTCCGGTCTCGATGCGCTGCAGCTGACCGAGGCGCTGAGCAGCCCGCCGGAGATTTCCGAGCCCAGCGGATCGGGCAAGCGGATCGCGGTCGGTATAGGGCTGGGCACGCTGATCGCCCTGGCGCTGGCCACCTGGGTCGTGCCGCTCATGCTGACGCCGGAGCCGACCGCCGACCGCAAGGGCGACGTCGCCACGGCGCTGCCCAAGGCTCCGCCGAAACCCGCCGCCAAGGCCGGCACGACCGGTAGCGCGAAGCGCGCGGCCAAACCTCCCCTCAAGATCAACCCGGACCTGCCGCCGCCGACCAAGGACACGACGGCGCTGCCCCAACCGGCCGCCAAGAACGTCGCCTGGTACATCCGCGCCGCCGAGCTCGGCAACACCAAGGCACAGATGGTGCTGGCCGGGCTCTATCTGCGTGGCGAAGGCATCGCGCAGGACCGCGCCAAGGCAGCCGACCTCTACCGCAAGGCCGCCGTCGACGGCAACGAGCCGGGCGGCCAGTACGCGCTCGGGGTGATGCTGGAGCGCGGCGACGGCGTGAAGCAGGACGACATCGAAGCGCTGCTTTGGTATCGGCGCGCCGCGGCCGCAGGGCATCCGCTGGCGATGTACCGGGCGGGACTGGTGCATTTGAACAGCAAGAAGGTGCCGCGTGACTTTGCACGGGCGCGCGAATATTTCGAGACCGCAGCCCGCCGCGGCGTGCCCGCCGCCAACTACCAGCTTGGCCTCATTCACGAGAAGGGGCTCGGCACCGCAAAGAGCAAGGCGCTCGCCTTCGATCACTATGCACGCGCCGCGGCCGAAGATAACAAACCCGCGATGGAGGCGCTGACCCGGCTGACGGCGGAGCTGTCGGACGAGGACATCATCCGCACCACCGCGCTGCCGGTGCCGGCGGAAAAGCATCTCGCCTGGTACGCCAAGGCCTCCAAGCTCGGCAAGACCAAGGCGCAGCTCGCGCTGGCCAAGCTCTATCTGCGCGGCCAGGGCGTCGACCGCGATTTCGCCAAAGCCGCCGCGCTCTTCCGCGACGCCGCCGCGCGCGGCCGCGACCCCGATGCGCAATACGCGCTGGCGGTCATGCTCGAGCGCGGCATGGGCACGGTGAAGAACCAGCGGGAGGCGCTCGTCTGGTACCGCCGCGCCGCCAAGACCGGGCACTCGCGGGCGCTGCTCAATCTCGGCTTCGCCTATGTGCGCGGTGTAGGCGTGCCCCAGGACTACAAGAAGGCGCGCGAATATTTCGAGATGGCGGCCGCCAAGAACCTCGCCGAGGCGCAGTACAATCTGGGGCTCATTTTCGAGCACGGCCTCGGCATCAAGAAGGACGTGCCGATGGCGTTCAAATGGTACAGCCTCGCCGTGGCCAACCAGAATGCCCCCGCCGGCAAGGCCCTCGACCGCCTGATCCCGCGCATGAGCGCCGCCGAGATCGCCCGCGCCAAGCAGCTGCTGACCCAGCGCAACTAGCCTTCGCTCTCCAAGGCGAACGATCGCGCCGGTCCGGTCGACGGCGTTTCTCGCGCGCTTGTTGTCTTGCGCCGCCCCGGCGGATCGCTCACCATTCCGCCACAAAACCGAGGGAGGACCCATGCAGCGAAGCGCCGATCGTATCCTCGTCAGCCATGTCGGCAGCCTGCCGCGGCCGCACGATCTCTTGGACATGATGAAGTCGCGGCTCACCAGCGAGGGTGAACCCGTCGACGAGGATGTCTATCAGGCACGCGTCTCGAGCGCCGTCGCCGAGATCGTCAAGAAGCAGGCCGATTGCGGCATCGACATCGTCACCGACGGCGAGGTCTCCAAGGCCGGCTTCTTCGTCTACGCCCAAGAACGCCTCGCCGGCTTCGAGCCGCGCCCGGGCGACAAGTATCAGCTCTATACCGCCGAGCGCGACGCTTTCCCGGAATACTACGAGGAGTATTTCGCCCGGGCGATGCTGGGCGGCATGATCGCGCCGATCCAGAAGATCTTCGCCGTCGAGCCGATCCGCTATGTCGGCGAGGAAGCCTTGAAGCGCGATCTCGCGAACCTGCGCGCCGCGGCCGATGCCGCGGGCTGCAGCCAGGTCTTCGTGCCCTCGACCGCGCCCAGCGGGGTCGGCTTCAACGAGTACTACAAGGACGACGAAGAATTCTTCCACGCCCTCGGCGAGGCGATGAGCGTCGAGTACAAGGCGATCGTCGATGCCGGCTTCGACGTGCAGGTCGACGACCCGTTTCTCTCCGACATTTTCGGTGACCCGAAGCTCGACGACATAGAGAAGGTCAAGAAGGCCGACATGTTCGTCGAAAGCGTCAACACGGCGCTGAAGGGCATTCCCGAAGAAAACATCCGTTTCCACACCTGCTACGGCATCAACGAGGGCCCGCGCATCTTCGAGCCGCAGCTGGGCGAGGTGATCGAGCACATCTACCGCATCAAGGCCAGCGTCTATTCCTTCGAGGCGGCGAACCCGCGCCACGAGCACGACTACCACGTCTTCGAGGAGCACAAGCTGCCCGACGGCAAGGCGATCATGCCGGGCGTGATCACCCATGCGAGCAATATCGTCGAGCACCCCGATCTGATCGCCGAATGGCTGGTGCGCTTCGCGAACCTCGTCGGCCGCGAGAACGTGATCGCCGGCGCCGATTGCGGGTTCAGCTCGCAGGCCATGTACAAGACCGAAGTCCACCCCACGGTCATTTGGGCCAAGTTCGAGGCCATGGCCGAAGGCGCGCAGAAGGCCAGCGAGAAGCTCTGGAGGTAATGGGAAAGAGGCGCGGCGCGCCCCGCCCTACTCCATCTTGAAGAGCTTGCGCGCGTTGGTGCGGCCGATCTTCTGGCGGTCGTCCTCGGAGATCGCCGCCGCATCGAACCAGATGGCGGCGTGGTCGATGTTCTCGAACGGCCAGTCGGTGGAAAAAAGGATACGGTCGGCGCCGATCTCCATCATCGCGTCGACCAACGTCGGGGTGTGGAAGTTGCCCGACGTCGTCAGCCAGAAATGCTCCTGGAAGTACTCGCCGATCTTGCGCTTGGCGGGATAGTTCGGCGGCTGCTTGGTCCAGGCATTGCGGTTGTCGACCCGCCAGATGCTGTAGGGCAGCCCCTCGCCCATATGCCCGAGGATGATCTTCAAGCCCGGATGCTCGTCGAACAGGCCTGAGCCCATGAGGCGGAGCGCATGCACGGCGGTCTCCTGACCGAAGGCCCAGGTCGGCCCGAGCAGCCAGGAATGGCCCTCATAAATCTGCGCCATGCTCATCAGCGGATTGCGCGGATGAAGATAGAACGGCACGTCGAGTGCCTCGACCGTGGCCCAGAACGGCCGGTATTGCGGCAGGTCGTAGTAGACCGCACTTTCCGGGTCGTTGACCTGCGAGAAGCCGTTCACCAGCGGGCCCTTGAAGTTCATCTCCTTGACGCAGCGCTCGAGCTCGCGCGACGCCATGTCGGGGTCCTGCATCGGCAGCGCGGCGAAGGCCTCGAAGCGGTCGGGGTTCTTGGCGCATTCCTCGGCGAGGAGATCGTTGGCCCGCATGGCGATCTCGTTCGCCTTCGCCGGATCGGGGATCGCCTGGATGGCCGGGGCGTTCAGCGACAGGATCATCACCTCGATCCCATGCTCGTCCATCTGCTGCAGCCGCTTGCCGTGGAAGTCCATGAGCCGGGAGCTCAGCTCCGGCCAGACCGACTCGCCCAGGAACCCGGCGCTGTCCTGAAGTGTCTCATCGATGGCGAAATGCTCCTCGAGCGCGATCTTGCCTTGCATGGACCCTCTCCCTTCTTCATTGATTTTTGGCGCGTTTGCCATGCTGGACGCCATGATACCCGCGCACAGCCTCGCCGCAATCGATTGCGGGACTCACCGTCGCAGACCGGCGGCGCGCCCGCTGCATGGGCACGATGAACGCGCCGTCTTGCCGGCCCTCCGCTTCGGTGCCAAAATAGTTAGAAATCGAACGACCGGCGATAATCGTCGGCGCGCCGGACATATACGGGCTGCCGGGAACGCGGTAGGGTCGGGCGCATCAATGGAAGCGCATTGCGCGACAAAAAGCGATGCGCAGGCTGGCCGCACGGACGTTCCAGCGACGCGGCAAGGGGAGGAAACTGCGATGAAGTATCCAGGCACATTCACCCGACGCATGGTTCTGGGTCTCGGCGCCGCCGGGCTCGCCGGCACCATGGCGCTCGGCGCCGCCTCGGCGGAGGAGACGATCAAGATCGGCGTCATCACCGACAAGACCGGCAACGCCCGCTTCTACGCCGAGCCGGTGCTGCAGGGCATCCTGCTCGCCGCCAAGAACGCCAATGCTGCCGGCGGCGTGCTCGGCAAGAAGATCGAGCTGGTAATCGAGGATGACGGCAACAAGCCCGACGTCTCGGCCTCCAAGGCGCAGAAGCTGATCGACGAGGGCGTGGTCGCGATCATCTCCAACTCGAGCTCGACCTCGGCCCAGCAGGCGCAGAACACCACGATCAAGACGCTGACGCCGCACGACACGCATAACGGCAGCGACACGCTGACCCGCAAGCTCGACCACAAGTGCTTCTTCCAGATCGGCCCGCTGGGCTCGATCCAGATCCGCACGCTGATGGCCTATGCCAAGTCGAAGAACTACAAGCGCGTCGCGCTGATGACCGACAACACGGCGCTCGGCCAGATCCTCGCCAAGTACTTCAAGATCAGCCTGGAGAAATCGGGCGCGAAGGTCGTCGTCGAGCAGGTCGTGCCGGCCGGCGCCAAGTCTGCTCTGCCGCAGATGCAGAAGGTGCGCGCCGCCAAGCCCGACGCCATCTTCCAGGCCGCCATCCTCGGCCGCGAGATGGTGCTGTTCTTCCGCGCCTACCACCAGCTCGGCATGAAGCAGCAGGTGCTGGGCTCGTTCAACCTCTCGATCCCGACCTATCTCAAGACCGCCAAGGATTTGATGGAAGGCGTCGCCTTCATCGATGCGTTCGATCCGGCGCGACCGGAAGCGCAGGCCTTCATCGCCGCCTACAAGAAAGAGCACGGCAAGACGCCGTTCTCGCTCCCGGGCTACGGCTATGACGACCTCAACTTCATCCTACAGGCGATCAAGCGGGCGGGCTCGACCGACAAGGCCAAGATCTGCGCGGCGATGGCCTCGACCAAAGGCTGGCGCGGCGTGATGGGCGCCAAGAGCGAAGCCTACGGCTTCCCCGCCGGCAAACGCACCGGCTTCCCGCCGGAAGGCGCGGTGGTCCGCCTGATCACGAACAACAAGCACGGCCCCGTCGTCCATTCCGGGACTAAGTAGGCCGGGACGAAATAAGGTAAGCTCGCGGGCAGGCGTAAACCGGTCCGGCACACGCCGGGCCGGTTTCGCTTTCGTGACCGGCTTCTTGCCGCCCCGGCGCACCGCTAGTTTGCGGGGCCGGATAGCGGGGCCGGCCACGGCTGTGGGGGAAATTTTCGGGCGGCCAAGTTTGGCTCATGGCGGACCTTCTCGAACTACTCGTCAGCGCATCGGCTTCGGGCTGCATCTACGGCCTGGTGGCGCTCGCCTACCTGCTGGTCTTGCGCCCCACCGGCATCGTCAACTTCGCGGTCGGCGAATGGGCGATGATCGGGGCCTTCGCGGCGGTTGTGCTGTCCGTGCAGCTCGAGCTGCCGTCGATCCTGGCCATCCCGGGCGCCGCGCTGTTTCTGGCGCTCGTCGGCTGGCTGACCGAATGGTCGGTGGTGCGGCCGCTCGTTGTGCGCGGCGCGGGGCATCTGGCGCCGATCCTGGTGCTCCTCGGCATGCTGGTCGTCTACCACCAGATCATGCTGCTGTCCTTCGGCGGCGGGCAGGAGCCGCTCGACGGGCCGTTCGGCTTCCGCCGGGTTGAGATCGGCCCGATCGCCGGCACGCCGCAGAGCTTCTTCATCATCGTCACCACGATCGCGGTCTTCGTCGCGGTCTGGCTGTTCTTCGAGCGAACCGTATGGGGCAAGAGCTTCGAGGCGGTGGCGATCAACCGGCGCGCCGCGGCGCTGATGGGCATCAATCTCCGCCTCGTCACCGCGTTCGCCTTCGCCGGTGGTGCTGCGGTGGCGGCGCTGGCGGGTCTCCTCGACGGCCCGCGCGGCTCGGTCGAGGTCGCCATGGCGCTGCCGCTGGCGATCCAGGGCTTCTCCGCGCTGGTCATCGGCGGGGTCAACCGGGTGGAAGGCGCGCTCCTGGGCGGCATCATCCTCGCCTTCGCCGAGGACCTGACCCGGCGTTACGCGCCGATCCCCTCCGGCCTCGCGCTTGGGGTCACGCCGACGCTGCTCATCATCTTCTTGCTGGTGCGCCCCACCGGCCTCCTGCGCGCCCGGGAAGCCAATTGATGGGAGCGGCGCTCTCGCATCCATGGCTGCGCTGGGTCGCCGGGATCGTGGCGCTCTCGATCATCCCCTTCGTGCTTCAGCCCTACGAGCTCGACCTCTACCGCAAGATGCTCTTCTGGGTCGCGCTCGCGATCAGCTACAACTTCCTCTTCGGCATCGCGGGACAAATGGCGCTCTCGCATTTCGCCTTCGCCGGGATCGGCGCCTACACCGTCGTCATCCTGCTGACCCAGGCCGATTTCGGCCTCGGGATCGCGGTCGTCGCGGCGCTGCTGCTGGCCGCGATCCTCGCCTTCATCGTCTCCTTCGCCGCGACGCGTCTCGAAGGCTTTTACCTCGCATTGGCGACCCTCGCCTTCGCCCAGCTCCTGACCGTCGTGCTCAACGAGGGCGGCTCGCTCACCGGCGGCACGGGCGGCCTAACGAGCTATTCATTCCCGGCGGTCTTCGGCGTCAAGATCGAGGGGCCGTGGTATGCCCTCGTGATGGTCGCGGTGATGCTGGGCACGCTCGCCATTCTGCTGCGCATCGACCGCTCCTGGTTCGGCCGCGCCTGCCGGGCCATCCGCGACAATACCGAAGCGGCCGCGGCCATGGGCGTCGACGTCGCCCGCACCAAGATCATCGTCTTCACGCTGACCAGCGTCATGGCCGCCGCCGCGGGCATGGTCTACGCCTTCTTCGACAACACCGTGAACCCGCCGGTCTTCGGCCTGGAGAACGCCTTCCTCGTGCTCTTCATGGTGATCGTCGGCGGCAGCGGCAGCCACGCCGGGGCCATCATCGGCGCCGTGCTGCTCAGACTGACGCAGGACATTCTCGAACCCATCGTCGGCCACTATCACGCGCTCGGCTTCGGTGTCGTTGTCGTCGCGGCCATCCTCTTCCAGCCCAAGGGCCTCATCGGCGCCTGGGACGCCCTGCGGGCGCGGATCAAGGCACGCAAATGAGCGCGATGGACAAAACCCTGATCGAGGTGCGCGGGCTCACCAAGAACTTCGGCGGACTGACGGCGGTCGACGGGCTCGACTTCGATCTGAAGGAAGGCGAGGTGCTGGGGCTGATCGGCCCCAACGGCGCGGGCAAGAGCACGACCTTCAATCTCCTGTCCGGCGGCTATCCCGCCAGCGCCGGTTCGGTCCGTCTCGAGGGCGTGGAAATGCTGGGGCTGCCGCCGCACCGCATCGCCGCACGCGGCATCATGCGGACCTTCCAGCACAACATGCCCTTCGAGGGTATGTCGGTCGCCGACAACGTGCTGGTCGGGGCGCACACGACGATGCGCTCGGGGCTGATTCCGGTGCTGCTGGGCGCGGGTGCGGCGCGCGCCGAAGAGCGCAAGGCCCGCGAGCGCGCCGACGAGCTGATCGACTTCGTCGGCCTCGGCGAGTTCCGCGATGCCGAGGTGACGACGCTCTCCTTCGGCCAGGGTCGGCTGCTCGAAACGGCCCGGGCGCTCGCGGGCGAGCCGCGCATCATGCTGTTCGACGAGCCCGCCGCCGGCCTCACCCCCAGCGAATGCGACCGCCTGGCCGAGATCATCCGCGGCATCGCCGAACGCGGCATCTCGATCCTGCTGATCGAGCACGACATGCGCTTCCTGCTGCCGCTCGCGGACCGCGTCGTCGTCCTCAACTTCGGCCGCAAGATCGCCGACGGCGCGCCCGATACGATCCGCAGCGATCCCGCCGTGGTCGATGCCTATCTGGGCGAAGCCGGCGGCGTGGGTGCCGCGGCCGGCAGCGGCGCGGAGCCGCGTCCCCATGCTTGAGGCCCGTAATGCTTGAGGTCGCGAAGCTCACCGCGGGCTACGGTCCGGTCGACGTCATCCACGGGATCGATCTCGATATCGAGGGGGGCGAGACCGTGGCGCTGCTCGGCCCCAACGGCGCCGGCAAGTCGACGCTGCTGGCCGCGCTCACCGGCACCATCCGCCGGCGCACCGGGCGCATCTCCTTCGACGGCCGCGAGCTGGGCGCGCTCGACAGCCACCGCATCGTCGCCGCCGGCCTGACCCTGGTGCCCGAAGGCCGCCTGGTCTTCGGCCCGCTCAGCGTGCGCGACAATCTCCGCCTCGGCGCCCTCAAGCTGAAGCGCGGCGCGGACCATTCGCTCAGCCAACGCTTCGCTTACGTCTTCGCGCTGTTTCCACGCCTGCAGGAACGCGCCGATCAAAGCGCCGGCACGCTCTCCGGCGGCGAACAGCAGATGCTGGCGATCGGCCGCGCGCTCATGTCGGCGCCGCGGGTCCTCCTGCTCGACGAGCCGTTTCTGGGCCTCGCCCCCCTCATCGTCGAGGAAATCCGGCGTGCCCTCGAAGCGCTGCAGAAAGAGGGCCTCACCATCCTGCTGGTCGAGCAGAAGCTCGACATCGCGCTCGCTTTCGCGCGCCGCGCCTATGTGATGATCAAGGGTCGCATCGTGCTGGAGCAGGCGGCCGAAGCCATGCTGGCGCGCCCCGATCTGGCGACGCTTTACTTCGATCTCGCCGAGGCGGGCTGAGCCGGCCTATACTCGGCGGCAACGGGAGCCACGAAAAACGCCCCACCTAGGGAAAGGAGACCGGTCATGGAAGGCAGCCGGGAAGCCCCCACGCAAAAAGCCGCCCATTCGGGCGAGGTCCTGTCGCGCGGTGTCCATCACCTGGCGCTGACCACGGACGATATGGCGAAGACAACCGAGTTCTACGTCAACGTGATGGGCATGCCGCTGGTCCATGCGATGAAGGTGCCGCCGGGTCTCGGCACCGGCCCCGGCAACCGCGGCAATCCGCCCTACGAGGAAATCCGCCACTATTTCTTCGACATGGGCAACGACAGCTTGATGGCCTTCTTCGAGATCCCGAAGGGCGAGGAGCCGCAGTCGAACCGCAACGCCATCGGCGGCATGCAGCACGTCTCCTTCGTGGTGACGCCCGAGCGCTTCGACGAGATCGAAAAGCGCCTCGACGAGCGCGGCATCGACCACACGCCGCGCATCCCGCAGCTGCCGGGCCTGCTCGGAATCTATTTCTACGATCCCAACGGCATCCGCCTGGAGATGGCCTGCCAGCCCGAGGACGGCGATGCGCCGGTCGTGATCGACTGCGTGTTGCAGACCAAGACGCAAGCGCGCGCCGAGCTGGAGACGCTCGACGTCGACGACGCCTGGATCGAAAGCATGGTGGCGGCGCTTCCCGACGGTTAGACGCGACGTTCAAACTAAGCGCGTCATTCCCGCGAAAGCGGGAATCCAGAGATCACAGGGCGTCGATTTTGCCGACCACACTGGACCCCCGCTTTCGCGGGGGTGGCGAGAAGGCGTTGTGCCCCTACTCCGCCGCTTGTTTGGCCGCGGATTTTTCCGCCTGCCAGGCGCGCAGGCGCTCATGGGCCTCGCCGGCTTCCTGCTCGACGAAATCCTTCTTGAAGGCCTCGTCGCCAACCCAGGCGGTCAGCTCCAGGCGGATGCCGTTGGGGTCGTAGAAGTAGATCGATTTGACGAAGTGGTGGTCCTTCGGACCCTTGACCGCCACCCCCGCCGCCTCGAGCCGGGCCTTGTGCTCCTCCAAAGCCTCCATGCTGTCGACCTGCAGCGCCAGATGGTTCACCCATTCCGGCGTCTCCGGATCGTATTCCGAGACCCCGTCGTCACCCAGATCGAAGAAGGCGATATAGGAGCCGTCATCCATCTCGAAGAAGAGGTGGCAGAAGGGCGGCCGGTCGCCGGGCGCCTCATAATGCGGCAGGCGCAGGAAGATGCCGAGCTTCATGCCGAGGACGTCCTCGTAGAAGGCGCGGGTTTCCTCCGCATCGCGGCAGCGATAGGCGAAATGGTGCAGTCCGTGGACCCCGGGGCGGCTCAACATGGGGGCGTCCTCCTCAAGCCTTGGCGCGGATTGTTCGAGGTCAGACTACCCGACGGGGGGCACCGGGGCCAAGCCGGCAAAATCGATCATTTTCGAGGAAGTTAATGAATCCTAAGCACCCGTTCGGCCAGACTACGCCCCGAAAATGAGCGCCCCGGGGGGGGAAGGCGGCCGCCTTCCGACCGACCGGCGCGAAAGAGAACCGGCTTCGAAAGTCGACGCATGCGCACCCGTGATCTTTTCCGCCGCAGGTTGGAAGATGCCCGCCGACGCGAGCTCGAATCGCGTGCCGGCGCGCCGCCGCCCGATCATCGCCGCGCCTCCCTGATGCAGCCCGTCGTCCACGCCGCGCTGGAGATCCAGAAGGAGCTCAAGCACGCGGACTATCTGGTCTGGAAGCTGCATGACGACGTCGTCGGCGTGCAGGCCCCCCATCACGGTGATCGGATCGAGATCTCGGTCGGGCTCTACGAGTCGGGTAAGTCCTATTACCGGGTGCTGACCAACTCGCGCGACGACACCTATCCCGCGCCGCAGGAAGCGATCGACCGCTTCATGGATGAGCTGAGCGAAATGATCGCTGCGATCGAGCTGGTGAAAGGCGACGAGTAGTCCGCCGCCGGACCGCTGCCAATCCGCCGGTCAGTTGCCCATCCGCCACGAGCGGTAGAGCGAGCCATCCATATTGATGTAGTTGACGCGCTTGCCTTGGCGGTCCAGCACGATCCAGAAGCAGGCCTGTTTCTTGCTGTGCCCGACCGTCTGGTTCTCCCAGGCCGTCCATTTGCGGCACAACGCGTCGTCCTTGACCCACCACTTGCCGACATCGTCGCCCTTGGGCACCGAGCCGCGGAAAGTGCCGTCGGCGTTGAAGTCGATCAGCCAGGTCTTGCCGCTCGGCGTGGTGCCGTAGAGGCGCGTGCCGGAGAAGTACTTCTTGATCGCAACACCATCGAGCGCGCCCATCGGCTTGCCGTCGGCCTGCGCCGCGGACCCGCCAATTACCGCAAACGCGGCGAGCAAACCGGCCAAAAAAAATCTCGTTCCCATCCGCATGGTTCGTCTGCCTCTCCGCCTCGATTAGGGACTTAGGGATTTAGGGATTTAGGGACTTAGGGACATAGTGACTTTGGGTCTGGGGCAAGCCTCCATCGTTCGACGCGCGCTGGCCAGAAAAAACGTCAGCGTGCAAATCGATTCGCGATTGTTTCGTTTCGCCATTCGAATTGTCTCTGCATTGCCGTGCTGACGCCATCAATTGCCGACACCATACATAACAAGGTGAGAGGTGTGCCGGCGGACCTCCACCGGCCGGAAATGCCGCCGGCGTTTGGGAGGGAATTGGTTATGAGAACAACGATCCGCGCCGTGCTGGCGGCGTCCGTAACATTGACGCTCGCCGCCACGGCATCCGCCCAGGACTGGACGAAATCACGATGGGGTCCGAAAGACGAAATCGGCAACATGAACCTGATCACACCGAAGTCGGTGTTGCAGGCTTCCAAGCTGATCAAGACGGGGAAGACCTACAATCTCGGCATCATCGTCGACAAGAACACGCCCGCTTTTCCCCCACGCTCCTTGAGCGTCACGGTACTGCAGCCCAACCAGATCAGCACGACCGGGCTCGGGCCGAGCAAGACCACCTACAACGACGACATCTTCATGGGCTGGCTCGGCATCGGCCCGC
>CAZBRE010000067.1:17433-21677 GCA_964494065.1 uncultured Alphaproteobacteria bacterium
AGCAAGACCACCTACAACGACGACATCTTCATGGGCTGGCTCGGCATCGGCCCGCAGATCGACGGGCTCGGCCATATCGGCGTCGACCACGTCTATTACAACGGCAACAAGGACAAGGACTTCGCCAAGGCCGACGGGCTCAAGAAGCTCGGCATCGAGAAATATCCGCCGATCGTCGCACGCGGTGTAGTGCTCGACATGGCGGGTTATTTCGGGGTCAAGATCGTCAAGGAAGGCACGCCCTACACGAAGGAAGACATCATCGGCGCCGCCAAGAAGCAGGGCGTGGAGATCCGCAAGGGCGATGTCGTGCTGTTCCATTCGGGCTGGCTCAACCTGCTCGACGGCAAGGACGGCACCAAGACGAACCCGAAGCGCTGGGGCAGCGTCGAGCCTGGGCTCGGCAAGACGGGGGCTGCGTATCTCATCTCCAAGGAGGTCGTTGCGGTGGGCGGCGACACCTGGGGGCTCGAGACGGTTCCCTTCGAAAAGGGCGTCGGCGTCTTCGAGATCCATCAGATGCTGATCCCGATGAACGGCATCGTCATCCTGGAGTCGATCGACACCCGCGAGCTGGTCAAGGACAAGGGCTGGGAGTTCCTCTTCGTGCTCGGCCCGGCCCGCATCCGCGGCACCGTGCAGATGATCATCAACCCGATCGCGATCCGCTAGCGGTCACTCGCAAAAGCCCTCTCCCGGTTTCGGGGGAGGGCTTTTTTGTTCGCACGATCGGCGTGGCGTCAGACACCGGTGGGGAGCAGCTTGCCCATCGTGACCCACCAGTTCGGATTGCCGCCCGCGACCACCGCGGCAGCGCGTGCGGCCGCGGTCTCGTCCTCGTAGAGCGCAAAGCAGGTGGCACCACTGCCCGACATGCGCGCGAGCAGCGTGCCCGGCACGGCCTCGAGCGCCATCAGCAGCGTCGCCACTTCGGGCATCAGCGCGACCGCCGCGTCGGTCAGATCGTTTGTCCGCTCGGCCAACAGGCCGGCCAGCGCGGCCGCGTCCATCGGGATCGTATCGAAGCGCGCCGGCTCGCTGAACGGCCCCTCGCGCGCGCCGAAGACCTTGGGCGTGGAGAGCGCGCGCAGCGGGTTGGCGAGCACGATCGGCACCGGCGGCAGGAGCGGCGCCGGCGTCAGGTCCTCGCCGATGCCGCCGACGAAAGCCGGCCGGCCCTGAAGGCAGACCGGCACATCGGCGCCGAGCTTGAGCGCCAGCGCGGCCAGCTCGTCTTCGGGCAGGCTGATCGACCAAAGCTCCGACAGCGCGCGCAAGGTTGCCGCAGCGTCGGCCGAGCCGCCGCCGATGCCCGCCGCGACCGGCAATCGTTTGATGAGCGTGATCCGCGCCGTCGGCTCGACCCCGGCCGCCTCGGCCAGCGCGCGCGCCGCATCGAGCACGATATTCTCCGTCGGATCGCCGAGCGCGACGCGGAACGGCCCCTCGACCTTCAACGACAAAGCCGCGGAAGGGCGAACCTCGATCGTGTCATGGATATCGGCGAAGGCGACCAGGCTGTCGAGCTCGTGATAGCCGTCGTCGCGCCGGCCGGTGACGTGCAGGTAGAGATTGATCTTGGCCGGGGCGGCGACCGCGATGGTGCTCGTGCCCGCCGCCGGCCCGCCGCTCACGGTCTCTTGCCGGGCTTCTTCAGACCGTCCTTGATCTTGGCCTCGATGACCTTGATCTGGTCCTTCTCCGGCTTGAGCGAGAGCGCGCGGCGCCACTGGAACTCCGCCTCGCGGTGGCGGCCGACCATCCAATAGGCGTCGCCCAAATGGTCGTTGATCGTCGGGTCCTGCGGCCGCAGCGCGACCGCCCGCTCCAGATGCGGCACCGCCTCCTTGTACTTGGCCATGCGGTAGAGCACCCAGCCAAGGCTGTCGGTGATGTAGCCGTCGTTGCGGCGCAGGCTCACGGCCTTTTCGATCATCTTGCGCGCGCGGTCGAGGTTCTTGCCCTGCTCGACCCAGGAATATCCCAGATAGTTGAGAACGAAGGGCTGATCGGGCTCGAATTCGAGAGCCTTCAGGAAATCCTTCTCCGCGCGGCCCCACTGCTTGGCGCGTTCGAGCGCGATGCCGCGCGCATAAAGGAGGCCCCAGTGCCGGCGCTCGACCTTGGGTATGCGGGCGAAGGCCCGGTCGTAGGCCTTGACCGCCTCGGCGTATTGCTCCTTGCCGCGATGGAGATCGCCCAGCGCCACCAGCGCATCGAAGCGCTTGGGCCGTTCGGTCGCCATCTCCTGGAGAATCTTGGCCGCTTCGTCGGACCGGTCGAGCCGGTTGAGGGCCTGCGCCGTGGCCAGCCGCGCCGACCAGGACAGCGGCGAGCGCTTCGGCACCGAGCGGTAAAGCCGCACCGCGGCCTCGCGCTGGTTCCGGTCCTCGAAGATGGCCGCGATCAGGACGATCGCCGGGCCGAAATCGGGTTTCAGATGCAGGGCGAGGCGCGCGTAGAGGAGCGCCTGCCGCGTCCGGCGGCTGCGCCCGACTGCGCTCGCTACATCGAACAAGGATTCGGCCAGGCCGTCGCCCGAGGATATCACGAAGGCCGCCGCCTTGCCGCCCGACTGGGCGCGGATCAAGGCCGACTGCAGGCCGACCGCATCGGGGCTGCGCTTCAGATATTTCTGATAGAGCGCGATCGCCTCGGCGGTGCGGCCGGCGCGCTCGTAGAAAATGCCGACCGCTTCGATCATGCGCAGGCCGACGCGCGCCTCGTCGACGAAGGCTTTCTTGTAGCGCTCCTCGGCGGCTTTTCCGCGGCCCGACAATTCGAGCATCAGGCCGCTGTGGAGATAGTAGTAGTTGGCGAAGCCCTTCACCTGCTCGACCGCGCGCACGGTGCGCAGCGCCTTGTCGCGGTCGCCGGCGCCGAATTCGATCCAGGCCTGCATCAGCGGCATCAGCACCCGGTTGGCGCCGCGCTTGGGCTGCGGCTCCAGATGCTTCAGCGCGACCGCATATTTCCTGCGCTTCGCCGCGTCGACGGCGAGCACGAGATTGGCGAGCCGCGCCTGCGGCCGCTTGGCGATGACCCGCCGGGCCAGCGGCAAGGCGGCGTCGATGCGCCCGTCGGCCACCATCAGATAAAGCGTGCGGGCCAGCAGCTCGTCATTGTTGGGATCATCGGCCAGCGCGCGCGCGTAGAGCGTCGCCGCCTCGGAGAGGGCGAAGATCCGCTCGGCATGGCGCGCCGCAAGATAGGCGCCCGAGGGCGTTTCCGGCTGGAAGGACGGTGCCTTCGAGCTTTCCCCAAGGGCCGTGCCCGGGAGGAAGGCCAAAGCCGAGAGCGCAGCCGCACCTGCGAGCCCGCCCAACCAGCGGCGCCGCCGCGCGGCCCCAGTCACATGCTTCAAGTCCGTCATCGTTCCTGCCGTCCCGTCTCGTGAACCGATGGCGTCCGGCCCTCCCATCATCGGCCGGTAGGATGAAGAGGACGTGAACGCCGCCTGGTCAGACCCGCTCCGACGGCGTCACGCCGCCGGAGAAAATACTTAGCTCACATATTAGGATAATTTGGCCCACCGCCACCCTGCGGCGTGACCCAGGTGATGTTTTGTTTGGGGTCCTTGATGTCGCAGGTCTTGCAGTGCACGCAGTTCTGCGCGTTGATCTGCAGCCGCGGATTGCTGCCGTCGTCGTCGCGCACGATCTCATAGACCCCCGCCGGACAATAGCGCTGCTCGGGCGCGTCGTAGAGCGCGAGGTTGTAGTCGACCGCGACGCTCGGATCGGCGAGCTTCAGATGAACCGGCTGGTCCTCTTCGTGGTTGGTGTTCGAGATGAACACCGAGGAGAGCTTGTCGAAGGTGATCGTGCCGTCGGGCTTGGGATAGTCGATCGGCTTGGCCTCGGAGGCCTTCTTCAAGGTCTCGTTGTCGGCGTGCGCGTGCTTCAGCGTCCACGGCGCCTTGCCCCGGAACAGCACCTGGTCGATGCCGGTGGCGAGCGTGCCCATCATCAGGCCCCATTTGAACGCCGGCCGCACGTTGCGCGCCGCGCGCAGCTCCTTCTCCACCCAGGATTTCTTGAAAGCCTCCGCATAGCCCGTGAGCTCCGCCGGCGGATTGTCTCCCGCCAACGCCGCGGCCGCCGCCTCTGCCGCCAGCATGCCCGACTTCATTGCCGTATGCGTGCCCTTGATCTTGGGCATGTTGAGCGTGCCCGCCTCGCAGCCGATCAGCACCCCGCCCGGGAAGGTCAACTTGGGCAGGCACTGATAGCCGCCCTCGTTCA
>CAZBRE010000068.1:0-21602 GCA_964494065.1 uncultured Alphaproteobacteria bacterium
ACCATGGGCGAGTATTTCCGCGACAACGGCATGCATGCGGTGATCGTCTATGACGATCTCTCCAAGCAGGCGGTCGCCTACCGGCAGATGTCGCTGCTGCTGCGCCGCCCGCCGGGACGCGAGGCCTATCCGGGCGACGTCTTCTATCTCCATTCGCGCCTGCTGGAGCGCGCGGCCAAGATGAACGACGAGCTGGGCGCGGGCTCGCTGACCGCATTGCCGGTCATCGAGACCCAGGCCAACGACGTCTCGGCCTATATCCCGACCAACGTGATCTCGATCACCGACGGCCAGATCTTCCTGGAGACCGAGCTCTTCTACAAGGGCGTGCGGCCGGCGGTGAATGTGGGTCTGTCGGTCTCGCGCGTCGGCTCGGCCGCGCAAGTGAAGGCGATGAAGCAGGTCGCCGGGCGCATCAAGCTCGAGCTCGCGCAGTTCCGCGAGATGGAGGCCTTCTCGCAGTTCGCCTCCGACCTCGACGCCGCAACCCAGCAGCTGCTGGCGCGCGGCGCGCGGCTCACCGAGATCCTGAAGCAGGGCCAGTACGCGCCGCTGCCGGTGGAGGAGCAGGTCGCCGTGATCTTCACCGGTGTGCGCGGCTATCTCGACAAGGTCGACGCCAACCAGGTGACGCGCTTCGAGGCGCAGTATCTTTCCGAGATTCGCAGCAAGGGCGCGGACATCCTGAAGGCGATCCGCGATAGCGCCGAGCTGAGCGACGAGACCGAGAAGAAGCTCGAGACGTTCTGCGAGAACTTCGTCAAGACGTTTGCCTAGCCTTGGCGCCTGATCTCAACGGTTCGAGCCACGTGACGAGCGACGGATAACTGCCCCATGGCCAGTCTCAAGGACCTGCGCAACCGCATCGCGACTGTCAAGTCGACACAGAAGATTACCTCGGCCATGAAGATGGTCGCGGCGGCGAAGCTGAAGCGCGCGCAGAGCCAGGCCGAGGCCGCGCGGCCTTACGCCGAGCGCATGGAGCGGATGCTGGGCGAGCTCGCCGCCGGCCTGGCAGGCCGTGAAGGCGCGCCGCCGCTGCTCGCGGGCACGGGCGCGGACGAGACGCATCTGATCGTGCTGGTGACCTCCGACCGCGGCCTGTGCGGGGCCTTCAACTCGTCGATCGTCCGTTCGGCACGCCGGCTGATTTCCCAGCTTCTGGAGGATAACAAGACCGTCAAGGTCTATTGCGTCGGCCGCAAGGGGCGCGACCAGCTGCGCCGCTTCTACGGCAATCTGATCGTCAATTCGCTCGAGGGCGTCGGCAAGCAGGGTGTTCATTACGGCGAAGCCGAGGAGATCGCCGAGGTGGTGACCTCGATGTTCGGCGCCGGCGAGTTCGACGTCTGCACGATCGTCTACAACCGTTTCAAATCGGCGATCAGCCAGGTCGTCACCCACCAGCAGCTCATTCCCTTCGCGGTGCCGGAGGTCGACGAGGATGACGAAGGCGGCGATCACGGCGTCTTCGACTACGAGCCGGAAGAGGCGGAGATCCTGGCCGATCTCCTGCCGCGCAATCTGAGCGTCCAGGTCTTCCGCTCGCTGTTGGAAAGCTTCGCCAGCGAGCAGGGCGCGCGCATGACCGCGATGGACAATGCGACGCGCAACGCCGGCGACATGATCGACGGCTTGACCATGACATATAACCGAACCCGCCAGGCGCAGATCACCAAGGAGCTGATCGAGATCATCTCCGGCGCCGAGGCGCTCTAGAAACGAGATAGACCTTCTAACGCCGGTCCGGCGGACCGGCGAGAGATCGCGAGGAGCAGGACATGGCGAATAAGAACATCGTGGGCCGGATCACGCAGGTGATGGGCGCCGTCGTCGACGTGCAGTTCGAGGGCGACCTGCCGGCGATCCTGAACGCCCTGCATGTCGACCACCAGGGCCACACGCTGGTCCTCGAAGTGGCGCAGCATCTGGGCGAGAACATGGTGCGGACGATCGCCATGGACACGACCGAGGGCCTGGTGCGCGGCCAGGAAGCGGCCGATACGGGCAACCCCATCATGATCCCGGTTGGCCCGGAGACGCTCGGCCGGATCATGAATGTCGTGGGCGAGCCGGTCGACGAGCGCGGGCCCGTGGTGACCAAGACCAAGGCGCCGATCCACCGGCCGGCGCCCGAATATGTCGAACAATCGACGGAATCGGACATTCTGATCACCGGCATCAAGGTCGTCGACCTTTTGGCGCCTTACGCGCGCGGCGGCAAGGTCGGGCTCTTCGGCGGCGCCGGCGTCGGCAAGACCGTCATCATCATGGAGCTCATCAACAACATCGCCAAGGCGCATGGCGGCTATTCGGTCTTCGCCGGCGTCGGCGAGCGCACCCGCGAGGGCAACGACCTCTACCACGAGATGATGGAATCGGGCGTTATCGACCTCGACGGCGACAGCAAGGCCGCCCTGGTTTACGGCCAGATGAACGAGCCTCCCGGGGCCCGCGCCCGCGTCGGTCTCTCCGGGCTGACCGTGGCCGAGTATTTCCGCGACGAGGAAGGCCAGGACGTGCTGTTCTTCGTCGACAACATCTTCCGTTTCACCCAGGCCGGCTCCGAGGTGTCGGCGCTTCTGGGCCGCATTCCCTCGGCGGTGGGCTATCAGCCGACGCTGTCGACCGATATGGGCGCGCTGCAGGAGCGCATCACCACCACCAAGAAGGGCTCGATCACGTCGGTCCAGGCGATCTACGTGCCCGCGGACGATCTGACCGACCCGGCGCCGGCGACCTCCTTCGCACACCTCGACGCGACAACGGTGCTCTCGCGCCAGATCGCCGAGCTCGGCATCTATCCCGCGGTCGACCCGCTCGACTCGACCTCGCGCATGCTCGATCCGCGGATCATCGGCGAGGAGCACTACACCATCGCGCGCGAGGTTCAGCGCGTGCTGCAGAGCTACAAGTCGCTGCAGGACATCATCGCCATTCTCGGCATGGACGAGCTGTCGGAAGAGGATAAGCTAGTCGTCGCCCGTGCGCGCAAGATCCAGCGCTTCCTCTCTCAGCCCTTCCATGTCGCGGAAGTGTTCACCAACACGCCGGGCGTCTTCGTCAGCCTGGAGGACACGATCAAGGGCTTCAAGGGCCTGGTCGAGGGCGAATACGACGATCTGCCCGAGGCGGCGTTCTACATGTGCGGCGGCATCGAAGAGGCCGTGCAGAACGCCCGCAAGATGGCCGCAGAGGCCGCCTAGGGCGACCTAGGCGCAGGAGCCGGTCATGGCCGACGAGAACAAGGTTCAGTTCGAGCTCGTCTCGCCCGAGGCGCTGGTCCTGTCCGTCGATGCGGACATGGTCGTGGTGCCGGGCGCGGAAGGCGATTTCGGTGTGCTGCCCCGCCATTCGCGGCTCATCTCCACGGTGCGGCCGGGCGTGATCAACGTCTATCAGGGCGGCTCGGTCGACCGGCGCATCTTCGTTTCCGGCGGTTTCGCGGAGGTGACGCCGGAGCGCTGCACGGTGCTGGCGACCGAGGCGCTGGAGATTTCGGATATCGACCGGGATGCGGTCGAGGCAGAGATCAGGGATTTGAACGACGACCTCTCCGATGCGGCTTCGGACGAGGAAAAGGGAAAAATCCAGTCGGCGATAGTAATCGCGCATTCAAAACTTGCCGCCGCACAGTCTTCGAACTAACTTCTCGTCGTCACATTCTGGAGTGCCGGGGTTTCGGGCGGGGATGTTTGTCCCCTTAACGCCGGTACGAAAGACGGTATGGTGTTTAGCACAACAGCGGTGCTGAAGCCGCGGGACGAGGGCATGCCGGCCTTTTAAGGTCGGAGCTGAAGCCCAGCGGGGAGTGACATGAAGCACTGGACCCTCGACGACATCGATTGGAGCGCGTTCGACGCCTCCAAGGTCGATCCGGAGACGTTGAAGGTCACCAAGGCCGCCGCCATGGTGGAGTTCAATGCCGGCGACTATGCCGCCTATCTGGGCGAGGTGTTTCATGACGACCCGGAGTTTCAGGCCGCCGCCGTCGAATGGGCGGCGGAGGAGACCCAGCACGGCCGCGCGCTCGCGAAATGGTCGCAGCTCGCCGACCCGGATTTCGATTTCGATACCTGCTTCGCGCGGTTCGAGGAAACCATCGAGCTGCCGACCGGGATCGACAGCTCGGTGCGCGGCTCGCGCACGGGCGAGCTGATCGCACGCTGCATCGTCGAGGTGGGCACCAGCTCGTATTACACCGCGATCGCCGATGCGACCGAGGAGCCGGTGCTGAAGCAGATCTGTCTCAATATCGCGGCCGACGAAATTCGCCACTTCGCGCTGTTCCGCAAGACGATGGACAAATACCAGCCGCAGGAGCGGCTCAATCTCCTGAAGCGGTTGCGCGTGGCGATCGGGCGCCTGGCGGAAACCGACGACGACGAGCTGTCCTTCGCCTATTACGCCGCCAACCACGCCGAAGACGAGCCGTACGACAATGATCGGCACGGCAAGGCCTACCGCTGCCGCGCTTATTCGTACTACCGCCACCGGCATGTGAAGCGCATGGTCGCGATGATGTTCAAGGCGGTGGGGCTCCGTCCGACGGGGCTGCTGAGCCGGCTCATCGCGCGGCTCGGCTACGTGGCGATGCGCCATCGCGTGCGCCAGCTCGCCGCCTCGAGCACCTGAGCGGCATCCGCAACAAGAACCGCCTGGCGGGTTAGTCGATCGCCTGCCTGATCTTGGGGCCGAGCTCGGCCACCACGGCGCGGTAAACATCGCGCTTGAAGGCGATGATGAGGTCGGCCAGCTCCTCGAATGCCACCCAGCGCCAGTCGCTGAACTCGGGATGCGCGGTGTCCAAGCGGATATCGCTGTCCTCGCCTTCGAAAAGACAGGCGAACCATTTCTGGCTCTGGCCGCGATACTTGCCGCGCCAGCGCTTGCCGATGAATTCGGGCGGCAGATCGTAATCGAACCAGCCGTCGGTTTCGGCGATGATCCGCGCCTTGGCGGTGCCGATCTCCTCCGCCAGCTCGCGCATCGCCGCCTCGGCGGGCGCCTCGCCCTTGTCGACCCCGCCCTGGGGCATCTGCCAGGCGTCCTCATCGAGGCCGATGCGCTGGCCGACGAAGACGAGCCCCTCATGGTTGACCAGCATCACGCCGACGCAGGGCCGGTAGCCGTCGCTGGGGCTCGGCCGCGGACGGAGCAGCTTGCCGGAACCGTCGGTCATTTCGCCCGCTTCACTTCGCTTTTCTGAGCGCGGTCTCGGCGACCACCGTGATCGGCGCCGCCGTCAGATCGCGGTCGCGGAAGCTGGCGAGCCAGTGCTTGACGGCCGTTATGGTGGCCGGATAGGGGCGGCCGAGGACCACGGCACGACCGTCGGTCCGCGCCTGGGCGGCGACTGCGTTCAGCCGCGCGGTGATGCTGACGGGGGCGGGGTCGTCGTCGATGATCGCAGTGACGCTCGCGACCGGCAGACCGAGCTCGGCGGAAATCTTGTCGGCCTTGCCGGTGCGGGCCTGGGAGGGGTCGACGAACATGAGTCCGCGCGCCTTCACCTCGCCCAGCACCGGCCGGAGATGTTCGGGCGAGCCCAGGAACCGCCCGCCCTCATGGGCAACGATGCCGACATAACCGGAAAATCGGCTCATCGACCATTTGAGAAGAGCGAGATTGCGCGCGGCGGTGTTCGACGTCAGCAGCGTCTGCTCGCCTGGATCGTTCTTCGGATAGCCTTCGGGCTCCATCGGCACGGCGAGCAGCACCTCGTGACCCTTGAGGCGCGCCGCGCGCACCAGGGACGCTAGGTTGTCGGCATAGGGCGAAAAGGCGAGTGTCACCTCGGGCGGCAGGCTTTCGATGGCCGCCCGCGTCATATCGCGCTTGAGGCCGAGATCGACGATCACCACGGCGACCCGCGCGCCCCGCTTGCCTTTGGCGCGATAGGCCGCACGGTAGACCTGCCAGGGCTTGCGGCCGTCATCGCCGATGCGCGGCAGCATGCCGCTGGGGCCGTTCTCGAGGAGGTCGGGGTCGGCGACCACCGGTCCGCGCGGCGGCAGCCGCGCCGAGGTTCCGCCGTCCGGTTCCTTCAGCGCCACCTCGACCGAGCCGTCGCCCGACAGATCGAGCCAGATGAAGGTCCCGGCGATGAGGATGATGAAGGCGGATGCCAGGAGCTTGAACAGCGTCATCGGTCAGTATCGGCCGTCACGTCGCATCCTCCGACGGACGGCTCACCAGACCCAAACCTTGGGACGCGCGGCGGCCCTACATGGAAACGCCGCATCCCGACCGTCTAGTTGACCGCCCGCGACTTGTAGAGCGCAAGGCCCCGCAGCAGATCGATCGCCCGCGAGAGCTGATAGTCCTGCGGCTTCGGCGTCGCGCCGGCCTTGCCCGCCTGGGGCTTGGTGCCGGACGCACCGCCGTTCTTGCCCGCATCGCCGCCCTTGGGCGCCGCGCCGCCTTCGTTCTTCTTCGTGTCGAGCGCTCCGCGCAGATCGGCTTCGCGGCGCTGCTGAGCGGTCTTGATCGTCTCGACCTTGGCCTGCTCCACGACGATGTCGGGCTGGATGCCCTTGGCCTGGATCGACCGGCCCGACGGCGTGTAGTAGCGCGCCGTGGTGAGGCGCATGGCGCTGCCCTGGCGAAGCGGGATGATCGTCTGCACCGAGCCCTTACCGAAGGACTTGGTGCCGAGGATGATCGCCCTGCGATGGTCCTGCAGCGCGCCGGCGACGATTTCCGATGCCGACGCCGAGCCGCCATTGATCAGCACGACCATCGGCAGTCCATTGGCGAGATCGCCGGTGCGGGCATTGAAGCGCTGCGCGCTGTTGGCCTGACGTCCGCGCGTGGAGACGATCTCGCCCTTGGACAGGAAGATGTCGGAGACCGCGATCGACTGGTCGAGCAGGCCGCCGGGATTGTTGCGAAGATCGAGCACCACGCCGGTCAGCTTGTTGCCGAGCTGCTTCTTGAACTTCTCCAGCGCGGCTTTGGCGCCCGACGCCGCGCGCTCGTTGAACGAGGTAATGCGGATATAGGCGACATTGCCTTCGAGGCGCGAGCGGACGGTGCGGATGCGGATGACGGCGCGCGTGATGGTGACGTCGAACGGCGCCTTGCCGAGCCGGCGGATGGTGATGCGGATCTTGGAGCCCACCTTGCCGCGCATCTTCTCCACCGCCTCGGACAGCGAGAGGCCGAGCACCGCCTTGCCGTCGATATGGGTGATGAAGTCGTTGGGCTGGATGCCGGCGCGCGAGGCCGGCGTGTCGTCGATCGGTGAGACGACCTTCACGAAGCCCTTTTCCATCGTGACTTCGATGCCGAGCCCGCCGAACTGGCCGCGGGTCTGCACCTGCATCTCGCGGAAGGTCTTGGCGTCCATGTAGCTGGAATGCGGATCCAGGTGGCTCAACATGCCGTTGATCGCCGCCGAGACCAGCTTTTCGTCCGAGACCTCCTCGACATAGGAGGCGCGCACGCGCTCGAAGACGGTGCTGAACAGATCGAGCTGACGGTAGGTGTCGGAGCGCCTGCTTTCGGTCGCCGCTGTCAGCGGCAACGCCAGAGAGATCATCACCACGAGTGCAGCAGCTATCGATTGACGGTTCATCCGTTTGCCTTGCTCGGTTGCGCCGCCAGCCACGGCAGCGGATTGATGGGTTGGCCCCTTCGGCGGATTTCGAGGTAGAGCCTTGTGCTTCGCGATTGTGTCGAACTCATGGCGCCTACGGGCTCGCCGCCTAGAAGCCATTGATTGACAACGATGTCGACCCGCGCGAGGCCGGCAAGCAGCGTATGATATCCCCCGCCGTGATCGATGATCAAGATAAGCCCATAGCTGCGGAAGGGGCCGGCGAAGACCACGCGCCCGTCGAATGGCGCCACAACCTGCGCCTCGGGCCGGGTTTCGATGACCACGCCCTTGTTGAAGGGGCCAATATCATTGCCGTCCGCCCCAGCGCCGTCACCTTCGCCGGCATCCCGGGGCTGGCCGAACCTACGTATGATCGATCCTCGCACGGGAACAATTACTTTTCCGTGAGCCGCGGCGAAAATCCTGATCCCCTTGGGCTTGCTGAGCAGCGGGCCGCGCGGGACGACGGGGATCCGCACCACCTCGGTCTGCCCGCTCCGCCCCACGCTGTCGAGCAGCTCACGGAGATTGCGCGCGGCGCTCGCCAGCACCTCGAGCCGCGCTTGCATCAGGCGTTGCTCGCGCGCCGAGCGCTCGCGCATGGATGCGCCCTTGGCCAGCATGACGGCGAGGCGGGTGCGGTCGACGGCGAGCCGCGCCGTGGTCCGGGCGATGGTGTCGCGCCGGGCGGCGATGCGGGTGCGCACGGACTTGAGCTCCGCCAACTTCCGCCGCAGCGCCTCGGCATGGGCGGCCACCGCGTGCTGATAGTGCTTCAGCATCGTCGCCGCGCGTGCGGCGCGGACGGCGTCGTGATGATGCGCGGCGAGCGATTCCGGCGGCTGGCGCGCCAGGCGCTGGAGGGCGGCGAGGGTGGCGGCATGGGCCTGACGGTCGCGCTTCAGCTCCGCCTCGAGCGTCGCCTCGCGCTTGGCGAGCGTGGCGAGCTCGGTTTCGATACCGGTCAGCGAGGCCTCGGCGTCCTGCACCGCCTTGGCGATCTTGACCAATCGCGCCCGGAGATCGGCGACCTTGCGCTCCAGCGCCCGATTGCGCTCGCGGAAGGTCTCCGTCGGCGTCGTGCCGATGGCGATGTCGGAGTCGCTCGGCTTCGGGCCGCGAGCGGTCTCGGCCAGGGCCGGGCTCGCGGCGCACAGGGCCGACACCAGCCCGCCCAGGATCAGGCGTCGCGCACTGATGGCCAAGCGGCGGTCGATCGATCGGTCAGGCCGAGACGCGGTGTTCCGGCGGGGCAATGGCGGCTCCCGATGCTGCGATCAGAGACCCGCCGGTCATCTCTTTGGGTTGGGGCAAGCGCATGAGCGCGAGGAGTGTGGGCGCGACGTCGCACAGGCGCCCATCCTTGAGCGCAGGCACCTGGGCTGCCGCGCTGGACACGACGACCGGGACGAGGCGCGTCGTGTGTGCCGTATGGGGTTGGCCGCTATTCGCGTCGCGCATCAGCTCCGCATTGCCGTGATCGGAGGTGATGAGGAGCGCGCCGCCCGCGGCTCTCACCGCGTTGTCCAAGCGTCCGAGGCAGGTATCGACCGCCTCGACCGCCTTGATCGCGGCCTTGAGGTCGCCCGTATGCCCGACCATGTCGGTGTTCGCGAAGTTGACGACGATGAGATCGTAGCGGCCTTGCCCGATCGCGGCGACCAGCTTGTCGGTCACCTCGGGCGCCGACATCTCGGGCTGCAAATCGTAGGTCGCGACCTTGGGCGACGGCACGAGAATGCGGTCTTCGCCCTCGAATTCCCGCTCCTCGCCGCCATTGAGGAAGAAAGTGACGTGGGCGTATTTCTCGGTCTCGGCGATGCGGAGCTGCTTCAAGCCCGCCTGCGCCACAACGGAACCTATGGTGCCGGCGAGGGTCTCGGCCGGGAACAGCGCCGTCATGCGCTCGCTGAGCGCTTCCGAATATTCGACCAAACCCGCGCGCGCCGCAAAATCGACGATGCGGCCGCGGTTGAAGCCGTCGAAGTCGGGATCGGTCAGCGCCGTCAGGATCTGGCGCGCCCGATCGGCGCGGAAGTTCGCCATCAGAAGCCCGTCGCCATCGGCCATGCCCGTGAAACCGTCGATGACGGTCGGCTTCACGAATTCGTCGCTCTCGTCGCGGGCATAGGCGTTGTCGACCGCCGTCAGCGCGTCGGATGCATGTTCGCCCTTGCCGTCGACCAGGGCGTCGTAGGCGAGCTCGATGCGCTCCCAGCGCTTGTCGCGGTCCATGGCGTAGTAGCGGCCGATGACCGTCGCAACCGTCACCGGCGCGATGGTGTCGTCGATGTCGGTCAGCAGATCCTCAAGATAGTTACGCGCGCTCTTCGGTGGGGTGTCGCGGCCATCGAGGAGCGCGTGGAGCGCCACCGGCACGCCGGCGGCGCTCACGATGCGCGCGAGGGCGGCGATATGATCCTGGTGCGAATGGACGCCGCCGGGCGAGACGAGGCCCATGATATGCGCCGTGCCGCCGCTCGCCTTCAGCGCCTCGATGAAAGCGCGGAGCCGCTCGTTCTTGGCGAGCGAGCCGTCCGCGGCGGCCTTGCTGATCTTCGGCAGCTCCTGCAGCACCACCCGGCCGGCGCCGATGTTCATATGTCCGACTTCCGAGTTGCCCATCTGGCCGTCGGGCAGCCCGACCGCCCCCGCCGAGGCGTCGAGCAGCGCATGCGGACAGTCCGCCATCAGCCGGTCCCAGACGGGCGTCCGGGCCAGGGCGATGGCGTTGTCTTCGCGCTCTTCGCGGTAGCCCCAACCGTCGAGCAGGCAGAGCACGACAGGCCGGGGGCGGGTGGTCTCGCTCATGGGCCATTATATAGGCCAAGCCGAAGGGCTTCGGTAGATCGGATTGGCAACACTCGGGGAAGAACTGAAGCGGGCGTTAACCCTATTCCCGGTGATATGGGTGCCTCGCCAGGATCGACTGGGCGCGGTAGAGCTGCTCGGCCAGAAGCGCGCGCACCATCATATGCGGCCAGGTCATCGGGCCCAGGGACAGCGTGAGCTGGGCGCGGTCGAGGACCGAAGCGTCGAGCCCGTCGGCGCCGCCGATGACGAAGGCGAGATCGCCGATCCCGTCGTCGCGCCAGCGGCCCATACGCTTGGCGAAATCGGCGCTGGAGAGCGTTTTGCCCCTCTCGTCGAGGGCGACCACCGTGGCGCCTTCGGGCAGGGCGGCGAGCAGCTTCACCGCCTCGCGCTCCTTGCGCTTGGGCGCGGGCAGGGAGCCGCGCTCCTCGACCTCCTTCAAGGCGATCGGCCAGGAGATACGCTTAACGAAGGTCTCAAAGAGTTCGCGTTCGGGTTCGCGGCGGAACTTGCCCACCGCCGCAATGACGATCCGCATGGCCTTCACCTTTGCCCGTGTCGCCGTGTTGCGAAAGCCCGGCCGCCGCCGGACCTCGCCCCCCTTACAGCGGGGTCAGGCGATGAGCTCGGCGTTCCCGGCCGATTCCGGCACGGCGTGACCCCACATCTTCTCCAGATTGTAGAAGGCGCGCACCTCCGGACGGAACAGATGGACGATCACGTCACCGCCGTCGATCAGGACCCAGTCGCCTTGTCCGAGGCCTTCCGACGGCACGGGCTTCATGCCCTCCGCCTTGAGGCGCTCGATCAAATGCTCGGCGGTCGCCGCGACATGCCGCTGCGAGCGGCCGCTGGCGATCACCATGAAGTCGGCGATGCTGGATTTCCCGTCGAGTTCGATGACGACGATGTCCTCCGCCTTATCGTCCTGGAGCGAGCCTTTCACTGCTTCGAGCAGCGTCTTCGGGCTGGGCGGGGTCTTGTTTCGTCGCGCTATGGTCATCTCCTCGTGGGCTGGTTCACTCCTCCCCTGGCGACGGCGGCCAAGCCGCTCCACGGGCTCTCAATGCGGTGGCTGATGTCGGGTCGAGCCGCATGCGGCAAAAGACCCAGGCCGGCGGCTTCGACCCGGCGAGCCGCCCCGCCTCGGATTCGGGCAGGCGATACCGCCGGAAACGCCGCGCGGCCGGACCGGCCAACGCCCCTAGAGAATAGGAAGGACGGGCGAAAACCGCAACGGGCACTGTGTGAAAGATCCGTGACCAGCGGTCCCAGGCCGGGATCTGGATCAGATTGTCCGCCCCCATTAACCATACGAAATCGTGGGCCGGAAAGCGCTGGACGAGCGCCGCCAGCGTATCCGCGGTGAAACGCGTGCCGAGGCGCACCTCGATATCGCTTACCTCGATGCGCGGATGGCGGGCCAGGGCCTCGGCCGAGGCGAGCCGGTCGGCGAAGGGCGCCATGCCGTCATCGGATTTGAGCGGGTTCTGGGGGCTTACCATCCACCATATCCGGTCGAGCCCGAGGCGCTTCAGGGCCGCGAGGCTGAGGTTCAGATGGCCGCTATGCGCCGGGTTGAACGAGCCGCCGAGGAGGCCGATCCGCAGGCCGCGCGCAAGCCGTCCCGGGACAGGCTGTGCCGGAGCGGGCTTGCGGTCGGTGGGTTTAGCGCGCGCCATGTCGCCACCTCTAGCGCAAATGACCCGCCGGGTCAGCTTGTCTGGCGCACCCGGTCATGCCGCCAAGGTTTGCCTGCGCCCCCTTCGGCAGTAGATTGCCGGCGCCGACCCTTCACGCAGCAGCCCCCCGCAGGCCCAAAATCATGGCGAAGTCCGAAAGCACGACCAAGAAGCACCCCTACCGCGCGCCCAAGGCCTACAGGAACGATGATTTCATGGCCAGCCCCGACGCCCGCGCGCTCCGCATCCTGGCGGAGTATCTCGAGCCGATGGAGCGCTTCGAGCATTACGACATTCGCGACACGGTGCTGTTCTTCGGCTCGGCGCGCCTGATCGCCGAGGACGAGGCCAAGGCCGCGCTCGAGGCAGCCGAGGCGGCGGGCGAGGGGGTCGAGCTGGCCCAGCGTCGGCTGCAGATGTCGCGGTATTACGAGGCGACGCGCGAGCTCGCCCGGCGCATCACCGAATGGTCGAAGGGTCTGAAAGACCCGGCGCGGCGCTTCGTGGTCTGCTCCGGCGGCGGGCCGGGCATCATGGAGGCGGCGAACCGCGGCGCCTCGGAGGCCAAGGGCGACAATATCGGGCTCGGCATCTCGCTGCCCTTCGAGCAGTCGGGCAACGACTTCATCACGCATCGTCTGGCCTTCGAGTTCCACTACTTCTTCATGCGGAAGTTCTGGTTCCTCTACATGGCCAAGGCGATGGTGATCATGCCCGGCGGCTTCGGCACGCTCGACGAGCTCTTCGAGACGCTGACGCTGATCCAGACCGGCAAGACGACCAAGCGCATGCCGCTGGTCCTCTTCGGCAACGAGTTCTGGGACAAGGTGATCGACATGGAGGCGATGGCCGAGTTCGGCACCATCAGCCCCGAGGACCTGAAGCTGGTCTACCGCACGGATTCGATCGACGACGCCTTCGACTACATCACGAGCGAGCTATCCGGCGAGCCGCTGAAACATCCGGGCGGGTTTATTTGACGTATTTCGTCTAGACCTGCGGCGAATCGACCACGAAGAGGCGCACCAGGTCGCTGCCGGGGCTGAGGCGATGACGGTGCGCGGGGCCGGACGGGACGACCACCGCGTCGCCCTCATGGAAGGGCTGTTCGACGCCGTCGAAATCGATGATGCCCTTGCCTTCGAGCACGTAGATGACATGGCCGTGCTCGCACCAGCTCGGCTCCTCGTAGCCCTTCTCGACCTCGATCAGCCGCAGCCGGAGGTCCCGGCGGTGGACCGCCTTGTGGCGCATCTTCGGGTTGGGCGACTCCCAATGCAGCAGCGAGAAGTCGATGCCATGGCCGCCAGTATTCAGGATGTCCGGACCGCGCGTCATCGGCGGGTTCCCTGTCTGTTAGGGTCGGGTCTGACCGTTGCCGCGCACGACGTACTTGTATGACGTGAGCTGCTCGGCGCCGACGGGCCCGCGGGCGTGGAGCTTGCCGGTCGAGATGCCGATCTCCGCGCCCATGCCGAACTCGCCGCCATCGGCGAACTGCGTCGAGGCGTTCCACAGCAGGATCGCCGAATCGAGGCCGGACAGGAAACGTTCCGCCGTCGCCTCGTCATCGGTGACGATGGCTTCGGTATGCTGCGAGCCGTGGGTCTCGATGTGCCTGATCGCGCCGTCGACGCCGTCGACCACCTTCACCGAAAGAATCGCGTCGAGATATTCGGTGTCCCAGTCGGCCGCGGTGGCAGGAGCCACGCGGGAATCCAGACCCTGAACGATGTCATCGCCGCGCAGCTCGCAGCCGGCCTCGCTCAGCGCCTCGATGATGCCGGGCAGGTGGCTCTCGGCGACGGGACGGTCGACGAGCAGCGTCTCCGCCGCGCCGCAAATGCCGGTCCGCCGCATCTTGGCGTTGAGCACGATGTCGCGCGCCATCGTCTTGTCGGCGGCGCCGTCGACATAGACGTGGCAGATGCCGTCGAGATGCGCCATCACGGGCACGCGGCTCTCGCGCTGGACGCGCTCGATCAGCCCCTTGCCGCCGCGCGGCACGATGATGTCGATATACTCGGGCATGGTCAGCATGGCGCCGACAGCGGCCCGGTCGGTCGTGGGCACGCCCTGGATGCTGGCCTCGGGCAGGCCCGCCGCGCGCAAACCATCTTGCAGACAGGCGGCGATGGCGCGCGAGGAGCGGATCGACTCGGAACCGCCGCGCAGGATCGAGGCATTGCCGGCCTTCAGACACAGCCCGCCGGCATCGGCGGTCACGTTCGGCCGGCTCTCGTAGATGACGCCGATCACCCCCAAGGGGGTCGCAACGCGAGCTATATCGAGGCCGTTCGGACGTTGCCAGCGGGCGAGCTCGCGGCCCACCGGATCGGGCAGCGCGGCGACCTCTTCGAGGCCCTTTGCCATGCCCTCGATGCGGTCGTCATTGAGCTTCAGGCGGTCGCGGAACGACGGCTTGAGGTCGTTGGGCGCCTTGGCCATATCCTCGTCATTGGCCGCCTGGATCTCACCGGCGCGGTCGCGGATCGCGGCGGCCGCGGCGGTGAGCGCGCCGTTCTTGGCCTCGGTGGTCGCGGTGGCGAGCACGGCCGCAGCAGCGCGCGCCGCCTTGGCGAGCGCCTCCATCTGCGCATGAATATCGTCCGCCGCGCCCGCGGCGGGTTTCGTGACTTCGTTCATGGCCGTCTGCCCGGTTGAATCGGGCGCATACTGCGTGATTTCGCGAAAGCAGGCAACCGCCGCCCGGATCGCCTATACTGGCGATATGGCATGGGACCCGGGACTTTACGAGCAATTCATGGGCTCGCGGCTGCGGCCGGGGGTCGATCTGATCGCCAACATCCCCGATGCCGCTGCCGACCGCGTGATCGACCTCGGCTGCGGCACAGGGCGGCTGACCCAGCGCCTGCGCGCACGTTGGCCTCGTGCCGAGGTCGTGGGCCTCGACAGCTCGCCCAAGATGCTGGAGCAGGCGCGCGGCGACTTCCCGGCGATCACGTGGGTCGAGGCCGACATTGCCGATTGGGCGCCGGAGGAGGCAATCGACATCATCATGTCGAACGCCGCACTCCATTGGCTGCCCCACCACGGCATTCTCTTTCCGCGTCTCCTTGGCTATTTGGCGCCCGGCGGTGTCCTGGCGGTGCAGATGCCGCGCAACTGGAGCGAGCCCTCACATGTGCTGGTGCGCCAGGCGGCCGAGGAGCTGGGCTTCGGCGACCGGATCGGCTCCGAATGGATCCCGGTCTCCGAGCCCGCCTTCTACTACGACCTGATGGCGCCCCTCGCCGCGCATCTGGATATCTGGGAGACCACCTATATCCAGCCGCTCGAAGGCGACAATCCGGTGGTCGACTGGATCCGGAGCACCGCGCTCCAGCCGGTGATGGACAAGCTCGAAGCGGACGAGGCGGCCGAGTTCCTCCGCCTTTACGGCGAGCGCGTGCGCAAGGCCTATCCCAAGCGCAGCAACGGCATCACGCTCTTTCCCTTTCGCCGGCTTTTCATCCTGGCGATGGCGGCGGCGTGACCTGAATGCCGGAAGACGTTCTCACCCGCCTGCAGGACTGGTACACCGCGCAGTGTGACGGGGATTGGGAGCACACATACGGCGTCACCATCGAATCGCTCGACAATCCCGGATGGCGGGTGACCATCGATCTTGTCGGCACGCCGCTCGAAAAGCGCGATTTCGAGAGCGTCGAAATCAGGCGCACCGAGCACGACTGGCTCGACGGCCACGTCACCGACGCCAAGTTCATCGCAGGATGCGGTCCGCGAAACCTGCCCGAGCTTCTCAAGACATTCCTTGATTGGGCGGAGGCCTGAGCCTCAGTCTTTGCTCTCGCGCTCCATCACCAGATCGTCGCGGTGGATCATCTCGTCGCGGCCCCGATAGCCGAGGATCGTCTCGATCTCGCTCGACTTGCGGCCGATGATCTGGCGTGCCTCCTCGGCGCCGTAAGCCACCAGACCGCGCGCAATCTCTCGGCCACCGCCGTCGCGCACGATCACCGCATCGCCGCGCCGGAACGAGCCCTCGACCGACGTGACGCCGGCCGGCAGCAGGCTCTTGCCGCGGCCGAGCGCGCCGAGCGCGCCGTCGTCGACGGTGAGCGAACCCGAGGGGTTGATGGCGCCCGAGATCCAGCGCTTGCGCGCGGCGAGCGGTTCCTGGTCGGGCAGGAACCAGGTGCAGCGGGCACCGTTCTCGATGGCGCGGAGCGGATGCGCGCCGGTGCCGTCGACGATCGCCATGCGGCAGCCTGCGCCGTAAGCGATCTTGGCCGCGGCGAGCTTGGTCACCATGCCGCCCGAGGAATAACCGGGCGCCGCTTGGCCCGCCATCGCCTCGATCTCCGGCGTGATGCGGGTAACTTCGGGGATGTGCTCCGCCGCCGTATCATTGCGGGGATCGGCCGTATAGAGCCCGTCGATATCGGAGAGCAGAATGAGCGTGTCGGCGCTGGCCATCTGCGCCACCCGCGCGGCGAGCCGATCGTTGTCGCCGTAGCGGATCTCGATGGTGGCGACGGTGTCGTTCTCGTTGATCACCGGAATGGCGCGGAGCTTCAGCAGGCTCTCGATGGTGCTGCGGGCATTCAGATGCCGCCGCCGCGCCTCGGTGTCTTCCAGTGTGAGGAGCACCTGCGCCACGGTGATGCCGTGCTTGGCGAGCGCCTCCTGATAGGCGTGGGCGAGGCGGATCTGGCCGGTCGCGGCGGCGGCCTGCTGTTCCTCCAAACGAAGCGCCCGGCCGGTCAGCCCCAGATGCCGCCGCCCGACCGCGATGGCGCCAGAGGAGACAATGAGCACGTCCTGGCCCGCCGCATGGCGCGCGGCGATGTCCTCGGCCAGCGCATCGAGCCAGTCGCGGCGAAGCTTGCCCGATGCGTCATCGACCAGCAGCGCCGAGCCGATCTTGACGACGATCCGCTTGGAATCGGCAAGCGCGGTCATGGCACGAACTCGGCGGGAGCGGTATCGCCTTCGGCCTGGTGGAAGGCGGCGATCTGCGCCAGCAGCGTGCCGAGAACGCGCTCGACCCCGGCTCCGGTGACGCCGGAGATCGGACATATCTCGCGGTCATCGACGCCGGCGGCATCGGCGAGCGCCCGCGACTTCTCCACGATCTCCGATTTGGTCAGCGCGTCGATCTTGTTGAGCGCGACGAGCTCGGATTTCTCCGCGAGGCCGTGGCCGTAGGCCTCGAGCTCGCCGCGGATGGTGCGGTAGGCCTCGGCGACGTCGTCCTGCGTGCCGTCGACCAGATGCAGCAGCACGCCGCAGCGCTCGACATGGCCGAGGAAGCGGTCGCCGATCCCCTTGCCCTCATGCGCGCCCTCGATCAGGCCCGGAATGTCGGCGAGCACGAACTCCTCGCCCGCGTGATAGACGACGCCGAGCTGGGGATGGATGGTGGTGAAGGGATAGTCGGCGATCTTCGGCCGCGCTCGCGAGACGGCGGCAAGGAAGGTCGACTTGCCGGCATTGGGCAGTCCCACGAGCCCCGCATCGGCGGCGAGCTTCAGGCGCAGCCAGAGCCAATATTCTTCGCCCGGCTCGCCGGGCCCGGAGCGTCGTGGCGCCTGGTTGGTCGAGGATTTGAAATGCGCGTTGCCCTTGCCGCCCTTGCCGCCGCGCGCCAGCACGATCCGGTCGCCGGGCTTCAAGAGGTCGGCGACCAGGGTTTCCTGGTCGTCCTCCAGGATCTGCGTGCCGGCCGGCACCTTGAGGATGACCGACTTGCCGGCCGCGCCGGTGCGGTTCTTGCCCATGCCGTGGGTGCCGCGCTGGGCCTTGAAATGCTGCTGGTAGCGATAGTCGATGAGGGTGTTGAGCCCGTCGACGGCTTCGGCGATCACGTCGCCGCCGCGCCCGCCGTCGCCGCCGTCGGGCCCGCCGAACTCGACATACTTCTCCCGGCGGAACGAGACGCAGCCCTCGCCGCCGTCGCCGCTCTTCACATAGACCTTGGCCTGATCGAGGAACTTCATTGCGCCGGCTCGTGGGTATCGTTGCCAAGCGCCAGCAGCGTGGCCGGAACCGCCTCGCCGCGGGCGGCGCAGGGGAGCATGCCCTTGCCGGTGACCCGGAAGCCGCATTTCGCCAGCACCTTGCCCGAGGCCGGGTTCTCGTCGAAATGGCCCGAGGTCAGCCGCGTCACGCCCAGCGCCTCGAACGCATAGCGCACGACACGCCCGGCGGCCTCGCTCGCCAAACCCCGACCCCACCATTCCTCGGCGATCCAATAGCCGATCTCATATGTGTCGGGGCGTGTGGGGCTGCGCCGCTCGAGGCCGACCGCGCCGATCACCGCGCCGTCATGCTCGATGGCAAAGACATACTCCTCGCCTCGCGCGCGCTTGTCCGCCTGGCCGGCGATCCAGTCCTCGGCCAGGCCGTCGGGGTAGGGATGCGGCACGACAGCGAGCATACGCGCGACATTCCAGTTGCCGCACAACGCCTGGACAACGGGCGCGTCCGCCTGCACGAAGGGCCGCAGGGTCAGCCGATCGGTCGTCAACACCGGTTCTGCGAGTGTGCTGGTCACGGGATCGTCGTGCTCCAAAACGAAAAAGAGGGAAATGGCGCCCCATTTCCCTCTTCCGGTCGTTTCAAGAATGGGGCGGCCGCTGCCGGCCCCGGGTCCGCCGCCTGGGCCGAATGTAAAGTCTATTCGCCCGGCTCTACGGAGACATATGTGCGGCCGCGTGCCTTGCGCACGAACTTCACATTGCCGTCGGCGCGCGCGAACAGCGTGTGGTCCTTGCCGAGGCCGACATTCTCGCCCGGATGGAACTTGGTGCCGCGCTGGCGGACGATGATGTTGCCGGCGATCACGGACTCGCCGCCATACTTCTTCACGCCCAGGCGCTGTCCCGGTGAGTCGCGGCCGTTGCGTGAGCTGCCGCCTGCTTTCTTGTGAGCCATCGCAGAACCTCTCGCTTACTTCTTCGCCGTGCCGCCGCCAGCTGGCTTCTTTGCCGCTGGTTTCTTTGCGGCCGGCTTCTTGGCCGCGGGCTTGGCATCGGCCTTTTTGGCGGCGGGCTTCTTCGCCGCCGGTTTCGCATCGGCCTTCGCCGCAGGTTTCTTCGCGGCGGGTTTCGTTTCGGTCTTGGCAGCCGGCTTCTTCGCCGCTGGTTTCTTAGCCTCCGCCTTGGGCTTGTCGTCAGCCTTGGCCGAAGTCTTGGCCGCTGGCTTCGCTTTCGCCGCACTCGGCTTCTTGCCGTCGGTCAGGATCTCGGTGACGCGGAGCGCCGTCAGCTCCTGGCGGTGACCCTTCTTGCGACGATAGCCCTGGCGGCGCTTCTTCTTGAAGACGATGACCTTGTCACCGCGCGTCTGCTCCAGGACCTGGGCGGCGACCGAGGCGCCGGAGACCGTGGGCGTGCCGATGCTCTGCGCCTTGTCGTCGCCGACCGCGAGCACGTCGCCCAAAACGATCACCTCACCGGCCTCGCCGGCCAGCTTCTCCACCACGATCACATCGTTCTCGGAGACCCGGTATTGCTTGCCGCCGGTGCGAACCACTGCGAACATCTGACCAACCATCGTTAGAGAACACGGTAAAAAGGCGGGACAGGGCCCATCGGGGGCCGCCCGCCTCATATGCCGCGCGAACTATAGTTAGGTCGGGTGGTCTGTCAAGAAATTCAAGCCGGAAAAGGCCCGAATCTGCCTGAATTCACCGGGTTTTCCGGCCGATCAGGGCTCCCAGTCGCCCGAGAGGTCGAGCACGCTGGGCTCGGCGTCGAATTCGGCCAGATCGTTGTCGCGCAGACCGATGAAGATCTTGCGCTCGTCCGACAGGGCGATATTGAGCTTGGCGTTGAAGACGTTGTGGGACTTGCCGTGCTTGTCCCGCAGGCGGTAGCGCTTGACGTTGTAGTTCTCGCCCGAGCCCTTGATGCCGGTGAGGTAGAGGCTGATGTCGTTGACCCGCTCGCCCGACGGCACCAGGTCGCTCAGCTGCTTCACCCGGCGCTGGGCGAGCGACATGAAGATCGGCGCGTTGATGCGCTTGAGGCCGTTCTCCTCGGCCATCGCCTCGCCGTTCAAGGCCTTGATGAAGCTGCCGATCAGGATCTGGCCGGGCAGGGCCTTGTCGATCATCCGCGACATATTGATGGTGAGGTCGCCGACGATGTAGCTGACGATGGTGGGGGTCAGTACGTCGACCTGGTTGTATTCGAAATTGCTGCCGATATGGAAACAGGTGCGCAGCTGCGGCACCGTGTTGCCCTTGCCCTTGTAGTGCGCGACGGCGTTCTCGGCCAGCACCAGGACCATGAACTGGAAGAGGTCGAGATCGCCGTCGAGGCCGGGACGCGTGTTCCAGACATAGAAGCCGTCGCCGGTGGGCGAGCGCGAGGTCTTGCAGCTGATGCCGTGCTGGACCAGGGCGGTCTGGGCGAAGTTGATGGAATATTGCAGGTTGTTGAGCTGCATCACCTGCTCGAGCGGCGGGTAGATGCCGAACTTGACGATGTCGAAGAGCACGGCGGCGCGGCTGTCGATCTTCTTGATGCAGTATTTCTCGACCACCGATTCGATGTCGGCGCTGGTGATGTTGCGGCCGCCGGCGACGGTGGGCAGGGTCAGCGAGACCGGCTTCTTGCCGAAGATCTGCACCATCTGGTCCATGGTGTCGGCGTCGACGTGGCGCGAGCCGATCAGGAGGTGCTGGTGGTCGGCGAGCGCTTCGGACAAGCGGTGGTTGGGGACGAACAGCACCTGGATGCCGTTGGCGGTCGAGCACCAGCCGACCACGACCTGTCGGCCCAGATCCCATTGCCTGTCGAGGATGTTGCCGAGGAAATAGAGCGCTTCGCGGAAGGATTCGTCGGCGGCGCGGGCGGCGGCCATATTGGCCACACGGTCCTTGCCGGGCGTTACCAGGTCGCTCGTTTGGCGCACAACCGTCATATTGAAACCGCAGCTCTTCCCACGCGTCCCGCCCCTCAGCGGGAACGAACCCAAGGATCTGAGCCTCGGGAACCGATCGCCGCTTTTGACGCTGCTAAGATCGCCGGAAAGTATGATGACACAGTTAACCAACCGGAAATTATCGTCTGTCGGGAACCGGGCTCGTCCAATGGGCGTTTGGCATAAGGTTCTAAAACACAAGGGTTTCCAGGGATTTTGCTGGCTGGGTTAGGGCGGGCCACGCCTCGCTGCGGTGAGCCATGCGTCCGGACGCTGACGTCCATGCGGCGGCAGGTTGCCGACGCCTGTATGCGCCCTGGTTCAAGCGCCTAAGCTCAGGGACCACCGCACGCCCGAAATTGCCCTGAGGCCCGTTGCCCCCATATACCGGATCGAAACCGGTGGTCGGTACACTGGTTCGGTCGATCGCAGCGATCGCCGCCTCCAAGGTCTCCCTCGATGGCCGCCGCGGCGGACGATTGCCGCGCTGCCCGTTGGTTCGGTGCGGTGTGCGGCGCGATAGACGACAGTGCGGGCCTTGCCGACCTTCGGGTCCGTGCGGTAGGGTCCGCCGCCCGCGGAGGGGTGCCGGAGTGGTCGAACGGGGC
>CAZBRE010000069.1:0-21462 GCA_964494065.1 uncultured Alphaproteobacteria bacterium
GGTGATCTGATCGTCAGCGTCAACGGCGTGGCCATCACGCGCGTTTCGGTGCTGAAGGAACTGGTAGCCGAGCCGCAACGCAACTGGTTTGTCCAGCTGCGACGGCGCGGCCAACTGATCACGCTGCGTCTAAGCGGGTGACCACGCTTTTCGAGGCGAATGCCCCGCATCCGCTTGCCGACAGGCTGCGGCCCAAGCGGCTGAGCGAGGTCGTCGGTCAGGATCACATTCTCAATGAAAAAGGCCCGCTCGGCCGCATGATTGCGCAAGGCCGGCTGGCCTCGCTGATCCTTTGGGGTCCGCCGGGAACGGGTAAGACGACCATATCGCGGCTATTGGCCGAACGGGCCGGCCTCGCCTTCGAGCCGATTTCTGCCGTATTCTCGGGGGTTGCGGAGCTCCGGAAGGTCTTCGATCGCGCGCGCGCGCGGCGTGGGGCGGGGGAGGGCACGCTACTCTTCGTCGACGAGATCCACCGCTTCAACAGAGCCCAGCAGGATGCGTTTCTGCCGGTGGTCGAGGACGGGACCGTCATCCTCGTCGGCGCGACCACCGAGAACCCGTCCTTCGAGCTCAACGCCGCGCTGCTGTCGCGCGCCCAGGTGCTGGTGCTCAACCGGCTGGACGATGCGGCATTGGAAGAGTTGCTGGTTCGCGCCGAGCGCGAAGAGGGCCTCGCGCTTCCCCTGACCGACGAAGCTCGGGCCGGATTGAAGGCCATGGCGGATGGGGACGGGCGTTTTGTCCTCAATCTCGCCGAGGAGCTGTTCGCGCTGCCGCCGGGCGAGGTTGGTGACGGTCTCGACCTTGCCGCGCTGAGCGAAGCCGTTCAGCGTCGCGCGCCGCTTTACGACAAGAGCCAGGACGGCCATTACAACCTCATCAGCGCGCTCCACAAATCCATGCGCGGCTCCGATGCCGATGCGGCGCTCTACTGGCTCGCACGGATGCTGGCTGGCGGTGAGGATCCGATCTATATCGCGCGTCGGATCACCCGCTTCGCCGTCGAGGATGTAGGTATGGCCGATCCGCAGGCGCTGCCCCAGGCGATTGCCGCGTGGGAGGCCTATGACCGTCTGGGCTCACCGGAGGGCGAGCTCGCGATCGCCCAGGCGGTGATCTATCTGGCAACCGCCCCGAAATCGAATGCCGCCTACCGGGCGCTTGGCGCCGCCAACCGCTCGGCGCGCGAAACCGGCTCGCTCATGCCGCCCAAGCACATCCTGAATGCCCCGACCCGGCTCATGAAGGATCTGGGTTATGCCGACGGTTACGCGTACGACCATGCCACCGACGAGGGGTTCTCGGGCCAGAACTATTTCCCGGACGGAATGGAGCGCCGGCAATTCTACGAGCCGGCCGAACGAGGCTTCGAACGCGAGGTAAAGAAGCGCCTCGAGTACTGGCAGAAACTGCGAGATTCGCAGAACTAGCACGACGCTCACATGGCCCAAGGGCTAAGCGTTGTTGTGACCGCGCGCGGCGACTATCTTGGCGCTTCGTATCGGGGCACTATGTGAGGGGGCCGCCGGGGTGCCATGGCCACGTATATCTGGATAGCGTTGGGAAGCGCCATCGGCGGTGCAGCGCGGTACTGGACTTCGGGTTTGGTCGCCAATCATTTTGGCGAGACCTTCCCTTGGGGCACGCTGGTGGTAAACGTGCTGGGTTCGTTCATCATCGGGCTCATCGCGACGCTGACTTTGCCCGATGGGCGCATGTTCATTGGCACCGAAGCCCGGCAATTTCTCATGCTCGGCATCTGCGGCGGCTACACGACGTTCTCGTCCTTTAGCTTTCAGACGCTGGAGCTCGTTCGCGACGGAGAGATGTTCCGGGCGAGCGGGTATATCATCTTGTCGGTGGTGCTCTGCCTCGTGGGCGTATGGCTAGGGCACATTGCCGCGGCCGGCCTAAATCAGCTGAAGGGATCTTGACCCATGAGCCCACCCAAAGAGGCGGTGCTGCTTCGTATCTTCATCGGTGAGGACGACAAGCACGAAGGCCGGCCGCTCTATCAGACGATCGTCGAAGCGGCCCGCACCGCGCATATTGCGGGAGCCACAGTGCTGCGCGGTCCGCTCGGCTATGGCCATTCGAGCCGGCTCCATACGACAAAAATTCTGCGCCTGTCGGAGGATCTGCCGCTGGTTATCGAGATCGTCGACGGTGCCGAAAAGATCGATGCGTTTTTGAAGACCATCGATCCGATGATGGGTGGCGGACTGGTAACGCTCGAGAAGGTAAGGGTTATTCGCTATGGCAATAGCGCGGCGCCGGATGGCTGAGTGGGCGCCGGATGCGCCAGACGGCGGCGTCCGCTCCGTCACCGTCGCCGCCTCGGAAGCCGAACTACGGCTCGACCGCTGGTTCAAGCGGCATTTTCCGGACTTGAGCCATGGTCGGCTCGAGAAGCTGCTGCGTAAGGGACAGATCCGGGTTGACGGTAAGCGTGTGAAGTCCGGCCAGCGGCTGGCGGCGGGTCAGGTAGTGAGGATCCCGCCATTGGGCGCGGCGCGGCGACCGGCCGCAAAACGCACGACCGAATTGGTTTCGGACTCCGATGCGCAGGCGCTGCAGGATGCGGTCCTCTATCGCGACGAATTCGTCATTGCGATCAACAAGCCGGCTGGTCTCGCGGTACAAGGCGGGACGGGGACGCGTCGGCATTTGGACGGCATGCTGGATGCGCTCCGCTTCGGATCGTCGGAACGGCCGCGGCTTGTTCATCGCCTCGACCGCGATACGTCGGGCGTGCTCATCCTCGGCCGCACTGCGGCCGCGACGGCGGCGCTCGCCCGGTCCTTTCGTCAACGCTCGGCAAGGAAACTCTACTGGGCCGTGACGGTGGGAACGCCCGCCCCGCATGCCGGCCGCATCGACCAGGCACTTGCGAAGGGATCCATTCGCGGCGGCGAGCGGATGATGGCGGCGGGATCGGAAGAGGCGGGCGAGCCCGGTCGGAAGGCTGTAACGCTCTATCGGGTGATCGAGCATGCGGGCAAGGAGGCCGCTCTGGTGGCGCTGAGCCCGCTTACCGGACGAACCCATCAGCTTCGCGTTCATTTGTCGGGGCGCGGCACGCCGATCCTGGGCGACGGCAAATATGGCGGCTCCGATGCTTTCTTGCCCGGCCGGAAGACCAAGCTCCATCTTCACGCACGGCGTCTCGTAATGCCCACGGAAAGCGGTCAGACGCTCGATATCACGGCGCCACCGCCGCCGCATATGACTGAGACTTTTAGGTTTTTCGGCTTCGGCACGAAGGGAGCGGATACGCTGTTGACGGAGGACGACTAGTCGTCCCACGTGGATCGGCCGCACATTTGCCACCCGATTGCCGTATCGTTGACATGTACACCTGCAAGTTAATGCCGCGGTAACGGGCGCGCCTTATGATCGCGCCTTCTGATTCCGGAGGTTCCAATGACCCGCGTCAGTCCAAACGCGATGATGTTTGCAACCGTCAGCGGCTGTGCGCAGACGGCTCTCGTCCGACTCGAACGGCCCACTGCTAAGGCGGCCGCGAAAACCTCTGGACAACCCGCTCGTAGACAATCGAAGACCCGCTCCAAGCGGAGCTGCGCGGCGGGCAAGCGTTCCTGACCCTGGTGTAGCGGCGGGGGGTGCGCTTACCGATCAGGATAGGGCCTGATTACGCAATCGGTCGTAGACACCCCAATCGGTCGTAGACACTGGGGCGCCGCACCACCATTTTATCGGAATGGTGCGCGCCCCCGCTGATGTGACGTGACATGGCCGAGCGCTCTCTTCGGCTTGCCGTATTCGATTGCGACGGAACCCTGGTCGACAGTCTCGGCGCCATTGCAGCAGCAATGGCCCGGTCGTTCGAGACAAACGGCCTGCCGCCGCCCACGCCGCACGATGTGCAAGGGATCGTGGGGCTGCCCCTCCTCGATGCCATAGACCGGATCTCGCCCGAGGGAGCCGATTTGGAACGGTTGCGGGAGGGCTATGCGGAGGCCTATCGCGAACTGATCGCCGATCCGGCCATGCACGAGCCGCTCTATGAGGGCGCGCTCGACGCGCTGGCGGCGCTTGAGGAGGCAGGCGTGCTGCTGGGCGTGGCCACGGGCAAGGGCCGCCGGGGGTTGCACGGTGTCCTCGAGCGCCATGGAATTCGCGACCGCTTCGTGACCCTGAAGACGAGCGACGACGGCCCAGGCAAACCCAACCCGCACATGCTGATTGCCGCAATGGAGGAGGTGGGCACCGATCCCGCCGATACGATCATGATCGGCGATACGACTTTTGATATCGTGATGGCCGCGAATGCGGGCGTCGCCGCGATCGGCGTTACCTGGGGCTATCACGGCGCCGCGGAGCTGAAGGCTGCCGGGGCGGCCCATCTGGCTTCGGCATTCGCGGATGTCGCTCCTGCGTTCGAGCGCTTGACCGGAGGCCTGGATGCGACGGCTTAGACGGCTGGTGATAGGGATTTCCGTCGTCGTTCTCCTGTTGGCCGCGACGGCTGTGATCTTCGTGTCGACGGCCGATTTCAACGAATACAAGGACACCATTGCGGCCGAACTCAAGGCCGCGACCGGGCGCGACGTGACGATCGGAGGCAAGATCGAGACGAATTTCTTCACTGCCACACCGGTGATCGTCGTCAACGATCTCGCCATCGCCAATCCGGCCTGGGCGTCGCGCAAGGAGATGGTGCGCATCAAGCGCCTTGAGGTTCGTGTGGCGCTGATGTCGGTGATCTTCGGACGAGTGAATATCAATCGGTTGGTAGCAGTCGAGCCGGATATCCTGCTCGAAACCGACAAGACGGGACGCCAGAACTGGATCTTCGCCGCGACGAAGTCCAGCACGACGAATTCCAACGCGGGGGGGGCGGGCGATACGACCGACCTGGCGATCAAGGAGCTGCGGCTCGTTCGCGCCAAGATCGCCTATCGGGACGGTGCGACGGGCGACACCGACCGCTTCGGCATAGAAAGCCTGACCGCACGGTCGGTGAGTGCAGCGGGCCCGATGACGTTCGAAATCGCGGGATCGTTCGAGGACAAGGCCATCCGGCTCAAAGGCCGCATCGGGCCGCTCGCCGACCTCTTTGCGGGGCGAGCGGTGGAAGTTATGCTGAGCGGGTCGCTGGGGAAGAGCGACCTTGCCGGCAATCTCGTGCTGCAGTCCAGGGACAAGCTCGCGATCAAGGGTGCGCTCCGCTCCGATCGCCTGGATACGCGTGATTTCGGTGGATCGGGCGGCGCCGGAGGGACTTCGCGGATTTTCGGCGACGACTCGATCCCCGTCGGCCTCCTGCGGATACTGACCGCCGATGTAAGCTACAAAGCCAAGGCGGTCGCGATCGGGCGGACGCCCATGACGGACGCCAAGATGGCGATACGGATCGTCGACGGGGTCCTTACGATCTCGGATATCGAGGCGGCTGTTGCGGGTGGTCGGCTGACCGGTTCGGTTTCGCTGAATGCCGCCGCACGACCTTCGCAATTTGCTGCCAGAACGTCGCTCACGCACCTGTCGCTCAAGCAGTTGACGCCCGAGGTTTCGGGACCAATGAGCTTGAACATCGATGTCCGCGGGGTCGGTAATACGCCGCGCGCGATCGCCGGGACGCTGAGCGGCCGCACCGCGTTGATCGGCGGACCAGGCCGTGTGGCGAATGACGCGCTGGTGCTTCTGACCTTTGGCATCGGATCGATCCAGAAGCTGCTGACGCGCGGCTCGGTGCGCGCAGAAAACGTGAACTGCGTGGTCGCGCGGTTCGATTTTGTGGGCGGCATTGGCCGAAGCCGGGTGCTGGTCACCGATTCGGCGCGCCTCACTTTTATCGGCCAGGGCACCGTGAGCTTGCAGAGCGAGCGCATGAACCTGCTCTTCGTGCCGAGGACAAAGGAAACCGGTTTGGGCGACGTCACCATTCATCCGGTTCGGGTCGCGGGGCCTATTTTGGGCCCGACCGCGACGGTCGATGCCAGTGCGGCCGCCAAGGAGGCCGCAAAGAACGTTATCAGCACGGCGCAGCGCGGGCTCAACTTCGTGGGCTCGCTGGTCGGCGCCACCGATCATAAGAGTAGAGCCGGAAGCCCCTGCGCGAGCGCCATCGCCGCTGCCGGCGGCAAGCAGCCACCGTCCAAAGCCGGGTCCAGCCGCCTCAGCGGATCGAGCAAAGCGCCAAGCCGCCCGCGCCGAAAAAAGGGGTTGTTGCAGCGTCTCAATCCATTCGATTGACGCTGTGAGCGATTGCGCGCCTTGAAACGATTTTATGAAACCGTGTCGGTTGTCGAAGCGGATGGCGGATTTGCCATCTCACTGGATGGCCGTCCGGTACGCACCCCTGCAAAATCTCCGTTGTCGGTCCCGACTGCCGGCCTTGCCGAAGCGATCGCGGCGGAATGGTCCGCACAAGACGACGAGGTGAAGCCGCTCGCCATGCTGCTGACCCGGCTCGCCAGCACGGCCATCGACAAGGTCCCGGTCGAGCGCGAGCGTTTCGTCGAAGAGCTGGTGGGCTACAGCGAAAGCGATCTCTTATGCTATCGCGCGGAGCATCCGCCGGAGCTCGTCGCCCGCCAGGAAGCGTCGTGGCAGCCGTTGCTCGACTGGGTGGCGGAACGCCATGCAGCTCCGCTCAAGGTCATCCAGGGCGTGATGCCGCAGCCCCAGCCGCTGGAAACGGTTGCAGCGCTTCGCGCGGCCGTGGAGGCGCACGACGACTGGCACTTTACGGCCCTTTATTCGGCGACCACGGCCGCCGGATCGCTTGTCATCTCGCTGGCGCTGCTCGATGGGCGCCTCGGGGCCGACGAGGCCTTCGACCTTTCCCAGCTCGATGAGAGCTTTCAGATCGAGCATTGGGGCCTGGACCTCGAAGCCGAACGGCGTCGCGAGGCGATCCGGGCCGAACTCCGTGCGGTTGCGGACTTCCTCGAGCTCTATCGGAGTGCCGCCTGATCGAGGGGTTGAATGGGCGGTGTCTGGCGTGCCTGTCACAGGCATGCTATTGGCAAAGCACGAAATTTGGGGGAGGGGAGTTGGATGCAGGACATCATCCGCGCGCTTGAGCGCAAGCGGGCCGCTGCGCGCCAGGGCGGTGGCAAGAAACGGATCGAGGCCCAGCATGCCAAGGGCAAGCTGACCGCACGCGAGCGCATCGAGCTGCTGCTCGATGAAGGCAGCTTCGAGGAATACGACATGTTCGTCGAGCATCGCTGCGTCGATTTCGGCATGGGCAAGCAGACCGTGCCGGGCGATGGCGTGGTGACCGGCTGGGGAACGGTCAATGGCCGGATCGTCTTCGTCTTCTCCCAGGACTTCACGGTGTTCGGCGGCGCCTTGTCGGAATCCCATGCAATGAAGATCTGCAAGGTGATGGACCAGGCGATGAAGGTGGGCGCGCCGGTGATCGGGATCAACGATTCCGGGGGCGCACGCATTCAGGAAGGCATCGATTCGCTGGCCGGCTACGCGGAGGTGTTCCAGCGCAACGTGCTTGCGTCGGGTGTGGTGCCGCAGGTCTCGCTGATCATGGGGCCGTGTGCGGGCGGCGCGGTCTATTCGCCGGCGATGACCGATTTCATCTTCATGGTCAAGGACAGCTCCTACATGTTCGTGACCGGCCCCGACGTGGTGAAGACCGTCACCCACGAAGCGGTGACCCATGAGGAGCTTGGCGGTGCGGTCACGCATACCTCCAAGTCGGGCGTGGCCGATCTCGCTTTCGAGAATGATGTCGCGGCGCTTCTCGAATTGCGCCGCTTCATCGATTTCCTGCCGGCCTCAAATCGCGAGAAGCCGCCATCGCGGCCGACCAACGACCCGGCCGAACGCGCGGAGACGTCGCTCGACACGCTGATCCCGGCCGATCCGCACAAGCCTTATGACATGAGAGAATTGATCACGAAGGTGGTCGATGAGGGCGATTTCTTCGAGCTCCAGGCCGACTATGCCGGCAACATCCTGATCGGCTTTGCCCGCATGGAAGGCTCGACCATTGGGATCGTCGCCAATCAGCCTATGGTGCTGGCGGGCTGCCTCGATATTTCATCCTCGATCAAGGCGGCGCGGTTCGTCCGTTACTGCGACGCCTTCAATATCCCGATCGTTACTTTCGTCGACGTGCCGGGGTTCCTGCCGGGCACCGCGCAGGAGTTCGGCGGGATCATCAAGCATGGCGCGAAGCTCCTGTTCGCCTATGCCGAGGCGACCGTCCCCAAGGTCACGGTGATCACGCGCAAGGCCTATGGCGGGGCCTACGACGTCATGGCCTCCAAGCATCTTCGGGGCGACGTCAACTATGCCTGGCCCACGGCCGAGATCGCGGTGATGGGCCCCAAGGGAGCGGTGGAGATCATCTTCCGCCAGGACCGCGGCGATGCGGCCAAGATCGAGGCACGCACCGAGGAATACCGCAAGAAGTTCGCCAATCCCTTCATCGCCGGCCATCGCGGCTTCATTGACGATGTGATCATGCCTCGCAGTACGCGCCGGCGGATCGCCCGCTCGCTCGCCATGCTGCGCGACAAGAAGCTGGAAAACCCCTGGAAGAAGCACGCCAACATTCCGCTGTAGGCGGGCGGAACGGGGGTTCGAGCTTCGGCTATGACCGACGATGATGGACGCACCGAGCGGGAAGCGCAGCGGCGCCGGCTGCGCGGCTTCGGCTATCACCTGATCGGTTATTTCGTGGTGATGATCGTTCTGGTGCTCGTGAACATGCTCACCAACCCGCAGCGTCCCTGGTTCGTGCTGCCGATGATCGGCTGGGGTGCGGTGCTAGGGCTTCACGCCGCGTTCGCCATGAACCTCTTTCGGGGCCTTTTTAGGGGTCGGGAAAAATGAGCCGGAAGATCCGGGCGTCGTCGGCGCTTCGTAGCGCTGGCCGACCAGACCGGCACCCTCGCCCTCGACATCCTTCACGACCTCTCTGCCGACGGTGCTGGTGAACGCCTCGCGATCGCTATAGGCGGACCATAAGGCGACGCGCGCCTGTTCGATATACGTGGATACTTGCGGGTTCTCGGGACTTAGCAGCGCAACGATCTGGCGATGCAGCTTTTCGAACTGCGCGCGAAGCTGCGCCAATGTGCGCTCGCTCGTGCCTTTGTGGAATTTGTAGAATTCCTCGGTGAAGGCGATGAGGTGCTGACGGAGCTCGATCTTGTCGACGAGACTGACGCCTTTGGCCGACTTCAGTAGCGCCCTTATCTTGGCAATATCGATGTTCTCGCTGACCGGTCCGCCGACCTTTGCAAAGCGGTCTTTCTCGCTCAGCGGCTCGCTCCGGACGGGCGTCGTGAGGCCGGCAAGAATGCAGGCAAGCACCAAGGCGCAGACGAAGACCGTCCGGTCCCATCGACCCCGCCGTTCCGGGGATTCCGTCGAATGCGCGCCAAGCCTCATGTTGTTTATTGTGGCTCGGCAAGGCTGACTAATCGGTGTATTTCGCCTTCAGCTTGAGCGAAGTTATCCCAAAATTTCTTATATTTGTCAGCGGTTTAGGCATTGAATCCATTGATCTTTCTACGATCGCCGGCCAGGAAGCGGCCGACGTCCCCAGCATCGATCACCATGCATAGCGCATTGGCCGCCACCACAGCATCGCGCCAGAGCACGAACCATTCGCGGTTGAGGCCCGGATGGGATAGGGCCCCGCGATCGACGAGATACCAGATCAGCGGCGCCCACCAGATGTGGCCGAGCCCGAGCAACCGGGTAAATCCCTGGACCTGAGTCAGTGCCACCATACTGACGGTGACGGCGGCCATGGCGGCGAGGGTCCAGTGGGCATCGGGCCGGCCGAGAAAAGCAAGCGGTGCGATCAAATTGAGGAAAGCCAATAGGCCGATCCAAAGGCGCCACGGCCAGGCCATGCTGGCGAGGCCGTTGAAAAAGACGGTGACGCCGCGGATCATTTCCGGGCTGTTGCTTCGGCCGGCGCGAAGACCTTGAGCGGGCGGTTGACGCCGGCGACACGGTGCTCTCCGAGCGGATCCCATTCGGTGCCGCGAGGCACAGCGTTTCTGAAGACTTCGCTCGCAACAACAGGTTGCCCCAGCTTCTTGGTCAGGCCCTCCAGTCTGGCAACCTCGTTCACCGTCGGCCCGATCACCGAGAACGACAACCGCCCTTCGACGCCGATATTGCCGAAGGTCACGTCCCCCAAATGCAGACCGAGGCCGTAGGCGATCGGTTCTCCGCCGTTCGCCTTCCTCGTTTCGTTCAGCTTCCCGATGCGCCGGGCGGAGAGGCGCGCCGCAGACAGGGCGCGCTGGCAAGCCTGGGCCGCCGTCGTCTGACCCTTACGGATGGGGAAGATCGCGAGCACCGCGTCTCCGATGAAGCCCAGGATTTCGCCATGCTTGGCGAGCACCGCCCCGCCCACCGCATCGAAGAAGGCGTTCAATGTCGCGATGTAGTCCTGCGGCGCCAGTTTTTCGGCCATTGCCGTCGAGCCGCGCAGATCGCTGAACCAGACCGCGGCGTGAATATGCTCGCCGTCGCCGCGACGAATTTGGCCGTCGAGCACGCGCAGGCCGGCATCGGGCCCGAGATAGGTCGTCATGACGTTGCGGGCGATTTCGCCGCGGGTGACGATCTTGCACGCGACCGCGAAGCGCTGTTGGACCCGGATGATCGCCTGCACCTCTGCGTCGGAGTATCCCTCCGGGCGGTCGGTCAGCCAGGAGCTGATAAGCCCGTCATTCGCGCCTCCGCCGAATGCAGACAGGAAGGCGAGATAGTCGGTGCCGCCCGCGTCGCGGAATTCTTCCAGAACCGGGAAGTCGATCAACGTCTCCGGTCCGGTTAGCTTCCGCCGCATCATCGGCAGCTGCCGCTCGATCAGGTAGTGATGCGGGCTTTTCAGCCAGCGCTCCGGCTGGGGGCCGTCATGGTGGGGAAAACGTTGGACCTCGACCGGCGTGTCCCGCCGCCAGGTCAGGCCCATGCCGCTGATCAGCGGATGCAAGGTGCGATAGGCGATATGGACGCGAAAGAGCGGCATGCCGGCTGCGTAGAGCCGCTCGCAACATCCCTCGAACAGGGCCTCGATCGTCGTCGTCTCAAGCGATTGCGCCATCAGCCAATCGGCGACGTGGTCGACGATGGCCGACGGACCTAAGCCAATCGTGTTTTCGGGCGCCGACGGCTCGATCGTCTGGGGGGCAGATTCAGCCATTCGGTTGCGCGATCTATCCAATCTTTACGATAAGGTGGAAACATCTAGGTCCTGCGACGCACCGAGCCACATAACATGGTTGGTGTGATCGGCGAGGGCGTCGCCCGTATTGGGGTGAACGAACACGGTCAGCCCCTCCCGATTAAGCGCCAGAAACGGAATGATCTCGCCGAACAGGGCGGCGTCGAAGGCGATCTGATAGCTCCACATCGGATGCGGCCCCACGGGCCTGTCGTGCCACCGGCCCATCACGACCTCGAAGCGCGCCTCGACCGCCTCGCGGATGCGGGCGGCAGCCGGCTTCGTTGCCGCATCGTAATAGACATGGGCGTGATAGGTCTCGATCGCCTTGGGTTCGCTCATCGATAGGCCTGTGGCTGGTGATCTCGCTGTTGGCCCGACTATATCCGCCAAGCTCGTTCAAGCGAAACCATGGTGCGGTTGCGGCGGTGAGGTCCATGTGGGCATTCGCTCCGGACTTTTTCGAGCGTGGGGCGCGTGATACCGTCCGGCCCCCATGTTCAAGAAGATCCTCATAGCCAATCGTGGCGAGATCGCCTGCAGGGTGATCCGGACCGCCAAGCGGATGGGCATCAAGACGGTGGCCGTCTATTCGGAGGCCGATGCCGACGCGCTTCATGTCGAAATGGCCGATGAGGCGGTCCTGGTCGGCCCACCGCCCTCGGCGGAGAGCTACCTAGTGGCAGACCGGATCATCGAGGCGGCGAAGCAGACCAAGGCGCAGGCGATCCACCCGGGCTATGGGTTCTTGTCCGAAAACGCCGCCTTCGCGAAGTCGCTCGAGGCGGCGGGAATCGCGTTCATCGGGCCGCCGATCAAGGCGATCAAAGCGATGGGCGACAAGATCGCCTCCAAGAAACTCGCTGCCAAGGCTGGGGTCAATACGATCCCCGGCCATATGGGGTTGATCGCAAACGCCGACGAGGCCGTGAAGATCGCCCGTGATGTTGGGTATCCAGTGATGATCAAGGCCTCTGCGGGCGGCGGCGGCAAGGGCATGCGCATCGCCCACAATGACGCCGAGGCCAAGGAAGGTTTCGCCTCGGCGCGCAACGAGGCGAAATCGAGCTTCGCCGATGACCGCATCTTCATCGAGAAGTTCATCGAAGAGCCGCGGCATATCGAGATCCAGGTGCTGGCCGACAGCCACGGCAACATCATCCATCTGGGCGAACGCGAATGCTCGATCCAGCGACGCCATCAAAAGGTCATCGAGGAATCACCCTCGCCCTTTCTGGACGAGACGACCCGCGAGGCGATGGGTGCGCAAGCGGTGGTCCTTGCCAAGGCGGTCGGTTACTGCTCGGCCGGCACCGTCGAATTCATCGCCGACAAGGAGCGGAACTTCTATTTCCTTGAGATGAACACCCGGCTGCAGGTCGAGCATCCGGTCACCGAGTTCGTGACGGGCCTCGATCTGGTCGAGCAGATGATCCGGGTGGCCGACGGTCAGAAGCTTTCGATTGCACAAACCGATGTCTCACTGAAGGGATGGGCGATCGAGGCGCGGATCTATGCCGAGGATCCCTTCCGCGGCTTTCTGCCGTCGACCGGGCGGCTCGTGCGGTTCAGGCCGCCGGAGGAAAACGGCCACGTGCGCGTCGACACCGGCGTGGGCGAGGGGGGCGAGATCAGCATGTTCTACGATCCAATGATCGCGAAGCTGATCACTTACGGGCCGGACCGCGGCAGCGCGGCGGACCGAATGCAGGAGGCGCTCGACGCATTTGAGATCCGTGGGCTCAGCCACAATATCAGCTTTCTTGCCGCCCTCATCGCCCATCCGCGTTTCCGCAAAGGCCGGCTGACCACCAATTTCATCGCCGAAGAGTATCCGGACGGTTTCTCCGGTGAAGCGCTCCCCGACAGCGACCCCGTTCCCTTGGCGGCGGTCGCGGCCGCGGTGCATCGCCGGTATGCCGAGCGGGACGTCTCCATCACCGGCGCGATGGACGGTCATGAGCGCATGCCGCCCGATCGCTGCGCCGTGATGATCGGTGGCAAGGTGTTTCACGCGGCCGTTGTTCCGGTCCATGATGGGTTCGAGCTTGAGGTCGATGGCCGGCATGTCCGGGTGCACAGCGATTGGGACATTGGCGAGACCTTGTTCCAGGGAACGGTGGACGGCGCGCCGTTGACGGTTCAGATCGACCGGCGGGGCACGGGTTACCGCCTCTACCACAGCGGATCGGAGCAGGACGTCCGCGTTCTCTCGCCGCGCGCGGCCGAGCTTGCGGCGACGATGCCTGTGAAAGCGCCGCCGGATACCTCGCGCTTTTTGCTATCGCCGATGCCAGGGCTGTTGTCGTCGGTGGCCGTGGAACCGGGCCTCGAGGTGAAGTCGGGCGAGGTTCTGGCGGTGGTCGAGGCGATGAAGATGGAGAACGTGCTGCGGGCGGAGCGTGACGGCACAGTGAAAACCTTGCATGCGGCGCCAGGCGATTCGCTGGCCGTCGATCAAGTGATCCTGGAGTTCGAGTAGCCGGAAACCGGCTGCAGCTTGTGGTGCCATGACCGGTGTCGCCCTTTCGATCGAGGACGTGCTCGAACGGTTTCCCGCCTATCGTGTCGTTCTGGCGGTCGCGCGCGGCTTGGCGATACCCGATCATCCACCGCCGCGGATCGAGGACTATGTGACCGCAGCCGAGCGTGCCATCGTCGATGAATGGGGCGATCGTCCGGTCTCGGAGATGACCGAAGTCGCAGCGTGGCGCCAAGCCTACAAAGGCTTCGGTATTCGCAAGACCAGCTACCGGCCCTCGGTCGAGCGCTTGGTCCAGCATATCCAGCGCCACGGCGCGCTGCCGCGCGTGAACGCGCTGGTTGATTTCTACAACGCCGTCTCGGTCGCCTTCCGTATGCCCGCCGGTGCGGATGACCTCGACAAGATCGTGCCGCCGCTCGCCTTCCGGTTCTCTAAGGAGAGCGACAGCTTCATCGCCTTGGGCGACAAGGCGGCGCAGAACGATCCGCCGAAGCCCGGCGAGGTCGTGTACGCGGATCAGCGCCACGTTCTGTGCCGTCGCTGGAACTGGTACCAAGACGAGCGTACCGCGACCTCGGCTGCAACTCGCGACGCCGTCATCACGGTCCAGTCGATTGCCGGTGCTGGCAAGCACGCGGTCGAAGACGCTGCAGCCGTTCTCGCCGAAGGCCTGGAGCGGGATTTCTCCGCGCGTATCGGTTGGGCCGTGGCCGACGCCGCGTCGCCGACCGTGACCGCCGGCGGTTAGGTCGGCTCGCGCCCCATTCGGTTGAAGTGGTCGATATAGTCGGGCAGGGGCGTGCCGTCTGCCAGCAAGTCGTCCGGCACGGCGGTCCCGGCGACCTGTGATATCGGCACGACACCCGCCCAGACCGGCAGGGCATAGTCTTCCTCATCGTCGACGGGGGGACCGGTCCTGATCTTCGCCGACGCCTCCTCGATCGGGATTGCCAGGACCATGGTCGCTTTGAGCTCCTGCGTGTTTGGTTTGCGGATCTCATCCCAGCGCCCCGGCGCGATCTTGTCGGTGAAGACCTTGAGCGCTTCCATCTTCTCTGCGGGATCCGTGATCTCGCGGGCGTTTCCGAAAATCACCACGGAGCGGTAGTTGATCGAATGGTGGAAGCCCGACCGGGCGAGCACCAGGCCGTCGAGCATGGTCACGCACACACTGATCGGGTTGTCCTTCGCCGCATGCAACATAGCGTTCTTGGAGTGGCCGTGGATGTAGAGCGTGTCGCGCTGGCGCCAATGCGCCGTCGGCAGCACAGCCGGCTCGCCGTCTTTTTCGAAGGCGACATGCGCGACCAAAGCTTGATCTAGGATCGCATTGACCGTCTGTCGGTCGTGGCGGCCGCGGTCGGGCAAGCGCTTGACGCGGGTTCGCTCGGTCGTCTTGAGTTCCGCCATAATTTGGGCTGTCCTTACGTGTAAGCCTGACCGCCGCGGACAGTAGTCGAAGGCGCCGTTGCGGCAAAGCGGATAGGGCAAAAAACTCGGAAGCGGGTTGTCGCCAATGACCACTGATACCGATCACGTGGCCATGCGCATCGTCGTCCACGGCCGGGTGCAGGGCGTGTGGTATCGGGGCTGGACGGTCGATCAGGCACGCGCTCGCGGACTGACCGGATGGGCCCGAAATCGCCGCGACGGCACGGTCGAGGCGCTGCTGATCGGGCTGAGCTCGGTGGTCCGGGACATGATCGACGAATGCCGGTCGGGGCCGGTCGCTGCCCGGGTCATCGGCATAGAGGAGTATGCCGTGAGCGCGGATGAGGTGCGCGGTGGGGCTTTTCGCGGATTCGATCAGCGTCCGACGGAGTAGGGCACGGCTGGCGGCGGGCGGCCCAAGCGGTATAGTGGGCCGGAACCCGACGCGATAAATGCTTCTAGGATCGATTCGATGAGCGAGGCGGTCGAATACCACATCGACAATATTCAGGCCTTCGTCGGCAAGGAAATCGGCGTCACCGAGTGGATGACGATCGACCAGGACCGGATCGACCGGTTCGCCGAGGTCACCGAAGACCGGAACCCTCTCCACGTCGATCCGGCGGTGGCGTCCGACGGCCCCTTCGGGCAGCCGATTGCACATGGGTTCCTGACACTGTCCTTGCTCAGTCATTTTGCCTATCAGAACAAGCTGCTGCCGTCCGGGATCGCCCACGGCATCAATTACGGGTTCGAGCGCGTCAGGTTCATGTCTCCGGTGCCGGTCGGAAGCAGGATACGCAATCGTCAAACGTTGTTGGGTGCGGCTGACAAGGGTGACGGGCGCTTCGTCATCCGCACGCGCAATGCCATCGAGATCGAGGGTGTATCGACGCCGGCGCTCCTGGCCGACTGGCTGTGCATCTTCATGCGCGGCGAGGGCAAGGACGCCTCGGCCGCCGCCGCCGAATAGCCAGCCCGCGAGCCAAACCGTTATCGGATAGACGTAAACGGAGACTAAACTGCGCGGGCCATGCCGGCGCGGGCGCTCACGCTTGCCCGCCGCAGCGCGAAAGAGGGGGCTGATGTCCGACCAATTGACGCAGAGTGCGCTTCGCTATCACCGCGAGCCGCGGCCAGGGAAGATCGAGGTGATTGCGACCAAGCCGCTGTCGACGCAGCGCGATCTTTCGCTCGCCTATTCGCCCGGTGTTGCCGCGGCCTGCGAGGCAATCGTTGCCGACCCTGCGGAAGCCGCCACACTGACGGCCAAAGCCAACCTGGTCGCCGTAGTCACGAACGGCACCGCGGTGCTTGGTTTGGGCGCGATCGGCCCGCTCGCCGCCAAGCCGGTCATGGAAGGCAAGGGCGTGCTGTTCAAGAAGTTCGCCGGCATCGACGTCTTCGATATCGAGGTCGATGCAACGGAGATCGATCACTTCGTCAGCGTTGTAGCGGCGCTGGAGCCGACCTTCGGCGGCATCAATCTCGAAGACATCAAGGCGCCGGAATGCTTCGAGATCGAGCAGCGGCTGCGCGAGCGGATGAACATTCCCGTGCTGCATGACGACCAGCACGGCACGGCCATCATTGTCGCCGCCGCTGTCCGCAATGCCCTGATGCTGACGGGGAAAGATATCGCCTCGGTCAAGCTGGTGACGTCAGGCGCCGGCGCGGCCGCGTTGGCGTGTGTAGGGCTCTTGGTCGAAATCGGGCTACCGAAAGAAAACGTGATCCTGACCGATGTCGACGGGGTCGTCCGAAAAGGCCGCAAGCCGGCCCTAGGGCCGCATCTCGCCGCTTATGCGCAGGAGACCAAGATGCGCACGCTGGGTGAGGCGATCGAAGGTGCGGATATTTTCCTGGGGCTCTCGGTTGGCGGCGTCCTCAAGCCCGATATGGTGAAACGCATGGCCAAGGATCCGCTGGTATTAGCGCTCGCTAATCCGGTTCCGGAAATATTGCCCGACGAGGCCACGGCGGTGCGCGCGGACGCAATCGTGGCGACGGGGCGGTCGGATTACCCGAACCAGGTCAACAATGTGCTGTGCTTTCCCTTCATCTTCCGGGGCGCGCTCGACGTCGGGGCGACCGAGATCAATCACGAAATGAAAGTGGCCTGCGTCGAAGCCCTGGCCGATCTTGCCCGGCAGGAAGAGGCTGAGCAGACCGCGAAAGCCTATGGCGGCAAGGCCAGCGGGTTTGGGCGGGATCACCTGATCCCGGCGCCGTTCGACCCGCGGTTGATCTCGGCACTGGCGCCGCGTGTCGCCGAAGCTGCAATGAAGAGCGGCGTGGCGACGCGGCCAATCGAAGATCTCGAGGCTTACAGCGACCGGCTGGAGGCCTTCGTCTTCCAATCGGGCCTGCTGATGCAGCCGATTTTCGCGCGGGCGCGACGTCAGCTCATGCGGGTGACGTTCGCCGAGGGCGAGGACCCCCGGGTCCTGCGCGCCGTGCAGGCGGCCTTGGACGATCGGGTCTGCACGCCGATCCTGATCGGCCGGCCTGGTGTGGTTTCGCGGCAGATCGAGAAATTGGGGCTGCGCTTCAAGCCTGGCCGGGATTGCGAGTTGGTCGATCCCGAGGACGATCCGCGTTACCGCGATTACTGGACCCTCTACCACGAGCTCGCCCAGCGGCACGGCGTGACGCCCGACGAGGCGCGCATGCGTGTGCGCACCAATACGACGGTCATCGCGGCGCTGATGATCATGCGGGGCGAGAGCGACGCGCTGATCTGCGGGACTGTCGGCCGCTACGGCGAGCATCTCGTGCATGTGCGCGAGATCATCGGCCTGGCTGACGATATCGACGAGTTCGCGGCGCTCTCGGTGGCCGTGGTGCCCAAAGGCGCTTTCTTCATGATCGACACGCACGTGAACCCGGAGCCGAATGCCGACATGCTGGCAAATCTCACCTGTCGTGCGGCCGCCGAGGTCGAGCGCTTCGGCATCACCCCCAAGGTCGCCTTGTTGTCGCATTCCAACTTCGGCAGCGCCGATACGCCCTCGGCGCGCAAGATGCAGGACGCTCTGAAGCTCATCCGCGAGCGCGCGCCGGACCTGCAGGTCGAAGGCGAGATGCACGCCGATGCGGCGCTTGACCCGGCGCTACGCGCGGAGATTTTCCCGAGCAACAAGCTGGAGGGTCAGGCGAACCTGCTGGTGCTGCCCAATCTGGATGCGGCCAACATCTCCTTGACGCTGGCGACCAGCCTTGGCGGCGGCATCACGGTGGGGCCGATCCTGATCGGCGCGGCGCGGCCTGCCTATATCCTGACGCCCGCGGTGACGGCGCGCGGTGTCTTCAACATGACGGGGTTTGCCGCCGTACGGGCGCAGGAGGATGCAGGCGTGACCGCACAACCGAGCTAGGCGCCAAAAACCGCCCGAAAACCGGCCCTGAGCGCACCATCGAGCTCTGCCATCGTCGCTGGAATGCCGAGATCGACCAGGGAGGTCACGCCGTAATCCTGGCCGGAAATTCCGCAGGGTACGATACCGTCGAAGTGGCGGAGATCCGGCTCGAGGTTGATGGCCACCCCGTGATAGCTGACCCACCGCCGGACCCGCACGCCGATGGCGGCGATCTTGTCCTCGCGGCCACCGCCGCGACCGACCCAGATACCGACGCGCCCCTCGCGCCGCTCGCCGGTGACGTTGAAGCTGGCCAGGGTTTCGATCACCCATTGCTCCAGATCGCGCACGTAAGCGCGGACATCGCCGCCGCGCCGCTTCAGGTCGAGCATCACATAGGCAACGCGCTGCCCCGGACCGTGATAGGTGAATTGTCCGCCCCGGCCGGTGCGGTGAACGGGAAACCTTTCCGGATCCAGTAGATCGCGCTCGTTGGCGCTGGTTCCGGCGGTGTAAAGTGGTGGGTGCTCCAGCAACCACACGGTTTCGGGCTTCTCGCCGGCCCGGATGGCCGCGACCCGCGCCTCCATTTCCGCCACGGCCTCGCGGTAGCCGACCGGCGTATCGCTGATACGCCACTCGATGGCGGGTTCAAGGACGGTTGAAGAATCCGGCGTCATTCCGCCGCCTTTCCTTGAGCTTTGCCCATCAGTTTGCTATGCCGCGCAAACGCTGGGACGCGAGAGATCAGGCCGGGAACAGTATGCAGTTGGGGCGCATCTAGTCGAGATCAAGGATCGGCGGCGGGGCCAGGGGCCCTAAGCCGGCGGTCGCGCCGCATGCCATCAGGGCCCGCTGCTGAGATCGCGCGGGCCTTATTTGTGGATGCCACAATCGCGATAGGGGTTTTGGGTGGCCGAACCGAACGATCCGGTTGCAAGCCCGCAGGCTGAGAGCGCTGGTGACGCGGAACCGCTCTACGGCCTGACGACGGGTGTTGCGCGCGCGACCCGCGAAGCGCTTGCCGCGGGCGATGCGGCGCGCGTGCGCCGGTTGGTTCGCCCGCTCCACTATTCCGATCAGGCCGACCTCATCGAGCGGTTCAATCCTGCGATGCGGCGGGCCTACATAGAAATTATGCGCGGCCGTTTGGACCCGGAAGTGCTGACTGAGTTGGACGAATCGGTGCGCGAAGAGGTGGTCGAGCAACTCGGCGCCGCGGAGACCGCGGCGGCCGTCGCCGAACTCGATACCGACGATGCCGTGCACGTGCTGGAGGACCTCGACCAGGACGTCCAGCAGCAGGTGCTCGACGCGCTCTCGGCCGAGGACAGAGCACTGGTCGAGGAGAATCTCGGTTACCCGGAGGACAGCGCCGGACGGCTCATGCAGCGGGAGCTGGTCGCCATTCCGGCCTTCTGGACGGTCGGCGAGACCATCGACCACATGCGCGAATCGAAGGATCTGCCGGACGATTTCTACGACATCGTCGTTGTCGATCCGCGGCACCAACCGGTGGGGACAATCCCGCTCAACAAAATGTTGCGAACACGCCGACCCGTCCGCGTCCGTCACATCATGGCCGGGCAGATGTATACGATTCCAGCCGCGACGGACCAGGAAGAGGTCGCGCGGTTGTTCCGCCAACAGGACCTCGTTTCCGCGCCGGTTATCGATGAAAGCGGCCGGCTGGTGGGCATCATCACCGTCGACGATGTGGTCGACGTGATCGACGAGGAGGCCGAAGAGGATCTGATGCTGCTGGCCGGCGTCGGCGAAACCGACGTCTACCACGCAATGCTCGACACAGCGCGGTCGCGCTTCTCGTGGCTTGCGGTTAACCTGGTTACCGCCATCATGGCCTCGATCGTGATCGGGCTGTTCGAGGGCACCATCAAGGAAATTGTGGCGTTGGCGATCCTGATGCCGATCGTCGCCTCGATGGGCGGCAATGCGGGCACGCAGACCTTGACCGTGGCGGTTCGAGCGCTCGCGATGCGCGAGCTGTCCCGGCAGAACGCGTGGCGCTTCGTCTTCAAGGAGTTCTTCGTTGGCGGGATCAACGGCATATTGTTCGCTGTGCTGGCCGGCTTCTGCGCCGGCTTTTGGTTTCAAAGCGTTGCCATCGGGGGCGTGATCGCGGCCGCCATGGTGGTCAATCTCGTGGTTGCGGGGCTCTCAGGTACGCTGATCCCGCTGGGGCTCGAGCGAATGGGCGTCGATCCCGCGATTGCCTCCAGCGTCTTTTTGACGACGGTCACCGATGTGATCGGCTTTCTTGCGTTCCTCGGGCTCGCGACCCTGTTTCTGCTATGAGCGCCGAAGCCGAATGACCAAGTTCGAGCCGCAGAACCCCGACTACGAAACCTTTGTGCGAGCCGCGTTGAAGCGGCAAGGGTTCATGGGGCTGCTCGGCGCCGAGCTTCGCGCTATCGAGCCGGGCAGGGTGGTGCTGGGCGTGGCCTACCGCGACGACCTCAACCAGCAGAACGGGTTTCTGCACGGCGGTGTCGTTGGCACGCTTTGCGACAACGCGGCGGCTGCGGCCGCGGGGACTTTGGTCGCAGCGGGCAGCGGTATTCTGACCATCGAGTACAAGGTGAACTTTCTGGGTCCGGCCGTGGGCGAGCGCGTGGAGGCGGTCGGCGAGGTGGTGCGCCTCGGTCGCAGCGTCACCGTTTCGCGCGCGGATGCTTTCGCGATTGACGGTGATAAGCGGCGGCAGGTGGCCAGCGCGTTGGTCACCCTCATGGTCACCCCAGTGTGACCAGGTTGGCCGACTGACATGACAAACGCGCGGATTGCTCGTATACGTTAACGTTAACGTAAAGCGTGACGCTGAGACTGTTCAGCTCGATACCGGAGAGTACATGGTGACTTTGCCGTCTGGAGGATCCGCATGAGCGGAAACGTTTCGCATCTGGACCGGGACGCGGAGGCGACCTTCTCGATCACCGATCTGGCGAACGAGTTCGATGTCACCACGCGGGCAATCC
>CAZBRE010000070.1:0-21174 GCA_964494065.1 uncultured Alphaproteobacteria bacterium
AGTTCATGATATGAATGCTAAAGAACCTATAAAATTCTGCGGATTAGCGATATTCCCTGGCCCCTGCATTTTAATTTTTCGCGCGCACGCAAGGCCTGTCATTTGACCCAGCCGACCTTTCCCTCCCCTTCGCCCGTAACGCTCGGCACGGTGCAGCTCGGTATGGCCTATGGTAAGGTCGTGACGACCCGGCCGCCCGATCGTGCGACCACGTTCGAAATGCTCGACCTGGCTGCAGCCTCGGGGGTCGCCGACCTCGATACCGCGGCCGCCTATGGCGACGCGGAAGCCCTCATCGGCGAATGGCTGGGGCGGCGGTCAGCGTCTCCGCCGCGCATCGCGGTCGTCACCAAGCTCGCCGCGCTCGATGACGCCGAGTGCTCGGATTTTGCGGGGGTCGTGAGGCGGCGGGTCCGGGCCTCGCGGAAGCGCCTGGGACTGCCACGGATCGACGGCTATCTGGTGCATAGGGCAAGCGATCTATCGCGGCCGGGCGTCGTCGAGGCATTGCGCACCGCGGTCGACGAAGACGCGATCGCCGCCTTCGGCGTCTCGGTTTACGAGGCAGCCGAACTCGAACGCGCACTCGCGGTAGATGAGCTGTCTTTGGTCCAGCTCCCGTTCAGCGTGCTCGACCGGCATATAGCGAGGTCGGGCGTGCTCGCCGCCTGCGCCGGGCGCGGCATTACCGTCTTTGCCCGCAGCGTCTTTCTTCAGGGGCTCGTCTTTCTCGATCCCGCTGCGTTGCCGACGCATTTCGACGCTTTGCGTCCCAGGCTGGCAGCCCTGCGGAGCTTGGCCAAGGAAGCAGGCGTCTCGCTCGCATCCGTTTGCCTCCGCGCCGTGATGGAGGAGCCCGGCATAGCCTCGACCGTGATCGGCGCGGCTCGGCCCGATCAGCTGGCGCAAAACCTCGCCGCAGCGGCGGAGGTGGTGCCGCCGGGGGTTCTAGACGAAGCACGCCAGCTCGGCGATGGGCTGGACGTCAGCATCCTCGATCCGCGACGCTGGCCGTAGCGCATGGGCGGAAGCTCGGCATAGAGTGCGCCGCCGCCCGCGCGGACGAATGAAAAGGACAAGCAGCGTGCCAAGGGCCAGAACCGGCGAATCCGACGTCCAGCAATTCTATGAGGCCGCGCCCTATCCCGATCTCGGCGCCAAGCCGAAGAACCCGGCGGGCTGGCTCAGCCCGGCGCTTGCCCAGCTCGGCATGCCAGCGGACCGGCCCTTGCGTTATCTCGATGCCGGCTGCGGCACCGGGCACAGCGTCGTCGGGGTGGCGTTGGCCCATCCCGACTGGGAGATCTCGGCGATCGATTTGTCGGGACCGTCGCTCGAAATCGCGCGCCAGCTGGCGGAGCGATACGGCGCCATAATCGATTTCCGCCAGGGCAGCTATCTCGATCCGCTCCCGTTTGAGGGCGCGTTCGATCTGATCGGCAGCTTCGGCTCGATCCATCACACACCCGATCCGCCAGGCGCGGTGCGCAATCTGCTCGCCCACCTCCAACCCGATGGCGTCATAGCCATGCACGTTTACGGAAAGGACCTCGACCGCGGCAAGTTCGTCATCCGCGAGGTCCTCGACATCCTCGAACCCGACATCACCAATATCGAGCGGCGCTTCAAGCTCTATAAGGAGCTGGTCGCCAAGCAACGGCCATCGCTTCTGAACCGCCTTCTCGATCTGTCGCCGCGTGTCATCCTGCGTGGCATCCGCAATAGCGTGCGCGATGCCCGCCGGGCCCGCGGAGAGAGCTGGTCCCCCGCATGGACGGTCGACTACCGCGAGCCGAGCAGCCCGTGGATCGACCATTTCTGTCATCCGCTTGAGAACACCTACAACGTCCGCGACGTCGCGGCGCTGGCGAAGGCAGCCGGCCTAGACGTGCTGATGATGCTGAACCAGGGACGAGAAGACCTGTCGCGCTTACCGCAAGGCTGGCGGCCGCTCTACGACGGCCTCGACCGGTGGGACCGCTGGCGTCTGATGGAATTGCTCGACATCACCGCGCGCTCGGTCATGTTGATCGGCCGCAAGGCGCGGTCATGAACCCGGCAAAACGGTTACCTTTCAACCGTCAATCACCGGCGTTTATACAGAAGACATCAAGATAGCCCGCAGCCTTTGCCATGGCGAGGATCGTACCCGCCGGTTGCCGTGCGCCCGGCCCCCGCCGCGTCCAGATGTGGAAGGCGTAATCGAACTCGTCGAGCAATGCCAGAAGCTCATCCGCCGATTCTGAATTGGTGGGGTCGATCTCCACCAGCAGCGCTGGGCGGTCACGACCAAGTAGTTCGCGCGCGCCCCTTATGACGCGAAGCTCCGCGCCCTGGACATCGATCTTGATCAACGAGACCGGCGGGCCCGGATGGGCGACAAGCAAGTCGTCGAGGGCATGCGCGTCGATTTCCATACCCGCCGCGGTGCCGCGATCGGCGAGTTTGTGATCGCCCGGATGCTCGGGATTGATGGCGAGCCACTGGCGCCCGCTTTTCTCCGCCGCCGCGGCCTCGAACAGGAGCGAACGACCGGCGACCCCGGCCGCAGCAATGCGCGCGGCAAGCCGGCGCTTGTTCAAAGCCTCCGGCTCGATTGCGATTAGACGGCCCCGCGGGCCGACCCAGCGCGCAAAGGGCACCGAGTAGAAGCCGATATTCGCGCCCACGTCGATGACCGTGGAGCCTTCGACAATGAACGGCGCCAGACGCTTGGGCGAGCCCGCCTCGAAGTAACGTTTGTAGAAGAGGTATGCCGCTTCGAATGCGCGCCGGCTGGGACCGCGATGGACGAGCTGCCTGCGGGCAGCCATGACATAAAGCGCATGTGCAGCTTTTCTCAGGCGGACCGACACGGCTGTGTCCCTGCTCCGCGGCGATCTCGGAAGCTCCCGGACCCTGTGGTCAGCATGATCTCCGGCGATTCGTTCATTGGTTCCGCCGATAGATCGAAATCTGCGGGTTGATGTGACTGTAGACGAGCGGAAAATAGTCGTTCGTCAGGCGCGGCATGAACCGAGCCTCCAACCGCGTCCCCGCCGGGACTTTGACATGATCCGACTGGCGTTCGATGCGAACCTGATATCGCCAATCGCGCGCGCCAATGCGATAGCGCGATAGGTCGAATGGCGGAACCTCGAATGGCGCCGGTTGACCAGTGCCGACCTCGATGCCCGCTCCCGCCGCGATGTTCGTCTCGATCCAGTGCGCAGCCCGAAGCCGCGTCGAATACCGCGCGCTGTCTTCGTCGCGATAGGCCAGCCACAATGGCGCCGACTGGAGCACCGTGAGCACAAGGCAGAGACCAAGCCAGAGAGTCCGTCGCGAGCCAAGACTTGCGCCAACGAACAGAACACCGACACTCAACAGCCAAGGCGCGTAGCGCAGATTGATGTGCCATTGGCTCAGCGATGCGTTGAGATAACCGACGATAATCACGGCAACAATCAGCCCAACCGCTACCCATCGGGCGAGTGCCTTTCCTCTGAAGAGACACCAGCCGATGCAGCCCAGCAGCAACACGGTGAGGCCAACGCCAAGTCCCGGGAGAAGCGAGCCCCACACGAAATGCGCGACAAATTTTGGGTTTGTTTTCAATGCGAACCACGTCGTCGCCGCCAGTTCGCGTTCGGCGAGGAAGGTCTTCCATCCCAGGACCACGTAGGGGTTGCTAATCGCGAACACCGCGAGTGCTGCCAGCGGGACCAAGATAAGGTGCGGCCAGCCGATGCCGAGGCGCCAAACGCCCAGCGCCAACGCCAGCCAAATGAAGACGGCGAACAATGCATAGGTTTGCGCGCTTCCGACCGCCAGACCCAACGCGATGCCGGTCAGCGCCGACGCGCCCCAGCCAAACCGGCGCTCCTGATTGGCGCGCACGACCATGAGCAACGCCAGATTCACCCAGAGCAGCGCGTACCAGTGTGGCTTCATGATCTGGGAGAACATCACCGTCGCGGGCGCGGCGAAATAGAGGCTCAGCAGCAGGCACGCGGCGCCCGTCGGCACCAGCCGCCGCGCAGCCAGAAACAAGACAAGCCCCGACAGACCCGTGGCGATCAACACGAATGTCCGGCCGAAAATGTAGACTCCGTCCATCCAATCCGGATGGGCGAGCGTCTCAACAAGGGGCCCGATCTGCACCAATTGCACCTGCGCGAGGCCAAAGAGCCAGGCCCCGAGCGGATAAAGGTAGGCGCCACCATATTGATGGAAGCCGGGGTCGAATTGCAGCCCGGCCGGCTTCATCCGCGCCAGAGAAATAATGTTCAGGACCTCGTCGGCCTCGATGCTGTAGAGCTTGAAGCGCAGCATCTGCTTGTCGAGACTTTCCTCATACACCGTCTTGTCCAGGATCAGGTTGCGCCGGTTGATTGCTGCGCTCGCGCCGTCAACGCTTTTGACCCGGTGCTGCGCGATATGCGGCAGGTTGTTGATCGTCGTGCCGTAATCGAGCGCGCCGACCTGCAGCGCGAAGAAGAGCCCGCAGATGGCGAGCGCCGCCCAGATGCCCCAGGGTTCGACCGGCGGACGCCGGTGGCGCGGCGCACCCCCGATCATGGTCATGGCCGGTCTCCGCAGCGGGCAATGGCATTGGTGCCCGCGCCGACTGGGATCGCGTGGGCGAGCGCCGCGCGGTCTTGCGGCAAAGGCGCCCCATCGGTGAGGCCGAAGAGCCGGTAGCCGACCGCCTCCAACGGGTCGAGGAGGCCGTCCAGCGAGCCTCCGCGCTCCTCCAGAATGTAAGGCGACAGCTCCATGAGGATTGTCGGCCGGTCGCGGGCGAGCATCTGGGCCGCGCCCGCCAGCACGCCGCATTCATGGCCGTCGACGTCCATCTTGATGAAATCGACGCGCGCGACACTCGCCGTTGCGAGCCAGGCGTCGAGCGTCGTCGCGACGGCGCCGTTTGCCGCCATCGCCCGGCCGCGCAGCTTGGGATGGACGTCGCGGCCGTCGAGCGGCCAGCTCGCCGGCACTTCGGCGGCGACCTCGCGGTCTTCGCGGTCGACTAGGAAGGCTTGCACCGCCGTTACCCGACCAGCGATTTCAGGATTGAGCGCGAGGTTGGCCTGCAGCTTGGCGAAGGCCCAGTCGGTCGGCTCGAAGGCGATGACGCGACCTTGCGAGCCCACGAGCCGTGCGAAGTGGAGCGTGTGCGCGCCGATATTGGCGCCGATGTCGAGCACCGTCATGCCCGGTTGCACGATCTTCTCGTAGGCGCGCACCGTCTCGGGCTCGAATGCGCCCAGGAGATAGATCGAAAAATCGATGCCTTCGTTCAGATCGAGCGCCCAGGTGAGGCCGCGCCGCTTGACCGTCGTCTGCGCGCCGGCGCCGCGCAGCCGGCGGCCCCACATCACCGGCCGCTGGGCGAGCCGGGCGAGCGCGATCTTGGTTTTGGTGGTGAGCATGGGGCGACGGGGCCGACCAGCGGCGCCTCAGAACGCCTTCAGCTTGCGGAAGGCGAAGATCACCATGCGGATCAGCAACCAGCCATGCGAGAAGCGCGAGATTTGCGTCTCGCCATAACTTCGATCGGCGTAACGCACTGGAACTTCAATGATTTTCAGGTTCTGCTTGGCGGCACCGAAGATGAGGTCGAAATCGCCGAAGGGATCGAAGTCGCCGAAATAATCGCGGTCGGCCGCGATCTTCGCGTATTGCTCGGCGCGCAGCACCTTGGTGCCGCAGAGCGTGTCGGTGAAGCGCTGGTTGAGCAGCCAGGAGAAGATCCGCGCGAAGGTCCGGTTGGCCCAGTAGTTCAGAACCCGCATTGCCCCCGGCTGCATCGGATAGACGAGGCGGGTGCCGTTGATGAAGTCGCCCTTGCCGCTGGCAATCGCATAATAGAACTTCGGAATGTCCTCCGGCGGCACGGTGAGATCGGCGTCGAGAATGAACAGCACGTCGCCCTTCGCTTCGGCAAAGCCCTTGCGGACGGCGTCGCCCTTGCCCTTGCCGGGCTGCTTGAAGACCTTGATGTCGCGCTCGGGATGGGCCGCCTTGACGCGCTTGCACTCCTCATAGGTGCCGTCGGAGCTGCCGCCCTCGACATAAATGATCTCGAGCTCATCGGCGAATTTAGGCAGGCGCTCGACCGCAGGCTCGATATTGCCGCGCTCATTGCGGCAGGGCACCACGATACTGGCGGACAGCTCTTCGGGCGCCACCGAGCGCATCGGCCGCGCCACGACGTAGTGACGCAGGCACAAGCGGCGGATGCCGCCGATGGGCGCGATGAAGCGGTTGATCAGCGTCCCCAACCCCAGCAGGCGCTTGGGCACCAGCATGCGCCATTCGCGCTTGATCGGCTCGAAATCGGCCAGATGCAGCAGGTTCAGGATATCGGCGCTGGTCAGCCAGTTGAGCTCCGGCTGCGGCATGCGAGTGCCGATCGCCTCGGCGAATTTGAGCGTCGGCTCCCAGATCTTGGAGTAGTAGACGACGACGATACGCGTGTCGTGATGGCAGAGCGCGTGCAGGTTCGCGAGCGTGGTCTGGCAATCGTCGAGCCAGCCGATCGTGTCGTGCAGCACGATGTAGTCGAACGGCCCGGTGAGGTCCGCGAGCAGGTTGGGGTCCTCCACATCGCCGACGATGAAATCGTGATCGGGGTAGTTCGTCCTGGCGATCTCGATCATCGCCTTGCTGAAATCGACGCCGACGCCGCGCGACGGCCGGAGCTCAGCCAATAGGCGGCCGGTGCCGCAGCCTAGTTCGAGCACGCTGGCCCCTTCGGGGACCAGGAAGCGCATGTACTCGAACTCCCGTTGGTAGTGATAGGCGTTGCGGGCGATCCAGTCGTCGCGCGCGCCGGCATGACGCTCGACCAACGCCAACGCCTCGGTCTTATGCTTAGACGGCGGCAGCGCCGGAAGACGCGGCGCCTCCGGGCGATTTTCAGAGCGCTTGGGCCGGCGCTTTGCAGTCCGCTTGGCCGGTTTCCTGCGGGGGGAAACCTTCGCCCCCTCCGGATCAGTCGTTGTTGTTGTTCGTGCCATTCGCGCCATTCGTGGCCAAGAAAACCAGGCCGCCGGGAAGTCCAATCAAGACATTGATCAAGCCGAAAGCGACCGAGAGGACAAGGGCATCGGCCGCCGCGACGCCCACCAGGGCAAAGGCCGCGACCATCGCCCCCTCGCGCACGCCCCAGCCGGCGATCGATATCGGCACGACCGAGATCAGGGTGACCGGCGAGACCAGAACGAGGCACTCGACGTAACCGACGCCGACGCCGTACGCAAGGGCGAGACCATAAACGATCGCGGCGGTCATCATATGGCCGATGATGGCGACACCCAGCACCGGGACGGCGTGGCGCGTCCGCAGGACGATCCGCCGCAGATCGGCGATCAGCGTGCCGATCCCGCGGACGATGCGCCGATGCTCCAGGAAGGCCGGCACACGCCGGATGGCGAGCACGATCACGATGCCGACGATGCCGATGCCGAGGACGATAGAGAAGGCGATCACCGGCTGGCGGTCCTCGGCCACGCCGAACAGGACCGGCAGGGTCACCAGGATCAAGAGAACGATGCCGATCAAGGCCGTGATGCGGTCGAGGAGAACGCCGTTGACTGCGGCCCCCAGCGGCGCGCCGCGGCGCGCCAGGCGCCAGATGCGCATCGCATCGCCCCCCATGGTCGACGGCAGCGACTGATTGAAGAAGAGACCGATCATGTTGATGGTCAGCGCCTCGCGCAGCCGGATCGGCCGGCCGAGCGCCGACAGCACGCGCCCGAACCGCCACGCCACGACCAGGACCTGACCCGCCGCGAGGACGATGGCCGCGGCCAGCGCCGCCGCATCGGGCGCAAGCAATCGGTCCTTGAGCGCACCGATGTCGATCTTCGACAGCAACAGCGCGATCAGGCCGGCCGAAACCGCGAGCTTCAACAGCAGGACCATGGTCGATCGGACCTGCGATCGCGGCGGCTCGACGGCCGTTTCTCTTGCCGTGGGGATCACATCATTGCTCGCGCCGGTGTCGCCGCCTGCGCCGTGCAGCCGGTTCACGGCGCTAATGCAAGCGTTGCCGACCTTAATGTCAATGTCATGCCGGTCGGCGCTTGCCGGAGATGAGCCGCGCGATGGTGAAGCTGCCCAGCACGATCAGAAAGGGCTCGAGCGGGAAGCGGTATCGGATAGAGCCGATCGTGATCATGTGGACGGCGGTGAGGTACGCCGCGTAGAGCAGAACGGGGACTATCTCGCGCCAATACGTCCGTGTATGGCGCAGCAGAAACACGAGCGCCGCAACGAGCATGATGCCATAGCTCAAAATTGAAACGATGATGATCGGAGCCGTCTGATACTCGGCGGCGTAAGGCCATAGCTGCCAGAAACGCTTGAACTTGATCATTGCGAGGGTGGCAAAGCGCGCCGGGTTTTCGCGAATGAACTTCATGGCCGCGGCTTGCAGGGCACGATCGCGGGCGATTGGATCCTTGATTCGGAACGCCGGCTCATTCGTATCGTAGTCATTCCTGCGGGGGTCTCCTGCCTCATAGGTGACCCCACCACCGCTGCGGTTGACCGGATTGTTCCCCGCGTAGAAGACGAGCCCGAACCCGAGATTGAGCCGCACGAACTGGTCGTAGCGCGCATACTGGTGCACCCACCAGGGTGACATCACGACCACGTAGACGAGGGCGAATTTCGCGAGCAGCAGCACCGCCAGCCGCCAGCTCTCGCGATGCACGATCATCGCAAAGACGATCAGCAGGATCGGGATCAGCGGCTCGAGCGTCGGCCGGATAATGATCGAGAGCGCCAGCAGGATAATCCCCCACCACCAGCGTTTGCGGTAGAGCATCAAAAATCCGAGGGTTACGATGAAGGCGTAGGCGGTCTCGGTGAGCCCCGACACGGCGTAGAAGGCGAAGTGCGGCCACAGCGCCGCAACGAAGGCGGCCAGGAGCGCGGCGGCCCGGTCTCTCAGGATCTCCAGCGAAAGCGCGTAGATCACCCAGATCGTCGCAAGCGAAAGCGCGATATCCGCAAGCTTCAGCGTGACGCCGCCGCCCGTTAGGTAGGTCCAGATCGGGTAAAGCGGCATGTAGGTATGGTCACCCGTATTGCCGCTGGCAAACAGGTTTCGACCGGCGGCGAGATAGGCCTTGGCATCAGGAAAGCCTTGATCGGGCAGAAGAGCCAGCACGACAAGCCGAACCGCCAGGCCCAACGCCATCGCATGCCACAGCGACAGGCGCCCGAGCCAAAGCGGTGCCTCAGTAGATTGCGGCGTCTGAGCAGGCGGGCCGCCGGTCCCGCTCGACGGCTCAGCCGTCATGGGCGGTTTTGCGGCGGGGCTCGGAGGCCGTCAGTTTCGCCACCGTCCCCCCCGGTGTCTCTTCCGCGCTCGTCCGCGGCACGGCAAGATGGGCGATGCGCTTGATCTCGCGGCGGCCGCGGGAGACCGAATCGAGGATGAGCCCGCAGGTGAGCGAGAGGAAGGCGAGCAGCATCAGGCCCGTGCACAGCACCGCGGTCGGAATGCGCGGGACGAGGCCGGTTTCCAGGAAGGTGATGAGCAACGGATAGGCGAGGATGATCGATATGGCCGCCAGGACGAGGCTGATCGCGCCAAAGAACCGGAACGGCCGCTCCTCCTTCAACAGCAGAAAGATCGTGCGGATGATGCGCGCCCCATCGCGCGAGGTGCGCAGCTTGCTCTGCGAGCCCTCGGGCCGGGCGATGTAGGAGGTTTCGATTTCCGCCACCGGTACACGCAGCTCGAGCGCGTGGACGGTGAGCTCGGTCTCGATCTCGAAGCCGGGCGCCAGCGCCGGGAACGATTTCACGAAGCGCCGCGAGAAGGCGCGGTAGCCGGACAGGATATCGGTGAAGCGCTTGCCGAAGAGCTTGGCGACGAAGCCCGTCAAAAGGCGGTTGCCGAGGCGCCGGCGCTGGTTCCAGGCGGCGGCATCGCCGCTTTGCTGGCGCGCGCCCACGACCATGTCGATGCCGTCCTCGGCGACCAGGCGCACCATCTCGGGCGCGGAGGCCGGATCGTAGGTGCCGTCGCCGTCGGCCATGAGATAGATATCGGCCTCGATATCGGCGAACATGCGCCGGACCACGTTGCCCTTGCCCTGCAGCGGCTCGCGGCGCACGACCGCACCAGCAGCAGCAGCCCGGGCCGCCGTCTCATCGGTCGAGTTGTTGTCGTAGACGTAAACAACCGCCTCGGGCAGCGCACGCGCAAAACCGCGGACCACCTCGGCGATGGTCACCTCCTCGTTGAAGCACGGCAACAGCACGGCGACGCGCACCGGCATCCCCTTTTCAATCGGCTTGGACTGGGGCGTTTATGGACCGTCGCCACCCGCACGAGCAAGCCTGAGCGCTGGCATTCCTTTGGGCGCCGCCATAGTTTGTCGTCGCCAACGAGCCCGAGCAGCGCCCCGTCCCGCCCATGCGAAGAGAGACCGCGAACCGCATCCGCTTTGTGCTGGAAGAGCTGTTCCCGCCGATCATCCGGGACAGCGCCCCGTTCCGTTGGCTGATCGGCCTCCGCTACGGCAGCTTCGCCAAGGAGTTCTTTGCCTTCCGCCGCCGAGCGCCTTTCATGACCGAGGCGGAATTCGCCGATTTCTACCGGCGCTATCCGCGGATCCTCGACGAGACCGACCTTTCGCGCATTTGCATCGACCGTATTGCCGAGGACGCGATCCCGGGCCGCATTTTGGATGTCGGATGCGGCACGGGATTTCTCATGCGCCATCTGAAATCGCAGGACCGGCTGGCCGCATCGAGCTTCGTCGGGGTGGACATCGCGGTCGCCCCGCCCGATGCGGCGATGGCGGAGGTGGCTACGTTCGTCGAAGCGCGTTTGGAACGTCTGCCGTTCCCCGACCGCGCTTTCGATACCGTCATCTGCACCCACACGCTGGAGCACATCTTCGGCTTTCAGCGCGCCATCGAGGAGCTGCGGCGGATCTGTTCGGGACGCCTGATCATCGTCGTCCCGCTGGAGCGGGCCTATCGCTACAACTTCAACCCGCATCTCCATTTCTTCGCCTATCCCGAGGGCTTCCTGGCGCAGATGGTGCCGATCCCCGAGCAGCATCGCTGCGAGGTGTTGAAGCGCGACATCTATTATTGGGAGGACCGGGCGGCCCAATAACATCGCGATCGGGCGGTGTTATGTCCGCCCCCGGAGCGGCGCGCGGCGGCCGGTGTTCGTGATCGGCGGCGCACCGCCGGCAAGCGCGGCAAGCAGGATCGCCGCGAGCACGATGAAGGTGAGCTGCCACCATGCCGCCCACAGCGAGAAATTGGCGAGCCACGAGCCGAAGAAGCCGCCCATCGCTGCAATGCCGGCCCAGCCGACGCCGCGGCGGCGCGCGGCGGCGCGCACGAAGCGTCCGAAGAGCATGATCACGACGACAAGCATCGCCGCCGTCCCAAGAAACCCGGTCTCGACCAGCGCCTGAAAGATCCAATTGTGGGCATGCGAAGGTATGTATTCGTGGTCGATCACGGGGATACGGTCATGGGCGCCGGGGATGAGCCGGGCCGCGTCGGGTCCATAGCCGAGCACTGGCGCGCGCAGGGCGTGATGCACCGCAAAGCCCCAGATCGCCTGGCGATGGACCTGGAAGGTTTGGCTGATCCTGTAGTCCTCGGGCCCCTTGATCGGCGGCCGAGGGAGATAGGAGGCAAAGACGACAATGCCCACCACCGCGATAACGCCGAGCAGGCCGGCGGTCCAGCGTGCCGCGCGCTGCGGCAGGCGCGTGAGGAGGACCCCGATCGCCAGCGCAAGGCCGATCGAGCCGATGCCCAACAGCCCCGCGCGGCTCGACACCGTCAGCACGAAAACCAGCGCCATTGGGAGATAGGCGAGCGCGGCAATCCGCAACCAGCCGCCGAGCCGCCAGCCCGCCCAGATGACCAGCGGCGCCAGCACCGGCACGATCGAGCCATAGCTCTTGAGGCCTTGCCGCGCGTTGGGAAAGTTGTTCATGCCGCGGAAGCCGAGGGGATCGACGGCGCCATGCCAGAGATAGGTCGCCGCGAGCGCCAGCAGGATGCAGATCTGGCTGGTGACCACGAGCGACCACAACGCCTCGGCGATGGCGCGCTCGTCCTCGCACAACGCCGAGACGAGGACCCAGCCCAGGAGGAGCAGGCCGGCAGTCCAGCCCCAGGCCTCCAGCGATCGTTCCGGCGCAATGCCGGCGAGCGCGCTTGCCAGCCAGCAGGCGAGCATGACGAGGATGGCGAGCCCGAAGGGTTGCCGGAGCTCCGACCAGGCCTTGCGCCACCCCGCCGCGCTCAACAGCTGGGGCAGGATGCCAATGGCAGCACAGCCTGCCGCCAGCGTGAAGACGACGGTCATCGCAGCCCGGCTGGCGACGACGCTGGGCACGGCGAAACCGGCGAAGCCGCCCGCGGCGCGCAGAAAGAACCAACGGATATTGTCGGAGAACCGGATCACAGCCCCCGGGATCATTCGCGCCCGTTGCGCGGGTGACGTCTTGGTGAAGACAGCCGGCGGTTATAGCGCGCGCCGCTCGAGAAGCGCAATTCGCCTAGGAGCGGTTTACGGAAGCGCTTAGGCGGTCAGCTATAGGCACGGACCGCGTGGACCGGGAGCGGGATACGGAGCTGGCGGCCGAGCATGCTGAGCAGAATGATGATGCGCTCGTCGTCGCTCACGCATTCGAAGAACCCGACCTGGTCGCGGAACGGGCCCTCGCGCACCTGCACCGTCTCGCCGCGCTCGAAGGGCGGCGGGGTCGGCACCGGCACGACGCCCTCATCCGATTCGCGCGCGCGGATGTCCTCAACGACACCCTCGGGCACCGGCACCGGATCGTCGCCGCGGCAGATCAGATGGCGGATACCGATGGTCGAGCGGATCGCCCGCCAGCGCGTGGCGGCCACATCCATGTCGATGAAGAGATAGCCGGGGAAGAGCGGCGCCTGCACCATCTCGGTCTTGCGCGCATGGGTGCGGCGCTTCAGATATCGCGGCAAATAGGCGCCGAAGCCCTGGTTCTTCAGGTGCCACAGCGCGCGTGCCTCGGCCCGCGGATGCGTGCTGGCGACATACCATCTGTGTGCCTGGCTGCTCATCATTTAGCCTCCGCGGTGTCGGCTAGTGTGTCTGGATCGGCTTTTCGCATCACCCGCAAGAGCGGCGGCACCAGGATCCGGTCGGCCGCGACCTTGCCGTCGAGCGCGTCGACGGCCGCCTGGGGCGTCTGCATCTCGGTGACCAGCACCGCGTCGAATTGGCCAAGTGCCTTCAAGCTGGCTGCCACCGGCAATCCGGCGAACTCGCTGCCGCCGCTCGTCTTGCCGAGGATGCCGACGAGCTCGACGCTGTATTCGCGCGCGCAGAGCGTTGCAATCTCCGCGAGGTCGCCGGGGCCGACCAACGCTATCCGATGCCAGCCGCGCTCGCCGCAGTCCTTGAAGATCGCCTCGCACTGGCCGCGCGCGCGGCGGAAGAAGGTGAAGGACGAGGAGAGATACTCGCCCGTGAGGCGGGTCTTCTCCGAAAAGCCCTTGGGGGTGAGATAGTAGGCGTAGCGGTTGGGCGGGATCTGCTTGACCTTGATCAGGCCCTTTTTCACGCAGCGCTTGAGATAGGCGTTGGCGAGGCCGAGCGCGATGCCGAGCTCCTGGGCGACCGAGCGCTGGGTGACCGCGCTGTTCTCCTCAACGGCGGAGAGCAGACCCAGCGTGATCTCGGTCTCGTCACTGGGATTGGTCGAGGCGGCGCCGGTCTTGGCCACGGGATGCCCTCGGAATCGGGAGCTTGTTCAGTCGATGAACATCATAGCGTTCATGGGTTGAACGTCAAGTTAATGGGGCCCTCCCACCACGGTCGCCGGCAGGATCAGTTCTTCCCGGCGAGGCGCGAGCCTACGCGGCGTGCGGCGAGATCTCCTTGTCGATTTTCTTGGCCGATTCGGCCCGAGCCTTAGAGAGATCGTAGTCCCTTTGCAGATTGAGCCAGAATTCGGGGGTGGTGTTGAAGTAGCGCGCGAGCCGCAGCGCGGTATCGGCACTGATACCCCGCCGGCCGCGCACGATGTCGGCGATACGCGGCGCATCGACGCGAAGTGCCCGGGCCAAGGCGTTGGCACTCATATCAAGCGGACCCAGGAATTCCTCTTGCAGTATCTCGCCTGGATGGGTGCTGATGCGCATGCTGCCTCCTAGTGATAATCGACGATCTCCACATTGTCCGGGCCGTCCTCGACCCAAATGAAACAAACACGCCATTGCTCGTTGATCCGGATCGAATGCTGCCCCCGCCGGTCGCCGCGAAGCGCTTCGAGCCGATTGCCCGGAACCGCGGCCAAATCGGTCAGCGCCGCCGCGGCATTGAGCATGTCGAGCTTTCGCAGCGCCACTTTTGCGATCCCCTGAAATCGTCGGGATCGTCCGGTCTCGAACAGCCGCTGCGTATCTCGACTACGGAAGCCCTTGATCATTCGCCCTCGAATATAGCCTATGATTCTATCATGTTCCATATTTAATGTTTTACGTAAAGCGGCATATAAAGGCACTTGAACAGTGCATCAATCCACATTGGGTCAAGTCGGCCCGAAGCGCACCTCCCTCGATTGACACCACACCCCGCCCCGGCTAGACGAGACTCGCGCGCTAAGCGCCGGCGGAGACCCAGGCAATGACCGACGACCAGACGTCTACGAGCGTGATCAACCGCATTGCCGTGATCGGCCTCGGCTATGTCGGGCTGCCACTGGCGGTCGCCTTTTCGCGGCATTTCACCGTCATCGGCTACGACACCGACGAGACCCGCATCGCCGAGCTCAAGGCCGGCTATGACCGCACCGGCGAGGTGGCGCCCGAACGGCTCGCCGAGGCCGCGATCGATCTGCGCACCGGGGCGGACGGCCTGGGCAAGGACGCGGCCGAGCTTTACATCGTCACCGTGCCGACCCCGGTCGATGCCGAGAACGAGCCCGATCTTTCCGTTCTGACCGGCGCCTGCGAGACCGTCGGACGGGCGCTTGCGCCCGGCAACATCGTGGTGGTGGAGAGCACGGTCTATCCGGGCGTGACCGAAGAGGTCTGCGCGCCCGCGCTGGAAGCCGCCTCGGGCCTCAAATGGCGCCCAACCCGGGATGGGGACTTTCATCTCGGCTACTCGCCCGAGCGCATCAATCCCGGCGACGGCGAGCACACATTGGCGCGCATCATCAAGGTCGTCGCCGGCGACACGGACGAAACAACGGATACCGTCGCGCGCGTCTACGAGACCATCTGCGCCGCCGGCGTCCACCGCGCGCCCGACATCAAGACGGCCGAGGCCGCCAAGGCGATCGAGAACGCCCAGCGCGATATCAACATCGCCTTCGTGAACGAGGTCGCGATGATCACCGGCCGGCTGGGGCTCTCGGTCCACGATGTGCTCGAGGCCGCGGGCACCAAATGGAACTTCCTGCCCTTCACCCCCGGCCTCGTCGGCGGGCACTGCATCGGTGTCGATCCCTACTATCTGGCGCACAAGGCGCGCGCGATGGGCCACGAGCCCGACGTTATCCTGGCCGGCCGGCGCATCAATGACGCCATGGGCGATCATCTGGCCGGGCGGATCGACGCGGCGCTCGGCCGCAAGGGCCGCATTCTGGTGCTGGGGCTCACGTTCAAGGAGAACGTGCCCGACCTTCGCAACAGCAAGGTCGCCGATCTGATCGCGGGGCTGACGGCACGCGGCCACGAGGTCACGGTCGCCGACCCTCTGGCCGACCCGGACGAAGCGAAAGCGCTTTACGGCGTGGATCTTATGCCGACGCTCGACGGCGCGGACGGCTTCGATGCCGTCGCCGGCGCGGTCCCGCACGACGACTACAAGACCCTCGGCGCCGAGGCGCTGGCCGGCCTGCTGGTCGCCGACGGGCTGGTCGCCGACATCAAGGGCATGTGGCGGCAGCTCACCCTGCCCGAGGGCATCCGCCGCTGGGCGCTTTAGCCGCTACGGCTCGCTGACAACTAAAGCTCGGACAGCGACCACGAGATCGCGACCGGCGCAACGTTGCCGCAGGCACCGGTGACCACGATCTGTTGGGTCCGGCGGGCGCTGCCGGGCCAGCCGAGATAGGCGCTTTCGTCAAGGGCGACCGCGCCGCTATTTGCGCGGAAGCGCCAGACCTGGCCGTCGGGCAGATGCAGGGTGACGGCCGGGTTGTCGAGCGAGCTTTCGGGCTCGACCGCCGCCGTGACGTCGGGATGGATGTGGAAGCGGATGGCGAACTCATAACTGCCGACCTTGCGCTCCAGCCGGTCCTCGCCGCGCAACGTGCGCCCATCGGCCGACAGCTCCATGCGCCGCCGGTGGACCATGCCGTAGCGCGGCACATAGCCGTCATGGCTGGCTTCGAGCCGAAGCCCCCGCGCCAGATCGTCGCGCTCGGCGGTGACGTGTTCCGGCCGGCGGCCGATGCCGCCCAGATCGAAGACCTCGGCGCTGTTGGTGTTGGCGACGACCAGCGTCGAATGCGCGGCCGTTGACCGCATGGCGCGGGACCAGGTCTTGTCGTCGCCATGGTATGAGCCGCAATTGACGATGAGGCGCTGCGCGCCCACGCTCATCTCGAAGGCGAGCATGCCGGCATGGGCGCCGATGTCGAGGTTGCGCGGCGGCGGCGCCCCGGTATCGACGAGCACCGCAACGGTGCCGCGCTCCAGACGCTGATAGCCGGTATCGGGCAGGCTGGTTGGGATTTTGTCGCCCGCCATGCAGGCCGCGAGCAGGCGCTCAACGGTGACCGGGTCTTCCTCGGCGCTGCCGTTGAAGAGGGCGAGCCCGCCATCGTTGTGCTGGAAGAAGCGCAGCACCGGGGCCATCCGGTCGATCGCGCTTTGCAGCCAAACGGGGGTTTGGTCCTGGTGGAGTTCGAGAGCGGCGGCGAGCTGAACCAGCTCCGACAGCACCGCCGCATGGATCGAGGGGTTGCGCTGGTGGTGCCCGCCATCGGCCAGGATCTGCGCCTCGATCTCCGATTGCAGCGCGACCATGGCCTTGGCGAGCCCCTTCTCGTGGCTCGGCAGGCTGACGCCGGCATAGACCAGCGCCTTCAGAATGGCGAAGCGCTCCGCACCGCGCGGCAATTGCTTCAGAAGCTTGCGCAGGCGCTTGACGTGCCGCGCGACGCTCGCATCGTAGAGCTTCATGAAGGCCGCGTCGGCGCCGGCGGTGAGGAGGCGGTTGCAGTAGATCCAGTTGACCAGGCGCTCGGCCGCGATCACCGGCCACCACGGCCGGTCGCGCGATTTCTCGTAGCGGTCGATCCAATCGACGACCAGGCGGCGGGAGGCCTCCTGCGCCTCGGCGGTGCGCGCCGAGCGCAGATCGCGCAGCCAGGCAAAGGCGTGCGGTCCCGGATCGCCCGGTCCCGGCGGCCCATCGAAGGCGATGCCCCGGGCCGCGATCTCGCGCCCGCGCACGGCGTCGCCCTGCTGCGGGTCGGGCGGCAGGGCGGTCTCGCGCGAGGTCGGCTCGTATATCTGCATCGGGCCTAACCGGCGGCGCCTTTGAGCCGGGCAATGTTGTCCGCATAGGCGCCGGCGCCGCCCTCGAAAGTGGCGGTGCCCGCAACCAGCACATTGGCGCCGGCTTCGATCACGGCCGGCGCCGTCTCGATGTTGATGCCGCCGTCGACCTCCAGATCGATGTCACGACCGGAAGCGTCGAGCCGCGTGCGTATGGCGCGCACTTTGTCCAATGACCTGTCAATGAATGCCTGACCGCCGAAGCCCGGATTCACGCTCATCACCAGCACCAGGTCAAGCATGCCGATGACGTCGTTCAGCGCCTCGGCCGGCGTGCCCGGATTGATCGAGGCGCCCGCCTTCTTGCCCAGCGATTTGATGAGCTGGATCGAGCGGTGGATATGCGGCCCCGCCTCGGGATGCACCGTGATGATGTCGGCGCCGGCTTCGGCGAATTGCGGAATGTAGGGGTCGACCGGCGAGATCATCAGATGCACGTCGAACGGCAGGTCACTGTGCGGCCGCAACGCCTTCACCACGGCCGGGCCGATCGTGAGGTTGGGCACGAAGTGGCCGTCCATCACGTCGATATGAATATAGTCCGCGCCCGCCTCCGTGACCGCGCGCACCTCCTCGCCCAGCCGAGCGAAATCGGCGGAGAGGATGGACGGGGCTATGCGAACTTTTTTAGACACCGAAACTAGGTATCAGCATCACCGGGTACGAGCAACATGGGTGGCACGGACCAGCGATCGGGATTCCGCGTTTTATCGGCACCAGGGCAATTCTATACTCCGCGCGGCCGGTGCTCGACGAGGAGGCCGCGCCCGCAACCGCCGGAGAGCTTTGGTGAGGCCGCTTCAATTTTTGCTTATTCTGGGCGGCCTGTTGGTCGCGTTGGTCGTGGTGCAGCGGCCCGCACCGCAGCGCGATCTTTTCAGCAGCATTCCCGCCGGCAAGAGCGTGCGCTTCGCGCAGATGACCGAGCCCGAACTCTATGCCGCCAAGCTCGCGCACGGCCGCGCGGCACCACGTCACGCCATCGGGCTTTTCGGTAATAGCCGCGCCGTCATGGTGAGCGCGGCCGATCTCGGATCACCGCCCGGTGGCTTCTTCAATTTCGCCGTTCCGGGGAGCTCGTTCCGGACCAGTGTAGCGTTGGCCGAGGACCTCGCGCGCGCCGGCAAGCTGCCGAAGACCGTGCTGATCAATCTCGATCATCTGGAAATCCAGTTCGACGGCAACCCGAACACACGGCGGTTCGGCGCCTGGCTGGCGCGGGTCAGGCGCGACCTCGCTGCGGGGTTTGGGCGCCGCGATATCGGTTTCCGCGACACGCTGCGGGCCGCCTGGCGGCATCTTTATGTCGGCTATGGCGGCCTGACCCGCTACTTCAATGCCGAGCAGCTCGCGCTTGGCATCGAATGGCGCCTCGGCGACACCGGCGCGCGGGGCTGGTGGCAGGGCGAGCCGCGCGTAAGTGCAACAGGCTACCGCCGCGATGGCAGCCGCGCCTTCGGCGAGCCTCCCAAACCCCAAAGCCTGGCCGCGCTTCGGCCCGCTGCGCCGGCTGTACTCGCAGCCTATCTCCGTGAGGACCTGCGGCGCCTGGCGGTGCTTCGACGCCAGGGGGCTCGGATTATCATCTACGAGTCGCCGCTGGAGTCCGCGAGCTACGAGCGTGCGACCCGCCGACCGGCGTCGCACGCGGCGGCCCTGCGCGCGATGGTCCTGCGCGACTGCGAGCACCTTGGCCTTGAATGCCATGGCGAGGTGCTGTCCGCAGCGCGCACCAAGGTCGCCAAGACCAAAGGCTGGCATGACGCCACCCATCCCCCGGCCAAGGGGCTCGCGGATTACCTCACGACCCTGATGGCGCGGAACACCAAAATCGGCAAGGCCGGCAAACGGCAGGCGGCGCCGGCGCGATGATCTTCAACGACTTCGCCTTCCTGTTCCTCTTCCTGCCAGCGGTGCTGGCGGTGTTCTTCCTGCCGCCCCTGCGATGGGCGCGGCCGTGGACCTTGCTTCTCGCGTCGTTCGTGTTTTACGGCCTGTCGGGGCTGGAGCATGCGATCGCCCTGGCCGCCGGGATCGTCTGGGTCTATCTGATCTCGGGCTCCAAGGGGGCAGCCGGCAACAGATTGCGGTTGCTGGCGGCAATCATCCTGCCGGCCCTCGCGCTCATCTATTACAAATACACCGGCTTCCTGATCGCGAGCCTATTCGGGATCGACGCGTCGGCGGGCGAGGACTTCAGCCTGTTCCGCAACGTGGTGCTGCCGGCAGGCATCTCATTCTTCACCTTCCAGCTGATTGCCTTCGCGATCGACCGCTACCGGGGCGACGTCCCGAATGTGCCCCGCTTCGGGCTGTTCGCGCTCTATGTCAGCTTCTTCCCCCAGCTCGTCGCGGGCCCGATCTTGCGCTACCACGAGGTCGACGCGCCGTTGCACGGTCTGCGGAGCTTCCGCCTGGCGGCAAGCGCAGCCGCGCAGGCGATCGCGCTGATCGCGCTCGGTCTCGCCGCCAAGGTGCTGATCGCCGACACGCTGCACCATTACATCGCCGCTTGGCGCGCCCAGCCCGGCGCGCTTGGCAGCGTTACCGCGATCTACGTGCTCTTCGCCTACAGCTTTCAAATCTATTTCGATTTCTATGGGTATTCACTGGCGGCGATCGGGCTCGGCATGTTGTTCGGGTTCTCGTTCCCGGACAATTTCCGCCGGCCCTACGAGGCGCTCAACCCGCGCGAGTTCTGGCGGCGCTGGCACCGTACGCTGTCCTACTGGATCCGCGATTATCTCTACATGCCGTTGGGCGGCAACGAGCGTTATCGACGGAACATCGTCATCATCTTCGCCGCCTGCGGCCTATGGCACGGCGCCGGCTGGACTTTCGTGATCTGGGGGCTCTATCACGCTGCGCTCGTGCTCGCCTACCATGCCGGCGCAAAGCGCTGGGACGCGCTGCCGCGCCTGGTGCAAATCGTGATCACCTTTGTGCTGGTCTCGGCGGGATGGACGCTTTTCATGTTCGACTTCGCCGGGATCGCTGCCTTCGCCCGGAGCCTCGCCGGGTTCGGCACCGCGCAGCTCGCCGGCCCGAGCCCGGAGCATTGGGCCTTCCTGGCGATCGCCACCGCGGTCTGTTTCGTGCCGTCCTTCGAAGCGATGGCGCGCCGGGCCGGCGAGGTCGGCCGCGCCTCGCTGGCACGCGCGGCAGGCTACGCCTGTCTCGCGGTGGCGGTGATGGTGTTCATCGACCGCTCGCAGGATTTCATCTACTTCCGCTTCTAGGTGCGCACCAGCCGCGCGGCGTAGAAGCCGTCGAGACCGCCGCGCTCGGGCCAGGCGGCTGGGGTGGTGCGGAGATCCCCGTTCGGCGTGATGAACTCGTCGGCGAGCTCACCGGAACGCAACGGATCGCGTTCGAACGGCGCTTCGCCGTCGAGGAAAGCGGCGATCCGGTCCGGGCCTTCCTGCGCCTGCAGCGAGCAGGTGCAGTAGACGAGCCGCCCGCCAGGGGCGAGCATGTCGGCCGCCGCGGCGAGCAGGCGGTCCTGGAGGCGCGCGAGCTTGGCCACGTCCTTGGGGGACTTCAAGCGCAGGATATCGGGGTGGCGCCGCGCCGTACCGGTGGCGCTGCACGGCGCGTCGAGCAATATCGCGGCGAACGGCGCGCTTGGCC
>CAZBRE010000071.1:0-21141 GCA_964494065.1 uncultured Alphaproteobacteria bacterium
GCAAGCTCACCATGGACGAGCTCACCGGCGGCACCTTCACGATCACCAATGGCGGTATCTACGGCTCGCTCATGTCGACGCCGATCCTGAACCCCCCGCAGTCCGGCATCCTCGGCATGCACAAGATCCAGCAACGGCCGATGGCGGTCGGAGACAAAGTTGAGGTGCGGCCGATGATGTATCTGGCGATGTCCTACGACCACCGCATCGTCGACGGCCGCGAGGCGGTCACCTTCCTGGTGCGGGTCAAAGAAGCGATCGAAGACCCGCAGCGCATCCTGCTCGATATGTAAGCGGGCGCGGGCGTCGATCATCTGCTAGGATCACGGGCGATGGTTTCTCACCCGGAGGCATCGCCGTGATCGGGATTTCTTTTCCCATAAATGCAAGTCCCGACCGCCTCGTCGAATCGCTGGCGAATGCCGGCGTGCTCGCCGTGAGCGATGCGACCGCGGGCGAGCTGCTTCGCACGCTCGTGCGGCCGGCGATGGTCGTCCTGCTGATCCGCGAAGTTTGGCGCGCGATGTCCAGGAACCTGCTCCTGCTCGCGCAGGCGCAGCGCTTCGACGAGCGGCCCGCCGCTGTCCGCGAGCTTCTGGCGCTCGATGAGCTGCTGCGTGCGGCCCGCGCGCGCCGGAATTTGGGTCCCAACCGGATATGACCCGCATCCTGCTGATCCAGGGCCCGAATCTGAGCTATCTCGGCGAGCGCGAGCCCGAGATCTACGGCACCACGACCGCGGCGGAGATCGACGCCATGTGCGCGGCCCATGCGGCCGAGCACGGCTACACGCTCGACATCTTCTATACGCATGTCGAGGGCGAGGCGATCGCCCGCATCTATCAGGGCCTCGACGAGGGCGCCGACGCGCTGGTGATGAACCCGGCGGCGATGAGCTTTGCCGGCTATGCGATGCGCGACTGCCTGCGCGCCGTGGCGCCCAAGCTGCCTTACGTCGAGGTGCATATCAGCAACACCGGGGCGCGCGGCATCCACTCGATCCCCGGCGAGGCGGCGGTCGGCGTAATCGCCGGGTTCGGGCCGCAATCCTACCTGCTCGGCCTCGAGGCCGCGCTTGCGCTGGTCGGGCGCTCGTAGCTTAGACTCTCCCTGCTCATCTGTTGTCACCCCGGACTTGATCCGGGGTCCATATAGCGGTTCGTCCGTTGCAGCGTTTGAGCCGCGCGCGCACATCCGATGGACCCCGGATCAAGTCCGGGGTGACACAAGGGGTGTTCGCGCAGGCATCGACGCTGCCCGCTGCACGCACACCAGCCACGAGACGGGTGCTTGACCTCCGTCAAGGCGGGCAAGGCCGCGCCGGTGCTGACTCTCGCCATGAGCGGAGATCCTTCAGACCGGACGGAAGGCCACGGAAAACGGTGGGTCGAGGACGGCGTGCCGCATATCGACGTGCGCGGGCTCGAACCGCCCCAGCCGATGGTGGCGATCATGCGCGTGCTCGAAGGGCCGGAGCGCGTTGAGAGCCTGGTCGCCCATCTCGACCGCGAGCCGATCTATCTCTTTCCCGAGCTCGACGAGCGCGGCTGGAGCCACGAGATCCTGGCGCGCGAGCCCGGCGCGGTGCGTCTTGCCATTCGGCGCCGCCCATGACCCTCGCGACGACCGTGCTCGCCGGGGCCAAGGACCGGGTGCTGCCGCCCTCGATCCCGTTCCGGTATTTCGGCGCGGCGGTTCTGTTCCATCCGGCGCTGTGGCTGCTCGTGCTGATCGGCGCGCCGGAGACGGTGGGCTTCTCCGGCGGCACGGGGCTCAGCCTCGCGGCGCTGCATATCCTGACCCTCGGCGTGCTCGCGACGACCGCGATGGGTGCGGCGCTTCAGCTCCTGCCGGTCGCCACCCGCCAGGCGATGCCGGCGCACTGGCCGGCGCGGCTCGGTTTCTGGCTCCTGGTGCCGGGAACGCTCATGGTCGGGCACGGCATGGCGACGGCGACCGGCTGGGCGATGGCGCTGGGCGGCGCGATGGCGGCGACCGCGTTGGCCATGCTCGGCGTGCTGATCGCGATCAATCTCATGCGCGCACGCGATCTGGGGCTCGTCGCCGCGCATGGCCAGGTCGCGATCTTGTCGCTCTTTGCGCTGCTGGTTCTGGGGCTGCTGCTCGTCTTCAACTTCGCGCATGGCTTCCTGCCCGACCACCGCGCCGTCGCGCGGACGCATCTGATCCTCGCAGGCTACGGCTTCATGGGCATGTTCGTCGCCGGATTCAGCCAGATCCTGGTGCCCATGTTCGCGCTGGCGGCCTCGCCCGACCGAACGCTGGGCCGGGCGGGCTTGTGGCTTGCGGTGTTGGCGCTGGCGCTCGGCGTGGCCGGGGCGTTGAGCGCGGTGGGTGCACTCGTGATCGCCGCCATCGTCGCGGGGCTGGCCGCGACGGCCGCGCATGTGACGGCGATGGCCCGGGTCATGCGCAAGCGCATGCGCAAGCGCCTGGGTTTGTCCTTCGTGATGATCCGCGTGGCCTGGGTCCTGCTGCCTTTGAGCCTTGCGATCGGGCTCCTGGACCAATTGGGGCTGCTGGGCGAGCGCGGCGGAACGCTCTTCGTCTTCGTGCTGTTCGCCGGCTGGCTCCTGACCATGCTGCTGGGCGTGTTGCAGCGCATCCTGCCGTTCCTGGCGACGATGCATCCCGCCGGCGACGGCGGCCGGATGCCGACCCTCTCCCAGCTCACCGCCGAGGGGCCGCTCAAGGTCGCCACGATTTGCCATTTGGCGGCGCTGGCGGTCTCGACTGCGGGTATCGCGACGGGCCAGGAGCTGGTCCTGCGCCTCGGCGCCGGTGTCGGACTGGCCGGCGCCATCGCCTTCGCCGTGTTCGCCGCACCGATCTTCTGGCGCCTGATGCGGCGGCGAAGCCGCGCCTCGAACCCCGAAAACCAAACCAGCGGCTAAGGCCGGCAGTGAAAGGAAACCGCCTCAAATGATGGACTACATGCGCAGCATCAACCGCATGCTGCATGACGAGCACATGGCGACGATCGCCCTCTTGGAGCGGATCGAGAGCACGCTGGCAGCGCATCGCAAGGCGCCGCCGGATGCCAAGGCGCCCGATATTGCCAGCGTGCTCCGCGATCTCGTCGCCTCGGTCGAAGCCGACATATCGGTCCATTTCGCCTTCGAGCAGGTCGAGCTCTTCACCCGGCTCAGCGAGGCGGGCGATACGGGCATGACGTCGATCCTGCAGGAGGAGCACGACGTCATCCTGCCGCTCGGCGAGCAGGTGTCGGGGCTGGCCCGAACGGCCATCGATAGCGGCTTCACCGAGGAAAGCTGGGCGGAGTTCCGGCGTTTGTCGGCCGAGCTGGTCGAGCGCATGATCGCCCATATCCAGAAGGAGGAGATGGGCATGCTCGCCGCACTCGAAGAGATCCTCGACGAGGACGCCGATATGGCCGTGATGATGCGCTACGCCGAGCTGCGCTGAGGCGAATAATGCCTTTGGGCGCAGTTAGTTGTACGGCCGGCGCGGACTGCGCCGCCGCCGGGGCACCAAACAGACGATCTTGGCGATCGATAGGCGGCGGCGCAGCGCGGTCGCGAAGCCGGCAAATCCGGTGCCCGGTATTTGGCCCGCGCTATGGCCGTCGCCGCCGCTGATCTTCGCCCGCGCGAGCGCCGCCCGCATCGAGCTGTGCGCCGTCGTGTAGACACGGCCCCGGCGCACCGTCCCCGCCACCGTCACGCCCGTCACTCGGCCGCGCGAATCGAAGGCGGGGCCGCCGCTGATGCCGCCCAAGCCGTCATAGCTGTCGGGCACGCGCACCCGCTCGACCCAGGCGACGATCGGCTCGGCGGTGCTGTAGCGGCCGTGCACGCGCATCACCCGCCGCCCTAGGAGACGCGATTTGACGTCGCCCGGCTGGCCCTTGGGGAAGCCGAAGTGATAGCCCGTCTGTCCCTGGCGCAGCGCATCCCAGGCAAATGAGAAGGCCGGCGCCCCCCGGTCGGTGACGACGAAGGCGATGTCGGCCGTCGGGTGGATGTAGAAGCGCCGCACCTGCATGCCGCGCCGCGGGCCGGTCAGGATGTAGGCCTTGGGGCAGCTGTCGACGACATGGCGCGCGGTCATCCAGAGCCCGCGCGAATCGATCGAGAAGGCGGTGCCCGAGGCCGAGTGCACGCGGGCCGGGATGGCGATCTGGATAGAGGGATCGCTGGGCGAGGCCGGGCGCAAGGCCTGGCCGCCCCCGGACGACTGACCACTGTTCGATCCGCCGCGTCCGCTTCCACCACCTTGGTTGCCTTCGCCCCAGCCGGGCGAGCCGGTGCCGTCGGGCTGCTGCCAGTCGCCGCCCGGCGTGGGCGCGCGCTGCGGCGGCGGGCGTTGGGCGCGCGCATCGATGCGGGGATTGGGACTGGCGCCCGGACCAGGAACCGGCCGGCGCGGTGCGGGATCGTCGCCGCCGAAATAGCGCGCGCCCAGCGTCGACAGAACGATCAGGACGATGAGGGTGAGGACGATGCGCTGCATCGTGCGCCGCCGGGCTCGGGTGCTAGACCGAAACCGCCGCGGCGACGATCGCGGCGACCGACAGCTTGGCCGCGGTCAACACCACCGCCGCGCCGACTTCGCCGGATTCAATGCGCGACGGCAGGCCCTGGAGCACGAAGTCGAGCACCTTGAACGTCACCATCTGCAGGATCAGGGTGACGACGCCCCAGAACAATATGTCCCAGTGGCTGACGGCGCCGGGGATGCAGGCGGCGATGGGGATGCCGAGGCCGAGGATGATGCCGCCGAGCGCGATGCCGGCTGCGGTGTTGCCCTCGCGGACCAGCTTCAGATCCTCCCACGGCGTCATCCAGACATAAATCATCGTGCCGATAATGAGGATCGCCAGGGCGATCCCGACATGGAGCAGCAGCACCGGGGCGCCCGCAACAATGCTTTGCCAGACAGCTTCCATCGCCGAACTCCCTCAGCCGGTTTCACGTCCTAAACATATTCAGAGAGGCAGGCTTTGCCTATCGCGGGGGCGTTGAAACAGGGCTGTCAGATTTGAGGTGTATGCCGGTGCCCGGGTTTTTTGCTGCGGTGGCCTTTAGGATCGTGCAGGTTTTGTGTGATAGGCCCATATATGCTGGAAATACGCTGGAAAGACGCCCATACCGCGCCGCCCATTTCTCCCAAGGCGCTCAACGATGTGAAGGACTGACATGGCGGAAAGCTACGATTTGATCGTGATCGGCGCGGGCCCCGGGGGCTACGTGGCGGCCATCCGGGCGGCGCAGCTGGGCCTGAAGACGGCCTGCGTGGAAAAGCGCGGCAGTCTGGGCGGCACCTGCCTCAATGTCGGCTGCATTCCCTCGAAGGCGCTTCTGGAGTCCTCGCATCTTTACGCCGAGGCGAGCAACGATTTCGCCAAGCACGGGATCAAAATCGCCAAGGTCGAGCTCGATCTCAAGGCCATGATGGGGCGCAAGGACAAGGTGGTCGAGCAGCTCACGGGCGGTATCGAGTTCCTCTTCAAGAAGAACAAGGTCGAGTATGTGAAGGGCACGGCGGCGATCACCGCGCCCGGCGAGGTCACGGTCGACGGCAAGACCAAGCTCGCGACCAAACGTATCCTGATCGCCACCGGCTCCGACGTGATGCCGCTGCCCGGCGTCGAGATCGACGAGAAGCAGATCGTCTCCTCCACCGGCGCGCTCGAGCTGGGCAAGGTTCCGAAGTCGCTGGTGGTGGTCGGTGCCGGCTATATCGGGCTCGAGATGGGCTCGGTCTGGGCGCGGCTCGGCGCCAAGGTGACGGTGGTCGAGTTCCTCGACCGCATCTGTCCCGGCATGGACGGCGAGACCGCGAAGATGCTGCAGCGCCTCCTCGCCCGCCAGGGGCTCGACTTCAAGCTCGGCTCCAAGGTGACGTCCGCCAAGGCGAGCAAGAGCGGCGTCACCCTCAGCGTCGAGCCGGCAAAAGACGGCGGCAAGGCCGAGACGTTGAAGGCCGATATCGTGCTCGTCGCGATCGGCCGGCGGCCCTACACCGAGGGGCTCGGTCTCGAAGAATTGGGTGTGAACAAGGACAACCGCGGCTTCATCCAGGTCGACAAGACCTACCAGACCAATGTCGAGGGCATCTACGCCATCGGCGATGCGATCCCGGGGCCGATGTTGGCGCACAAGGCCGAGGAGGAGGGCGTCGCCGCGGCCGAGATCATGGCGGGCCAACACGGCCATGTGAACTACGAGACGGTGCCGGGCGTAGTCTACACCTGGCCCGAGGTCGCCACGGTCGGTAAGACCGAGGAGGAGCTGAAGGAGGCGGGCACCGACTACAAGGTCGGCAAGTTCCCCTTCACCGCCAACAGCCGCGCCAAGGCGAACGACGACACCGACGGCTTCGTGAAGATCCTGGCCGACGCCAAGACCGACTGGGTGCTGGGCGCGCATATCATCGGCCCCGACGCCGGCACGCTGATCCACGAGGCGGTGATGGCGATGGAGTTCGGCGGGGCGGCCGAGGATATCGCGCGCGCCTTCCACGCCCATCCGACCTTGAACGAGGCGGTGAAAGAGGCCGCCCTCGCAGTCGAGGGCAGGCCGATCCATATATAGGGCGTCGATGAAGGGATCTTTGGCGAGGCGGCAGATCCGAGGCAGATGACGACCAGTGACAGCCCCACGAGCAATGGCGAGACCGGCGCCGCGACAATTCCGGCCGCTACGTCCGACCGGGCCAAGCTGAACCCCGAGGCGCAGGCCGCCGCGCGCCTGCGGCGCCGCACGCGCCGCGTCAAACGGGGCTGGAAACGTTTTCTGCTACGCCTCACCGGCTGGGGGTGCATCTTCCTCGGTATCCTCGGCATCTTCCTGCCGATCCTCCAGGGCATCCTTTTCCTGCTGATCGGTATGTACATCCTGGGGCGCGTGAGCCCGCGCGTGCGCATGTGGCGCATGCATTTCCGCCGCAAGGCGCGTGATCGCTACCCCTCCTGGACCGGGAAGTTCGAGGAGGCCGAGGTCCGGGCCAAGCGCCTTGTCAACAAGATCCTCAAGAACAACAAGAAGAAGGCCTGAGCCGGGCGCGCGATGGCCCGGCCCTTCCGCAAGCTGCTGCGCCGGTTCGGCCTCGACTATGTTAAGGCGCCGATCGAGCATTGGCAGCGCATCGCCGCGATGCTGGATGATGCGGGCGTCACCGTGTTGCTCGATGTCGGAGCGAATGAAGGCCAGTATGTCGGCTATCTGCGCAACGCCGGCTGGACAGGCCGCGTGGTGTCCTTCGAGCCGGTCGCGGCGGTGCATGCGACACTGACGGCCAACGCCGCGCGCGATCCCGCATGGACGGTTGCGCCGCCGATGGCCTTGGGCGCGGAAGAGGGGGAGGCGGAGATCACCGTCTCGAACGAGACCGATATGAGCTCGTTGCTGCCGCTCAAGGGCGAGATCCTGCAGGTCTCGCCGAGCTCGGCGGCGGCGGGACAGGAAACGGTGAGCGTGCGCACGCTCGATGGGGTGTTCGAGCAGTTCGTCGAGACGGACGACCGCGCCTTCCTCAAGATCGACACGCAGGGATACGAGCGCGCGGTGCTCGACGGTGCGGCCAAGACATTGCCGAAGCTGGCCGGCCTGCAGGTCGAGCTCTCGCTCACGCCGCTTTACGAGGGCGAGGCCGATTGGCGGGCGCTCGTCGAGCGCATCGAGGCGGCGGGCTTCGAACTCAGCTTCGTGCTGCCCGGCTATTACGATCGGCACCTGAAACGGATGCTGCAATTCGACGGGGTGTTCATGCGGCGCGACGCAAACAGCGCCGGCGCATGATGCGGCCCGTTCGTCTGATCGCGGCGATGTGCGCGGTCGAGGTCCTGGCGATGACGGGGATCTCGAGCTTCGCCGCCCTCCTGCCGACGCTCGCCGCCGAATGGCAGCTCAGCAACACCGATGCCGGCTGGATCGGCGGCGTCTATTTCGCCGGCTATGTGATCATGGTCCCGATCCTGACCAGCCTCACCGACCGGGTCGATGCGCGCCTCATCTTCCTGACCGGAGCGGCGATCGGCGGGATCGGGGCGGCCGGCTTCGCGCTTTTCGCCGACGGGTTCTGGACGGCGGCGTTCTGGCGAATGCTGACCGGGATCGGGTTGGCCGGCACCTATATGCCGGGGCTGCGCGCGCTCAATGACCGCTTGAAGGGCCAGGCGCAGTCGCGCGCGGTCGCCTTCTACACGGCGAGCTTCGGCATCGGCATGAGCCTCTCTTACCTGCTGGCCGGCGAGATCGTGCGCCATTTCGACTGGCGGGTCGTGTTCTACGTCGCGGCGGCCTGCTCGGCACTTGCCTTCGTGGTCGCGGCGGTCGTTCTCGGCGGCCACGAGGCGGAAGCGCCCGGCAAGCCCGACACGCATCTCCTCGACTTCCGTCCGGTCTTCCGGAACCGCGAGGCGATGGGCTACGTGCTCGGCTACACCGCCCATGTCTGGGAGCTCTTCGGCCTGCGCGCCTGGATCGTCGCCTTCCTCGTCTTCAGCGCCAGCGTGCAAGCCGATCCCGATGTCTGGCTGCCGCCGACCGTGGTCGCGACGATCTTCATGTTGGTCGGCACGCCCTCGAGCATCTTCGGCAACGAGCTTGCCATGCGTTACGGCCGGCGTCGGGTGATCTCGGTCGTCATGGTGAGCTGCGCGCTTTTCGGCACCGCCCTCGGCTTTTCCGGGTCGCTCGACTACTCGATCGTGGTGGCGATGGCGCTCGTTTATGCCGCGCTTTTGATGGGGGATTCGGCCTCGCTCACGGCCGGCATGGTTGGGGCGGCCGAACCGGCCTATCGCGGCGCCACCATGGCGGTCCATTCGACCATCGGGTTTCTGGGCGCCGCCGCAGCCCCGCCGGTCTTCGGCCTCGTCCTCGATCTGACGGGCGGGCGCGCCGACGCCGTGGCCTGGGGCTTCGCCTTCATCTCGTTGGGCGCGGTGACCTTGCTCGGTCCGCTCACCCTCACGATGGGCACCAAGGCCGCGCAGGCACCCATGGCTGGGACCGGTCCGGCGAGCTAAGCCTCAGTTCGCGAAAGCTTTTTTGAGGGCCGCAGCGCCGTCTGCCAGACCGTCATGCGCGCGGTCGACCAGCTTGCCCATGCGCATGAAGCCGTGCACCATGCCGTCATAGCGGATGATCCGGGCCGGCACGCCTGCGGCCTTCAGCGCCGCGCCGTAAGCCTCGCCCTCGTCGCGCAGCGGATCGAACTCGGCGGTCTGCACCAGCGCCGGCGGCAGCCCTGCCAGATCGCGCTCCAGTCCCGGGGAGGCGCGCGGGTCCTGCGCCTCGCCCGGACCCGCGGTGTACTGTGCAAGCGTCCAGTCGATCGCCGCCTTGGTCAGCAGATAGCCGTCGGCATTGTCGCGGAGCGAGGCGTTGTCGGCGGTGAAATCGACGGCGGGATAGATGAGCCACTGAAAGGCGAGCTTCGGCTCGCCGCCGTCTCGCGCGGCCTGCGCCGTAGCCGCCGCGAGGTTTCCGCCCGCACTGTCGCCGCCGACGGCCAAACGGGTCCGATCGCCGCCGATCTCGCCGCCATGCTCGGCGCACCAGCGCGTCGCCGCGATGCAGTCCTCGAGCCCGGCCGGAAACTTATGCTCGGGCGCGAGGCGGTAATCGACCGACACGACGATGCAGCCGGCGGCCTCGGCAGCAATCCGGCACATCGCGTCATGGGTTTCGATATCGCCGAAGACCCAGCCGCCGCCATGAAAATAAACCAGGATCGGCAGCGCGCCGTCGGCCTCGGGCGTGTAGATGCGGAGCGGGATCGGACTGTCGGGACCCTGGATCGTGCGGTCCTCGACGCCGCGTAGCTTGGGCGTCTCCGGCGCGAAGACGTCGGTGCTTGCGGAATAGAGCGCGCGGGCCTCGTCGGCGGTGCGCGCATCGAAGACCGAGCCGCGCTCCGCCGCCGCATCGAGGACCGCCTGGCATTGAGGGTCGACGGGCATCTGATTACTCCGAGCCGCCCGAGGCTTTATGCGCGCGGGGATGCGCCTGGTCGTAGACGGCCAGAAGAGCGTCCGCGTCGACATCGGTGTAGCGCTGGGTCGTTGAAAGCGAGGCGTGGCCCAGAAGCTCCTGGATCGCGCGGAGATCGCCGCCGGCCGCCAGCAGATGCGTGGCAAAGCTGTGCCGCAGCGCATGCGGCGTCGCCGAGGCGGGCAGGCCGAGCAGTGCGCGCAGCTTCGCCATCAGCCCCTGCACGGTGCGCGCACCGAGCCGTCCCCCGCGCGCGCCAAGGAAGAGCGGCCCTTCGCGGGTCAGCGTATGGGGGCAGGCGGCGACATAAGTCTCGATCGCCTCGTGGACCGCAGGCAGCACGGGAACGACACGGTCCTTGCCGCCCTTGCCGCGGATCATCATGGTCTCGCCGGCCGGCCGCTCGCCGTAATTCAAGGCCAGCGCCTCGTCGATGCGCAGGCCGCAGCCGTAGAGCAATATCAGAACCGCCGCATCGCGCTTGCCGACCCAGCTTTCCCCGGCGACCCGCGCGCCATGATCGAGCGTCGCCGCCGCCTCGGTCTCGGTGAGCGGCTTGGGAACGGCGCGGGGCAGCTTCGGCCCGCGCACCTGGGCGATCGCCGCGTTCTCCGCCTTTCCGGTCCGTTTCAGGTGGCGGAAGAAGCTGCGTACCGAGGAAAGCGCCCGCGCGGTCGAGGTCTTGCGGTAGCCTGTCCCCGCCCGCATGGCGAGCCAGGCGCGGAAATCAGCGGGCTTGAGCACTGACAGGTCCGCGAGCGTCGGCGAGCCGCCGATATGCGTGCTCAAAAACGCTAGGAAAGCATCGAGGTCGCGGAGATAGGCGCTGGTCGTGTGGCCGGCGGCGCGGCGCTCGGTTTCGAGCCAGCGTCGCCAATCCTCGATCGCACCCGTTAGGTCGGTCGTGGGCGCGGGCGCCGGCTCGCTCAGCTTGGCAGGTTGAGCCATGTACGGAGAGTGGACTCGACGACGCGGGCGAGGAAGTCGAGCAGCTCGGTGCTCTCGCCGTCCTGGAAGCGCGTGGCATCGCGCGAGCCGAGCGCCAGGAGGCCCGCGGGTGCGAGCGGGCTCACGCGGAGGCGAAGAAGCGCGTTCGACTGCACGAGCCCGGCCGCTTGGCGGAAGATCCGTCGGTCGCCTGCCGCCGTGTCGCCGAGCACGACGTCATTGTTGTGGCCCATCACGCCGTCGATGGTGCCGGGGCGCAGGATGCGCACCCCGCCGCGGGTGACGCCGGGGACGTTGGGCTCCTCGGTCTCGACGCACAGCGCCACCGCATCGACATCGAGGCGCACCGAGAGATCGGTCGTCAGCGTCTGGATGACGTCCTCGAAGGTGCGCGACGCGAGCAGGTCGATTACCGCCTCGTTGATCCGGGTCTGGCGGATGCGGTGCGCGCGGTTGGCGCCGATCAGCACGCGCTGGTTCTTCTTCAGGCGCGCCACTTCGCTGCGCAGTCGCTCGATCATGAACTGCTGCAGATCGACCACGCCGTCGCCGTTGCGCCGCGCCGGCGGGGTCAGGACGCGCATCAGGTCGGGGCGTTCGGACAGAAAGTCTGGGTGCCGGCGGAGATAGTCCGCGACCTCGTCGTCCGCGATCGGCCGCGCGGTCGGCTTTACTGCGCTACTGGGTCCCGTCACGGCTCTGCTTTTCCGCCGATTGTTCAAGGATGGATTGCCCGGTCTTCTCCCAATCCGCCAGGAAGGCCGCGAGACCCTTATCCGTCAGCGGATGGGCGAAGAGTTTGCGGATAACATCGGGCGGAAGTGTGGCGACGTGCGCGCCCATCTTGGCGGCTTCCACCAGATGCATCGGGTGCCGGATCGAGGCGACCAGCACCTCGGTCTCGAAGTCCGGATAGTTGTCGTAGATCTCCACGATATCGGCGATCAGGCCCATGCCGTCGGCGCCGATATCGTCGAGCCGCCCGACGAAGGGCGAGATATAGGTGGCGCCCGCCTTGGCGGCGAGGATCGCCTGCGCCGGCGAGAAGCAGAGCGTGACGTTGACCTTGGTGCCGTCGGCGCTGAGCGCCTTGCAGGCCTTGAGCCCGTCCATGGTGAGCGGCACCTTGATGACCACATTGTCGGCGATGCGCGAGAGTTTCTGCCCCTCGCGCAGCATGGTGTGGAAATCGGTCGCCGCGACCTCTGCGCTGACGTCGCCCGGCACGACCTGGCAGATCTCCTCGATCGTTTCGAGAAAATCACCGCCCGACTTGGCGATCAGCGACGGATTCGTGGTCACGCCGTCGAGCAGCCCCGTCGCGGCGAGCTCGCGGATCTCGTTCAGGTCGGCCGTATCGATAAAAAACTTCATAACTCTCGCTTCACGCTCCCAATTCCCGTATCCGGTGCCTGGGCGACGGGCCTTTCTGGCCGCGCGCGCGCGGCTCGACTAGGTTATACCGCATGGCCCAATCCCACGCCACCAGAACACCCCAAGCACAGTCCGAACTCCTGGCGGCTGAGCAAGCGAGTGTGTTGCTGCCGCTGCCGCTTGCCGGCGCCTACGACTACCGTTTGCCGCCGGGCGAGAAGCTGCCGCCGGGAACTTTCGTCGAGGCGCCGCTCGGCGGCCGCCATGTGCTGGGCGTGGTTTGGGGCGAGGCCGAAGGCGGGATCGACGAGAAAAAGCTGCGCGAGGTAACGCCGCTGCCCGATGCGCCGTTGCTGCCCGAGGTGTCGCGCGATTTCGTCGATTGGGTGGCGCGCTACACCGTGCAGCCACCGGGCTCGGTGTTGCGCATGGTGATGAGTGTTTCCGAGGCGCTCGAGCCGCCGCGGCCGGTCACCGCCTATATGCGCAGCGATCTCGATCCGGAGGCCGAAGGCGTGCGCCTGACCCCGGCGCGGCGGCGCGTGCTCTCGGTCCTGTCCGACGGCCCGCCGCGCCTGGCCACGGAGCTGGCGCGCGAGGCGGGGGTGACGCCGGGCGTGGTGAAAGGACTTCTGTCCGCCGGTCTCCTCGACGCCGTCCAGCTGCGGCCCTCGCCGCCGCGCCAGCCCGACCCCGACCGGCCCGGACCGGAGCTCTCGCAATATCAAGCCGCCGCCGCGGATGAGCTGCTCCAGACTTTGCGCACCGGCGGCTTCAGCGTCACCCTGCTCGACGGGGTCACCGGTTCGGGCAAGACAGAGGTCTATTTCGAGGCGATCGCGCATGTGCTCGCCGAAGGCCGGCAGGTCGCGGTGATGCTGCCCGAGATCGCCATGAGCGCCCAATGGTTTGCGCGCTTTGCCGAGCGCTTCGGTGCGGCGCCGGCGACCTGGCATTCGGAGCTCTCGCGGCCCGAGCGGCGGCGGGTCTGGCGCAATGTCGCCGAGGGCAAGGTGAAGGTTGTGGTCGGCGCTCGCTCGGCGCTCTTCCTGCCCTACGCAGATCTCGGCCTCATCGTCATCGACGAGGAGCACGACGCCTCGTTCAAGCAGGAGGACGGCGTCGTATATCACGCGCGCGACATGGCGGTCGTACGCGCGCAGCTCGGCGAGATCCCGATCGTGCTTGCCTCGGCCACGCCGTCGCTCGAAACCTTGGCGAATGCCGATGCGGGACGCTATGCGCGCCTCCATTTGCCCGAGCGGCACGGGGTCGCCGAATTGCCGGATGTGACGCTGGTCGATATGCGGCGCACCCCACCGCCGCGCGGCAAGTGGCTGTCGCCGGCGCTGACCGAGGCACTGACCGAGACGCTTGCGGCCGGTGAGCAGGCGATGCTGTTCCTGAACCGGCGGGGCTATGCGCCGCTGACGTTGTGCCGGGCCTGCGGATATCGCATCGAGTGCCCGCGCTGCACCGCCTGGCTGGTCGAGCACCGGCTTGCCGGGCGGCTCGAATGCCATCATTGCGGCCATTCGATGCGGCCACCGCCGCAATGCCCGAACTGCGAGGCCGAGGGCGCGCTGGTCGCCTGCGGGCCCGGCGTCGAGCGGGTCGCCGAGGAGGTAGCGGCGCTCTTTCCCGAGGCCGCGATTGCCGTCATGGCGTCCGACACGGTGCGTGGCCCCGAGGCCGCGGCCGAGCTGGTGCGCCAGATCCAGGACAAGGAGATCGACCTCCTGATCGGCACGCAGATCATGGCCAAGGGCCATCACTTTCCGATGCTGACCCTGGTCGGCGTGATCGACGCCGATCTGGGCCTGGCCGGCGGCGATCCGCGTGCGGCAGAGCGGACCTTTCAGATGCTCTCCCAGGTTTCCGGCCGCGCCGGGCGCGCCGAGCGGCCGGGCCGCGTGCTCCTGCAGACCTACATGCCCGAGCATCCGGTGATGCGCGCCATGGCCTCCGGCGACCGCGAGCGCTTCCTGGCCGAGGAGAAGGCGGCGCGGCAGGCGGCGAAATTGCCGCCCTATGGACGGCTCGCCGCCTTGGTCGTCTCCGGGCCGAACATCGCGCGGGTGGAGGAGACGGCGCGCATGCTGGCGCTCAAATCGCCGCGTGTCGACGGCATCGACGTGTTGGGGCCCGCCCCGGCGCCGCTCGCTACGTTACGCGGACGGCACCGCCAGCGCTTCCTCGTCAAGGCCGGGCGCGACGTGCGGCTGCAACCTTACATCCGCCAATGGCTGGCGGCGGTGAAGGTGCCCTCGGGGGTGCGCATCAAGGTCGATATCGACCCGTATAGTTTTCTCTGACCCGCTGGTTTCCCCGTAACGTCATTCCCGCGAAAGCGGGAATCCAGAGAACACAGGGCGCGGGCCTTTCCGGCTTCCCTGGACTCCCGCTCCTGAGCCTGTCGAAGGGCGCGGGAGTGACGGGAAAGAGTCGAGGCGGAAGAAACGTCACAAATATGCTATCCTCCGCGGTTGGGGAGGACGGGGCATGGCGGGATCGCTGACGCTGTCCTGGTGGGTGTTCGTGCCGCTGGCCGTGCTGGCGGTGCTCGGGCTGTGGGGCTTCGTGCTGCTGCCGCTGGCCCGGGCGATATTGCGCGCGCGCCGGCGCAAGGTCGTGGCGGCGCTCAATCCCAGGCTCCAGCTCGAAATGCCGCCCTTCCAGCTGACGCGGCGCGAATTCCTCGCCCACCGCCTCGCCAGCGATCCCAAGATCGTCGAGCTGGCCGAGGAGACGGCGGCGGCGCGCGGCGTTCCGGTCGAGACCGTGCGGGCCGAGGTCGAGGCCTATGCGCACGAGATCGTGCCCGCCTTCAATCCCTATTTCTATTTTCGCTTCGGCTACATGGCGGCGCGCTCGTTCATGCGCTCGCTCTACCGGGTGCGGCTCGGCTATCAGGACGCCGATGCGTTGGCCAAAATAAGCTCCGAGGACAGCGTCGTCTTCTTCTGCAACCACCGCAGCAATATCGACTATGTGCTGGTGACCTATCTTGCGGCGGGCAATACGACGCTCTCCTTCGGCGTCGGCGAATGGGCGCGGCACTGGCCGTTTCAGCAGCTGATGCGCAGCGCCGGCGCCTATTTCGTGCGCCGCGATTCGAAGGACCCGCTTTACCGGCGGATCCTCGAACGCTACGTCCAGCTCGCGACCGAGGCGCGGGTCACGCAAGCCGTCTTTCCCGAAGGTGCCCTCTCGCGTGACGGCCGGCTGCAGACGCCGAAGCTCGGGCTGCTCGATTACATGACTAACGCGTTCGACCGCGAGGGCGAGCGCGACATCGTCTTCATGCCGATCGGCGTCAACTACGACCGCGTGCCGGAGGAATGGAACCTCGTCACCAACCGCGACCTCGCGCTGAAGACGAAGGGCGATAGCTTCGTGCTGCGCATGTCGCTGATTTTCCTCGCCGGCACGGCGTGGCTGAAGCTGCGGCGGTGGCGCCATCCGTTCGGCTATGCCGTCGCCAACTTCGCCACGCCGGTGTCGCTCAAGGCCTGGCTCGCACAGCACGACGTCGATCCGCGCAGCTTGCCCAAGGCCGAGCGGTTTCGCTGGGTCGCGCGCTTGGCCGACGACCTGATGGGCAGCGTTGCCGCCGCGATCCCGGTGCTGCCGAGCGGACTGATTGCCGCCGTGCTGATCGAAGCGCCGGATCGTTCCGTGCCGGTCGTTGAAATCAAGAAACGTGCGCTTGCCCGTGCCGCGCGGCTGGAGGCGGCCGGCGCGCACGTTTATAGTCCGCGTCGTGGCGCCGACCGCGCGATCGAAGAAGGGCTGCGCATGTTGACCGTCCGCAAACTGGTGAAGCGGGATGCGGATGGGTTTCGCCCGGTCACCGCCAAGCTGCCGCTCTTGTCCGTCTACGCCAATGCCATCGCCCATCTCGACCGCGAACCCGTGAGGGCCACCGTCACATGAACGACGTATCGGCGATCAAGCGCCGGGATCTCGTGGTGCTGGTCCACGGTCTCGGGCGCTCCTCGATCGTCTTCTGGCGCATGAAGCCCTATCTCCGGCATGCCGGGTTCGACGTCGAGACCTACGATTATCCGAGCACCAAGCACAATGTGGCGGCGCTGACCAAGATGCTGATCGCCGATCTCGGCCGCTGGGCCGATGGCGGGCGCAAGGTCCACATGATCGGCCATTCGATGGGCGGCATCCTGATCCGGGGTGCGCTTTTGGAGCCGCCGCCGTTCGATCTTGGCCGCATCGTCATGATCGGCTCGCCCAACAAGGGGGCGGGCGTCCTCAACCGCATGGGCCACCGGCCGTTCACGGCCTGGTATTTCGGCCCGGCGGCGCAGGACCTCGCGGTCGGCTCGGATTATCTGGCGGGCCTTGGCGTGCCCAAAGGCGAGATCGGGGTGATCGCGGGCACGACGCGCTGGCACCTGCTCAATCCGATCGCCTATGTGAACAAGTTCCTCGCGCCCGACGTGCCCAATGACGGCACGGTCGAGGTCGAGAACACCTATCTGGAGGGCATGACCGACTTCATCGCGCTGCCCGCCAACCACACCATCATGTGCCAGCATCCGCGGGTGATGCACCAGGTGCTCGCGTTTTTATTGGATGGCGGTTTCGATCACGGCCATCGCTACGAGGTCTCCCCCGCGCGCGAACGCAGAAGGGCCAGTTAAGGCTAGTTGAGCGCCCCGCATTTGGCGGTGATGGCGCCCTCGACCGCGGTGAACTTCTCGCGCACCGCCGGCGGCATGGCGGTCTGCCAGTCGCGCTTGGCGATGGCCGCGGTGAGCTCGACGAAATCCTGAGCCGAAAGCCGGTCCTTCAAGCCATCGGCCCAGCATTTGCAGCGGGTCTGCGAGCCGATGTGCTGCGAACAGTTGCGCACGAAATCCGACGATGAGGCGCCGCCGAGCGGTCCCAGCAACAGCACCACCACGACGATCGCGATCAGGACCAAGCCGCCCCCGCCGGCCGCGGTCGGCACCACCCAGCGCGGCAGCGACGCGGCGCTGACCACGGCGACCGGCTCACCCGGCGCGCGGCCCGGTTCGTCTGAATCGGTGGAGGCGTCATAGCGCTCGCGGCGCGACGCCTCGGGCTCGGCCTGTGGCGCAATGGCCGCGGCGAGCGCCACCAACTCGGTGGGCGTCGCCATGCGTTTTCCGAAACGGATCGGCTGGTCGGCCTCGACGGTCGCTTCCTCGACCAACTCCCAGCCGTCGGCGCCCTGGATCATGGTGCCGTTGCTGCTGCCGAGATCCTTCACCGCAAAGCGCCCGTCGGGCAGCGAGGTGAGCTCGGCATGGGCGCGCGAGATCGACGGATCTTCGATCACGATGTCGTTGTCGCCGACGCGACCGATCCTGTAACTCGTCATAAGGGCTTAGCGTTTCTTGGTTTTTGTTTTGGGCTTTGTCTTCGCCGGGGCCGTTGTGCCGCCGGCGCGTTTCTCCGGAGCTTTGCTTTCCGGTGCGGTGCTGCCGCCCCCGCCACCGATCTCACCGCCCGCGCCGGGCATCTTGCCATCCTTGTCGAGCTTGAGGACCCACGCATCGTTGCCGCCGGCACCGCGCGAGCTCGTATTGCCGGCGACGACGATGCTGCCGTCCCGCAGGGCCAGCACGCCGATGCCGTTATCGAGCCCGGTGCCGCCGAAGGTCTTGTCCCACTCGTGGCGGCCGGCGTTGTTGATCTTGATGAGCCAGAGGTCGCGCCCGCCAGAGCCCTTCGACTCGGTGAAGCCCGACAGAATGAAGCCGTCGGAGGCGCGTACCATGCTGTCCACGCTGTCGACCTTCTTCCCGCCATAGGCATGCACCCATTTGCGCTTGCCTTTGGCGCTGAGCGCGAAGAGATAGGCGTCGCCCTTGCCGCCGCCGCTGGCACTGCGCGAGGCGCTGGTCGCGGCGACCAGGAACGTCCCCTTGCGGCTGGCGAAGATGGCGCTGGCATAGTCGGTGGCGCGGCCGCGCGTCGCGAACTGCCAGACGATCTTGCGGGTCTTGGAGATGCGCGCGAGCCAGATGTCGGAGCCGCGCTTCGGCCGTGTGTGACTGCCCGCCACGATGTAGCCGCCCTCCGCCGTCTGTTCGATCGCGCGGATCTGGTAGTCGCCCGCCAGATTGCCGACGGTAACGTCCCATTGCTGCTTGCCGTTGGCGTCGAGCTTGACGAGCCAGCCGCGCGCGCTGCCGTTCTTGGTCTTGGAGCGCGTCTCGCCGGCAACGACGAAGCCGCCGTCGCGGAGCGCAACCGCGCCCCGCGCAATATCCGCCGCCGCGCCGCCGACCACGGTCTCCCACAACACGGCGCCGGTCGGATCGAGGCGGAGGATCCAGAAGTCCCAGTCGCCCTTGCCCTTCGACTTGGTGCGGCCGACGGCGAGGTAGTTGCCGTCATTTGTGCGGATCAGCCCCTCGATGCGGTCATCCTGGGCGCCGCCATAGGTGATGTCGCGGACCTTGTAGCCGTTCTTGTCGATCAGCACCGCCCAGCCGTCCTCGCCGCCCTTGCCGGTCGAGGTCGTATAGCCCGCGACGATGAAGCCGCCGTTGGCGGTGATGTGAATGGCGTTGGCATGGTCGTCCTTCGGCCCGCCGAAGGTCGCCGACCAGTGGGCGCGCGGTACCTTCTCCACCGGTCCTTGGTTGGTTCCGCCCGCGGTGGCGGTGTCGCCCGAGCCGAAGATCTTGTCCTTGTACTGGATCGCGGCGAAGGTGCCGGCGCCTGCCAGCAACAGCACGGCCGCGCCGATCGCCGACCAGGTGATCCAGCCGTGCCGCCGCCGGCGGCTGCGCGTTGGCACGGGCGGCGGCGGCGGTGGCACTTCGTCGGTCGCGCCGCTCTCGGTCTGCTTCTCGGCGAAATAATCCTGGTAGGAGCGCACACCGGGCCCGGTATCCGCATTCATATCGGGTTTCGTGGCCTCGACCGGCGGCAGGTCGGTCTGGGTCGGCTCGCCGTCGCTGGCCGGTGTAGTGCCGGCATTGAGCGAGCCGGGATCGATCCGTGCCGCGGGCTGGGCGTCACTGGCAGATGGCGGTGGGGCAGATGGGGGCAGGGCCGATGGGGGCGGTGCGGCCACTTGCGGCGGATTGGGATCGGTCGGCGGCGCATCGGGCACCGCGTCCGGCAGCGGCGCGGGACCCGGAGCCGCCGGCGCGGGGCCGGGCTCGGCATCCGTCGTGCCGGGCTCGAGCCCACTCTCCGGTGCGCCGATCAGCGCCGCCACGGTCGTCGCCGTGCCGCCGATCATGATGCGCTCGGTCTCGGTCACGTAGGCCTGTTGGACCTGCACCCAGTCTTCGTCGTCGCCCTGCACATAGATGCCGTTGGTGCTGCCGAGATCGGCCAGCTGGTACTTGCCGTCGTCCTCGATGCGCAGTTCGGCGTGGTGCCGCGACACCGAATGATCGCGGATGACGATGTCGTTGTCGTTCGAGCGGCCGATCGAATAGGTCTGCATGGCCTCGGACCTTCGGACGGTTGCGCAAGGTTGCGCGAGAATGGTGACTGGGTGACCCGGCGCGCAGTATAGCCTCATGATATGGCGCGCCCAAGGATGCGTGATAGGACCAGTTCCGCCGGCCCACCGGCATGCTCCCGCGCCGGGGCTCGGGCGTGCCATGTTGTCCGCTTCGGCGCGGCGAAATCTCCCCGGCTTTTCGGCCATTTCGGCGGCTTTGCCGCATGCGGGCGCGCCCATCCGCCGCACCCCGCCCTCGCTTGCGCAGGTTGGGGGAACGTGTTACCACACGCTCGCCTTGGCCAGCGGGGGACGAGCGGCCTGGGCTTATCTGGCGTTGCCAAATAAAATCAACGGGTTAATCGGAAATTATCGGGTCGGTGGAGGAGCTCTCAGTTGGCATCTGAGGCATCAGGGCTGGGCGGCATAGCCGAGCGGTATGCGACCGCGCTGTACGATCTGGGCGAGGGCGAGAAGGCACTCGACGCGGTCGCCGACGACCTGCGCGGCCTGCAGCAGATGATCGGCGAGAGCGACGATCTGCGCCGCCTGATCCGCAGCCCGCTGATCACCCGCGATGACCAGTGGAAAGCAGTCGAAACCATCATTCAAACGGCCGAGGTGAATGCGCTGACGCGCCGCTTCATCGGCGTCGTCACCGACAACCGGCGTCTCTTCGCGCTGCCGGCGATCATCACCGCCTTCCTGCGCCTGCTCGCGGCGCGGCGCGGCGAGGTCACGGCGGCGGTCACCTCCGCGGTCAAGCTCAACGAGGCCCAGACCACGGCGCTCGAAAACGCGCTCAAATCCGCGCTCGGCGCCAAGGTTTCGGTGGAAGTGAGCGTCGAGCCCGAGATACTCGGCGGGCTGGTGGTGCGCGTCGGCTCGCGCATGTTCGACAGCTCGCTGCGCACCAAGCTCTCACGAATGCAACTTGCGATGAAGGGGATCGGCTGATGCAGATCCGAGCGGCAGAAATATCCGATATCATCAAGAAGCAGATCGCCGACTTCGACACCCAGGCGGATGTCGCCGAGGTCGGCCAGGTGCTTTCGGTCGGCGACGGCATCGCCCGCGTCTACGGGCTCGACAAGGTCCAGGCCGGCGAGATGGTCGAGTTTCCCGGCGGCATCAAGGGCATGGCGCTGAACCTGGAGACCGACAATGTCGGCGTGGTGATCTTCGGCACCGACCGCGACATCAAGGAAGGCGACACCGTCAAGCGCACCGGCGCCATCGTCGAAGTGCCGGTGGGCAAGGGGCTGCTGGGCCGCGTGGTCGACGCGCTCGGCAATCCGATCGACGGCAAGGGGCCGATCGCGTCCGAATCGATGCAGCGCGTTGAGGTCAAAGCGCCGGGCATCGTGCCGCGGAAATCGGTGC
>CAZBRE010000072.1:0-21063 GCA_964494065.1 uncultured Alphaproteobacteria bacterium
CGGATAAGGCTCGATCGCCGAGGCCGGCAAGGCGGTTTCGCCGAGCTTTGCCGTCGCCGACGCGACTTTGGCGGGGGGTGCGGCATGGATATCGAGCATCAGACGCAAGGGTCCGCTCTGAGCCGCACGCACGGTGACCGGCCCGGCGCGCACGGTCGTGGTCTCGGCGTGGGCGCGGCTCAACGTCCCAGCGAGGACGAGGACCAACGCCGCCGACCCGCACATGATCCAGCACATGAGAGTGCGTGCGATCGCCCTCGGGCACCGCGCGCCGTCCGACGCCCCGCTCATGGCAACAAGGTTGATCATCTCGGTTTCGATCGGCCCGTGAACTTGAACGCGACGCGGGTGACCGCGACCCCGCGCGGACAAGGGCTGCCCGTCATCGAACGATGGTCCAGCGCCCCCCGATCAGGCACGCAGCGCCATTGCCGGCATGCGTCCGTCCCTCGGCCACCATGATTTGACGGAACGGCCGGCAGAGCACGCCGTTCCTGCCCTGATAGGCCTGGTAGGCCAAGACCGTGCCGCGGTGCCCGATGGCGGGATTCGACCAGTTGATTGGCACCCCCGGCTGCGGGTTCAGGAGCGCGAAGGCGAAGGCGCGGGTGATCTTGGGGCAGTCGCCCCGCCCGAACTTGCCCTGCAGTGCGCGCACGCCGGAGCCGCAACGCTGGCCGGAACGGCCCAGGGCAAGCTGGCGTTTGCGCTCGGCTTCGCGCTTGCGTTTTGCCTCCTCGGCAGCCTTGCGGCGGGCTTCCGCCGCGGCCTTGCGGCGTTCCTCGGCCTGGCGCTGGCGTTCGGCCTCCTCGGCTTTGCGCCGCGCCTCGGCGTCGCCATTGCGGGACTCCTGCTCGGCCTTGCGGCGGGCTTCTTCCTCTGCCCTGCGGCGGGCCTCCTCCTGCGCATTGCGGTGGGCTTCGGCCTCAGCTCTGCGCTTGGCTTCCGCTTTGCGCTTCGCTTCGGCTTCGGCCTTGCGTCGGGCCTCGTCTTCGGCCTTGCGGCGCGCTTCTTCGCGCTTGCGCTCTTCTTCCTGGGCCCGCTTTTCTTCCTGCTGCTGGCGGCGCAGCTCCTCGGCGCGGCGGCGCGCTTCCTCGCCATCTTGACCGCTGCCCTGGCCACCCGTGGTGCCGGCGCTGCCGGTTGTTCCGGCGCCCGCGCCGGTCGTTCCGTTTCCGCTGATCTCGGTGCTGCCGCCGAAGAGTTCCGGCTTCACAGCCGCGACGACGCCGGCGCCGACGACCAAAATTCCGAGCACGCCTGCCCCGGCCCAGACCAGCGGGCTCACGCCCTTCTTTCGCTCGCCTGACCCTCCGGCCGCAACGGTACGGGACGAGGGCGGCGGCGGCGGCGCGCTGCGCTGCGAGACCCGGCCCGGCATGATCGTGCCGCCTTCCGGACGCAAGGCCGCGGTGGGCGCCTCGACGGGGGCCGCCGGCGGCACGGCCTCGCCGTTGAAGATCGCCTTCCACTCGGCGACGGTCTGCGGCCGCACTTCCTCGTCGACCTCGAGCGCGCTGTCGATCGCCGCCAGGAAGGGCTCGCTGAAACGCTTGGCATGGGCCGAGCCGCGCAGTGCCGTGAACGGATCGCGCTTGATGCGGGCCGGGGCTTCGGGCGGGATGTCGCCGGAGACCGCCTGATAGAGAATGCCGGCCAGTGCGTAGATGTCGGTCCACGGGCCCTGGTTGCCGTCGGAGAAATACTGCTCCATCGGCGCGTAGCCCGGCGTGACGATGCTGGTGAGGTTCTTGCTCTTGTTGCCGATCGCGTGGCGCGCGGCGCCGAAATCGAGCAACACTGGCGAGCCGTCGGTGCGGATGTAGATGTTGCCCGGCTTGATGTCGCGGTGGAGGTAGCCCGATTTGTGGACGACCGCGAGGCCGTCGAGCAACGGCATCAGGATGGCGCGCAGTTCCTCCTCGGTGAACTTGCCGCGCTTCTCGCGCATCACCTGGGCGAAGCTTTCGCCCTCCTCGTACTCCATGACCATGTAGGCGGTGCCATGGTCCTCGAAATAGCGGTAGACCGAGACGATCGCGGGATGCCGGAAGACGGCGAGCGTGCCCGCCTCCTGAACGAAGCGCTCCAGGCCCCACTCGTAGTCTTCCTTGTCGGCGCTCGACTTCGGCTTGACGGTGGTGTCGCCCTCGCGGACGGCGAATTCGACCGGCAGGTATTCCTTGATCGCGACGTGGCGGTTGAGGTTGGTTTCGGACGCAAGATAGGTGATGCCGAAGCCGCCATGGCCCAGCACCTTCTCGATCTTGTAATCCTTGAGGATGTAGCCTCTAGGCAGCGCTAAAGCGTGGTCGTCGGACATCGGCGTTCCACCTGCTGATTCGGCTCTCTTCGTCCCGGCGTTAAGCCGATCCGCCATTTTCCGCCGCGCGGCGCATCTGACGCGTCGAAACGCGTCTCCCCGGTCGCCGTCGGCAATATAAGACGGCGCAGGGCCGCATGAAAGCGAAACGGCCGCGCGCCTTTCATCCACATTATTCGCAAAAGACGGACAAATCGTTTCGACACGGGCGCCATGGCCGTCCGACCTTAGCCGATTATTAACCATGTCGGCCGCACCATGATCACCCAATGATGACCGATCAAACGCGATCCGCGGCAGCCCCGAAGCAAGAGATTTCCTAGCCAAATGAGCAGGCCGGACAACCGATCAGACAACGCGGCCGCAACGCCGCCGACCAAAGGCGGCGCTGGGGAAAAGTCCGGCGCGGACGCCGATGTTGCCGTAGCCCTCGCCTATGCGCCCCGGGCCGACAACGCCCCGCGGGTGGTCGCCAAGGGCGGCGGCGCGGTCGCCAAATCGATCATCGAGATCGCCCGGGCCAACGGCATCGCCATCGAGCAGAACGCCGATCTCGCGACGCTCCTGCAGGCGGTCGACCTCGACAAGGAAATCCCCCCCGAGGCCTTCGCCGCCGTGGCCGAAATCCTCGGCTATCTCTACCGCGCAAACGGCAAGCTCGCCGACGTGCAGGCCGCCCGAGCGGAGGACGAGACACAATGAACTCAAGCGCCGAGATCCGATCCGCCCTCGATGCGACGACCAGTGAGCTCGACGCCACCCGGCGCAAGCTGAAGGTCGGCCATCCGTTTGATATCTCGGACCTCGCCAGCCGCGTGGAGACGATCTGCGGCGCCATCGAGGGCTTGCCGGTCGCCGAGCGCCGCCCCTTCGAGCAGCCCATCGTGTCGTTGATCGACGAGCTCAACAAGCTCACCGAGGCATTGACCCGCCAGCGTGACGGGCTCGCCAAGGGCTTGCAGTCGATCTCCGTCGGCGAGCAGGCGAGCAAGGCCTATCAGCAGGCCTCCAAAGTTCAGCGGAAATAGCGCAAGACCCCGGCACGCCCTCTGGAATTCGATACCTGATGGAACTCGACACCTATATGCGCTTCGTTCTGGCGCTGCTTTTCGTTCTGGCGCTGATCGGCATCGTCGCCTGGCTGGCGCGCAAGGCCGGCCTCGGCACGCGCGTCGTGCGCAGCAAGGGCATGGGAAAGCGGCTTTCGATCGTCGAGGTGAGCGCGGTCGACGCCAAGCGCCGGCTGGTGCTGGTGCGCCGTGACGGTGTCGAGCATCTGGTGCTGCTGGGGGCCACCAACGAGACGGTGATCGAAACCGGCATCGCGCCGCCGGCGGCCAGCGTCGCCGAGACCGACGACACGCCGTCGATCAGCTTCAAGTCGCAGCTCCGCTCGAAGATGAGCCGGAAAGCCAAGGCGAGCGACGAAGTCGCGACCAAGGGGGCCGCATCGTGAGCCGCAAGCCTCTCATGCTGGGTGCGGTCCTGGCGGCGGCGGCCGCAGCGATGCTGCTGACGATGGGCTCCGCCGCGGCGGAAAGCTTCACGCTCGACATCGGCCAGGGCACCAGCGCCACTGGCCGCATCCTTCAGCTCGTGGCCCTGCTGACGGTCCTCAGCCTGGCGCCGTCGATCCTGGTCATGGTGACCTCGTTCACCCGCATCGTCGTGGTGCTGTCGTTCCTGCGCAGCGCCCTCGGCCTGCAGCAGACGCCGCCGAACTCGGTGCTGGTCAGCCTCGCGCTCTTCCTCACCGCCTTCATCATGGCGCCGGTGGTCGAGCAGGCCTACAAGGACGGCGTGGCGCCCCTCATCAAGCAGGAGATCAGCCAGGAGCAGGCCTTCGAGCGCACCGTGAAGCCGATCCGCAAGTTCATGCTGGCCCATGTGCGCAAGAACGACCTCGCCCTCTTCATGGACCTGGCCGACGTGAAGCCGGCGACGGCTGACGACACGCCGCTTCGCGCGCTCGTGCCGGCCTTCATGATCAGCGAGCTCCGGCGCGCCTTCGAGATCGGCTTCCTGCTCTTCGTGCCCTTCCTGGTGATCGACATGGTGGTGGCGTCGATCCTGATGTCGATGGGCATGCTGATGCTGCCACCGGTCACCATATCGCTGCCGTTCAAGCTCATATTCTTCGTGCTGGTCGACGGCTGGTTCCTGGTTGCGGGCTCGCTGGTACGGAGCTTCGGCGGGACGTAGCCGCGAGGCGGCAGTCCCGGCGCAAATACGGCAAGCCAATACCAGCCCCGGCCGGGCAATTGCCGCGGTGGCGTCCCAATCAAACCAATTATGTGCTGACTAGTTGACGGCCTTGAGGCCGCCGGCGGCGATGCGCTTGCGGTAGACGGTCATGAAGGCCTGATAGGCATCGACCTCATTGACCTTGGCGGCGATCTTCCGGAAGTCCGGCACGCCGGCCTCGATCTCGTTGGCGATGACCTGGAAGGTCGCGCGGTAGGGACCGCTCGCCATCGCCTTGCCGAAGCGCGCGCGCAAGGTCTTGAGACCCGGGCCGTCGCCGGCGAGCGCAAGGGTTACCGCCCAAGACAGCACGGTGCGCGATTGCGCGTCATCGAGGGCGGTCGCGTCCTTTGGGATCTGGCCGGCGAGGCGGCCATAGGCGGCGGCCGCTTCCTTCCAGGCATTGTTCTTCCAGTGAATGTCGGCGCGGAGCAGCTCGGCCTCGCGGCTGCGGTCGGGACCCAGCAATACGAGCGCGTTTCCGGTCTGGCCCGTGCTCGCGAGGGCGCGGGCGCGCAAACGCCGGCGCTGGCGGGCGAGCTCGGCGGGCATGTTCTCGACGTCGCTTAGGCGCAACGCGTCGATCGCCGCGGCGGGATTCTTATCGAGCAACCGCAGCAAGGCCAACCGGGCGCCCACCTTGGCGCGCTCGGTCCCGGTGAGGCGCTTCTTGATTTGTTGCTCGAGCAGGCTCGAGGCGCGGCCCAGCAGATCGACCGCCACCAGCCGATCGGCAAGCGCCGTGATCATCTTGTCACCGTCCGGCCCCGCGGGCATCAGGTGAGAGAACTCCTGGAACACGGCCAGCGCACGCAGCGGCTTCATTTTATTCTTGTCGCGGGCGACGAAGAGCCGCACGAATTCCTTGCGCATCCGCGCCTTAAGGGCGCGCTTCTTGGCGAGCTTGGGATCGATGCGGCCGGCGCGCTCCAGCGCGGCGAGCCCTTCGACCGGCTTTCCGGCCTTGATGTAGATGCGGCCGAGCAACTCGCTCACCATGTATTCGGCCTCATCGCCGCGCCACACATAGCGGGCGGATTCGAGCTCGTCGATCGCCGCCTCGGCGTCGAGCGTGCCGAATTCCAACTCGCGCTCGACGCGCGCCACCAAAGAGCGCACGCGAACCTCGCGGCTCTTGGCGGTCTTGGAGAGATGGGTCCACGCGGCGACCGCAGCGCCGTGCTTGCCCATCTTGGCGGCGACCATGGCATCCATGTAATCGAGCCGCTCGGCATCGTGCGGGGACGGCCCGAACGAGCGGACCAGCGCGATCAGGCCCTTGGCGCGCTGCAGGTCACCCGTGGCGAGCGCCGCCTTCGCGGCGGTCTCCGCAAATCTGCCGCGCAGCCAGGCCGGATAGCGGTTGATGATCGGACCCGAGCGGAGGAACTCCCGGTTTGCCGAGTGCCACTTGCCCGCAGCCGCGGCAGCGGCACCCCGCCACAGCGCCATCTCAAGCGAGCGATCGAGGCTCGCATCGTAAAGGTCGCGCCCGGCGACCTTGATATGGCCCATCAACAGATGGCTCGCGCCGCGGAGCGCCCGGAAAGCCGGCGTGCGTGCGCCCACCGCATCGCTCTGCTCGATGCGGCGAAGCACGGCCAGCGTTTCCGGCGCATGGCCATGCGCGAAGTAGAACTGGGCGAGCTCCATGCGGCGGGCGTTCCGCTCGGCCTTGCCGGCGAGAGCGACGGCGTGCAGCCGCTTTTGCTTTTCGACGATGTAGAACTTCGGGAACGCCTCCAGCGGCCCACCCCGCCAGCGTTCGAAATCGAAGATGGGTGCGGTGCTCCCCGTCACCTTGCGCTTGCGCACGCGCACGCGCACGCCGGAAAGATTGAGCCCGCCATAGCCCGAGACCGTGACGGCGGCAGGATCGGCACGCACCGCAACGCCGTCGGCGCGGTCGACGACCACCATCCCCTGCGCGGTCGCGAGCAGCCGGAACTTCGCATAGCGGCGCGGCGCCGCGACCCCGAGACCGGGTGTCGCGACCGGCACCACCGCGATCGTGTCGCCGGCGCCGGGGTCTCTGAATTCGAGCGGGCGCTTGGTGTTCGCCACCTTGAGCAGCAGCCGTCCGCCGCCGCTCGCCTCCGGCTGGGCCTCGATCGCGATCGCCTTGTTCGCCTTGGAGGGGCGGCTCGTCAGCGACACCCGCCATGTAGAACCTTGCCCCGCCATGACAACGCCGGTTTGCGCCGGCGCGCCGATGCGCAGAACCGTGATGTTGGGCGCGGACACCTGCTCGATGGAAAAGACGCGGCTCTCGAGCTCGCGACGGATCTCCGTGAGATCGAAGCTCGCCGGCGCATCGAAGACGAGCCAGATATGCCGCCCGCGCCGGAACGCGGCCGCCGGGACGGCGCGCGGCCAGTCGAACCGCAGCTCGGGATGGCCATCGGCGGTGGAGAGCGCGAGGTGCGGGCCCTGCATCGGATGGAGCATGTCGACCGGCGGATCGGCGGTCGGGTCGTCCAGCGCCGCCTTCATCTCCGTCTTTTTCATAGTTTCGGCCGGCTTGGCGGGCTTGGCCGCCTTGGTCATCGGTCCCGCCTTCGTCGCAGCCTTGCTGCCTTTGGCGGGGGCCTTCGCCATCTTCAGCGGCGCCGGCGTGCGGCCGAAAACGTCCAGCACCACGGCGCTTCCGGCCCGCCGGTAGCGGATCGGCCGGTTGCGCGGCGCCCGCACGAAGACTTCGAGCATGGCCGTTCCGGGCTTCGACTGGACCGCGATATCGGCGCCCCGCAGGGCACGGCCGAGCGCCGCCATATCGATGCGGCCGGGCCGGCGGAACTTCAGCCAGATCACCCCGCCGACGCGCTCGACGGAATATTCGACGGGCGCGCGCCAGGCGAAGGTCAGGCGCTGGCGGGTGGGCATCCATTCGTAGCGAACGCCGACGGTCTCGGCCGGCGACTTGGCAGCCGGCTTAGCGTTCGTTTTGGCCGGCGGCTTGGCGGCCATCTTGGGCTTTGCGAGCGGCTTTGGCATGCTGGCCGCCGCCGTCGATTTCATCTTCGGCTTCGGCTTTATCTTGATCTTGGGCTGGGGCTTTGCCATCGCCGTTGCCGTCCTGGGGCGTTTCAGATCGACGATCACGAGCCGGCCGCGGCGGATGAGCTGCAGACGATGCGGCTTGTGCAACACGATGGTGAGCGCGCGGCGATCCTCGCTTGCGTCGATCCGGCGCACGAGCTTGGGCATCGCGGCCACCACGCCCGACAACGAGGCGGTGAGCGGTCGGTCGAAGATCAGCACCACGCGATTGCCGACGGTGGCGGCATGCGCGGCGACCGGTTTCGACCAGGTGATGATGATGCGGCCGCCCTCGTCGGACGGCGCGGCCTGAACGATCTGGGATGCCGGCGCGCCAGCCCGTTTCGGCGCCTCGGCCGACACCGCGGCGGGCCAAGCCACACTCAAAAGCCCGCCCGCGAGAACAAGCCACGCCGCGGTCGGCGCGCGGCGGCTCATATGCCGAGCCATTCGTTCCCGAGCCAGTGGGCGTCCTCCGCGGGACCGGCGGGCGATCATTACTTGGCGGCCGCCTTCATCCGGCCGCGCCGCGCGCGTGCTGCAAGACCCGTGGTGACTTGGCGTGCCTTGACGGAGTTCATCTTGGCCAGGATCGGCGCGCTGTTGCCCTCCTTCATGCCGCCCACGAGGTCGAGCAGAATGGGCAGCGGCATCTCGTCGAAGACACGCGCTGCGTCCTTGGGCTTCATGTTCGAGTAGATCTTGATCAGCTTGTTGAAGCGCGCGTTGCGGCGTTTCTGCGAGGTTTCGAGATCGGCCTTGATGGCGACCTGGATCATGCGGAGCTGCGCGATCTTCTGCTCTACGCGCTTCTCCGCGGCCTTCAACAATCCCTCGCGCAGCGCGATCGCGCGTTCGCGTTTCTCCAGCACCTCGCGCCGGCGCACCAGGTCCTGAAGCACCCGGATGTCGTACTCGGTGACGTCGCGCTCGGGCGGCGGGCGGCGATTGGTCTTCGCGACGCTGGTGGCGGTTTTTTCCTTGGCCATCTCGGCCGGCTTCTTGCCCCCTTCAGCCGGTTTCTTTGCCGCCTCGGCGGGCTTCTCCATCGGCTTGGCGGCCGGCTTCGCCGTGGTGCCGGCGGCGGGCTTGATCTCGGCAACCGAGACCCCGCCGACCCCGAGCGAAAGGTCGTTCCACAGACCACCAACCCGGACGCTCAGAAGCAGCGCGGCGCTGAAGATCAGGATCGGGAGAAGACGGAGGCGCAAACGCATAACGGCTCCTAGCGGGCGGCCTTGAGCACGTCGATCAGCTCGAGCTCTTCATCCAGCGACCAGGTCGCCGCCGGATTGGCCATGTCGACACGGCCCGCGCGGCTGGGGCCGGCCGGCTTCGCGCGGGTCAGCGTCTGCAGGCTGGGCCGGGTCGTGGTCGCGCCAGTGCGGGTCGTGGGAGCGCCCGTCGTGGAAGCGGGCGTCGCCGTCTTTTCCGCGATCAGCGACTCGCCCCGGCCGATCAGCAGATTGAGATCGGCTGCCAGCTTGCGCGCCTCGGAAACCAACGGTGCGAGCGCCCGGCCTGCGTCGGCGCTGTCGCGCTTGGACGGCCCGTCGGGTTGCGCCGCGATATCCTTGTAGCGCGCAAGATTGGCCTCGGCCTGGGCGGCGGCGATGCCGAAGCGTTCGATCGCGCTGCGCATCTCGCTCTCACCGGCGCGCAAGGTTTTCAGTTTTCGATTAAGAATGATCGCATAGCCGATTGTTATCGCGAGCAAAATCGCAATAAAAACATCGAGCACAATGGGGAAGCTCATCGGATCAACCCTTGGATTCGGCGATCAGGCGTTCGTCCACCCGGATCGCGATGCTCTGCTTGCGCCGCCCCATTGAGCCCGTGAACATGCCGACGCTGCCGCATTTGAGCGCTACGGTTGAGGACGGATCGGCGTTGAGCAGAAGCTGGGTGCCCACATGCCATTCCATGATCTCGCTCAACATCATCGGCTGCTCGTCGAGCACTGCCTCCAGAGCGATATCGGTGGCCCAAAGCTCGCTCGCCAGGTGGCTTTCCCAGATCGAATCGCGGCCGAACTTCTCGCCCATGAACATCTGCAGCAGCACTTCGCGCACGGGCTCGAGCGTCGCGTAAGGCAGCAGGAACTCCAGCCGCCCGCCGCGATCCTCCATGTCGATGCGCAGCTTGGCGACGACGGCGGCGTTGGCAGGCCGGGCGATGGTGGCAAAGCGCGGGTTGATCTCAAGGCGGTCGAAATTAAAATTCACGTCGGCGAGCGGCTCGAACGCCGTTTTGAGGTCGGTCAGCACGATGGCGAGCATACGCTCGACCAGGCCGCGCTCGATCGTGGTGTAGGGCCGGCCCTCGACGCGGGTCGGCGCGGTACCGCGGCGGCCGCCCAGCAGCACATCGACGACCGAATAGATGAGCGACGAGTCGACCGTGATCAGGCCGTAATTGTCCCATTGCTCGGCCTTGAAGACGCCGAGCATCGCCGGCAGCGGGATCGAGTTCAGGTAATCGCCGAACCGGCTCGACGACATGTGGTCGAGCGAGACCTCGACGTTGTCGGAGGTGAAGTTGCGCAGGCTGGTGGTCATCAGCCGGACCAGGCGGTCGAAGACGACCTCCAGCATCGGCAGCCGTTCGTAGGCCACCAGCGCCGAATTGACGATCGCCTGCATGCCGGTGACGGCTTCTTCGTTGGATTCGCCTTCGCCACCGAAGCCGAGCAGGCTGTCGATCTCGTCCTGGTTGAGGACCCGGCCACTCTGAGCCGGTGCCCCTTCAATGGTGTTGTCCTCGGTATCGTCCTCGGCGGGGGCAGCCGCCATCGCCTCAAAGGCGGCGGCCTGCTCCTCGGGGGACATGTTCTCGAAGTCTTGTTCGTCAGCCATGGCGCGCTACTGGACCAGCATTTCCTTGAAGAGGACGTCGGATACCTTGGCCGGCGCGGCGGCGACGTTGACCCGCTGCAGGAGTTCCTCGCGCAGGCGATAAAGCCCGGCGGAGCCGCGCAAATCCTCGACCCGCAGCTCGCGCAGATAGACCTGGAAGTTGTCGATGATGCGCGGCAGAACCGCCTCGACCTTGGGGATCTCGTTCTTGTTGGCGAGCTCGAGGCTGACCTTGATCTTCAGGTAGTGGGTCTTGCCGCCGGAGCCGCTCAGATTGACCAGGATCTCAGGCACCGGATAGTAGACGATCTCCTTGCGCGCCTCTTCCTCGGCCTTCTTCTTGGCAACCGCAGGGTCTTCGTGGCCGCCGAACACGCCCATGACATAGGCGCCACCGCCGCCGCCGAGCAACAGCAGCACGGGCAGCAGAATGAACAGCAGTTTCTTCGACTTTTTCTTCTTCGGCGCTTCCGTGGATTCGCCGTCATCCGACGCTGTTGCGTCGGTTGCGTCGTCGTCAGACTCGGCCATGCCTAGGGTCCCCAGCTCGCGGTCGTTTCGACCTTTGGAGTCGCACCACCGAACCTAGTCATTTGCGGTTAACAGAACGTGAAGCGCGGGCTCCAAGCCGGCAATAACTGCCGGGCGACGCTGCCAAATTCGCCCGGCGCCGCACCGCGCCCAGCCTGGCCTCAGGCCAAATCGCGCAAACTTCGGGCGATTTCCCTTGGCACGCCCTGTGCATCACGGTCGGCGGGAAACGTATTCGACGCGAGGTTCGAGGCGCGACATGTCAGATGCCGCACTGTCATCGCTACAGTTACAAACGGTGTTGAGCCGGAAGATGGAGATCATCGCCGACAACATCGCCAATATCTCCACGCCCGGCTTCAAGGCCGAGATGATGGCCGTGATCCCCGAGGGCGACGGGACGGCGCCGAAGGACGAGCTGATGGCGGTACCGCTCGGCCTGGTGCGCGACATCCGCGCGGGCGACTTCAACCACACCGGCAACTCGCTCGATCTGGCGATCAAAGGCGACGGCTTCTTCGTCGTCCAGACCCCCAACGGCGAGCGCTACACGCGAAACGGCCGCTTCCAGCTCGACGGCGACGGCCGCATCGTCAACTCCAACGGCTACCCGGTTCTGGGCGACGGCGGCGGGGCCATCACGGTGCCCGCCGGCAGTGGCGCCCTCAGCATCAGCCGCGACGGCACGATCTCCACCGACGCCGGCAATATCGGCACGATCGGCGTCGTCAACTTCGCCAACCAGCGCACCATGCAGCGCGCCGAGGGCGGCCTGTTCATCGCCAACGAGCCACCCGTGCCCGCCGAGGACGCCGAGATCATCCAGGGCTCGATCGAGAACTCGAACGTGAAGGCCGTCATCCAGATCACCGAGATGATCCAGGTGACGCGCAGCTATCAGCAGGCCCAACGCATCGTCGACTCGGAGAATGAGCGCATCACCCGCGCCATCCGCAGTCTCACCCAAGTCAGCTAGCGCGTTAGCTAGCCCCGAATAGTAAAACCGTAGGAGCGCGAACCAAAATGAGGTCCCTCAGCATCGCAGCGACCGGAATGTTGGCCCAGCAGCTCAACGTCGAGGTCATATCGAACAACATCGCGAACATGAGCACGACCGGTTTCCAGCGCCGCCGCGCGGAGTTCCAGGATCTGCTCTATCAGAGCCAGCGCACGGTCGGCTCGGCCTCCTCGGCCAACGGCTCGGTGGTGCCCGTCGGCGTACAGGTCGGCCTCGGCACCAAGACCGCCGCCGTCTACCGCGTGACCACGCAAGGCAGCCTCAACAGCACCGGCAACACCTTCGATCTCGCGATCAAGGGCAAGGGCTACTTTCAGATCACCCTGCCCAGCGGCGAAACCGCCTATACCCGCGCGGGCTCCTTACAGCTGAGCGCCACCGGCCAGATCGTCACCGCCGACGGCCACACCGTTGTGCCCGGCATCACCGTCCCCGACAACGCGACCAGCATTACGGTCAATTCGAGCGGCGAGGTCATCGTCAAGATTTCCGGCCAGACCGCGCCCCAGACGGTCGGCCAGCTGCAGATCGCGACCTTCCCCAACTCCGCAGGCCTGGCCGCGATCGGCGACAACCTGCTGACCGAGACCGCGGCCTCGGGCGCTGCCGTGACGGGCAACCCCGGCGATGCCGGCTTCGGGACGATCAGCCAGGGCTTCCTTGAAACCTCGAACGTCAACGTCGTCTCCGAGATCACCAGCCTCATCACGGCCCAGCGCGCCTATGAGCTCAACTCGCGGGTCATCCAGGCCTCCGACGAGATGATGTCGACCTTGAACCAGCTGCGGTAGGACCAAGCTGATGCGGTATCTGTTCACATCGCTCGTTCTCGCGGTCGTGATCGGCCTCGCGCCGACGATCGCCTTTGGCGCCGCGGCAAAGCCGAACGCAAAACCGGTAACGCCGAAGGTGATGCTGCGCGCCAACGCCGTCGTCACCGACGACATCGTCCGGCTGGGCGATCTGTTCCTGAACACCGGCGACCGCGCGCAGGTTTCGGTCGCCCACGCCCCCGCCCCCGGCAAATCGGCGGTGCTCGACGCCGCATGGCTGGCCGAGACCGCGCGTCGGCACGGGCTGTCGTGGCGTCCGGCCAAGCGGAACGTTCGCCTGGTGCTGCGCCGCGCCAGCCGCACCATCGAGCGCGACAACATCGCCCGGCGGGTCGCCGCCGTGCTGCAGGACCGTGGCTTGCGCGGCAAGCTCAAGGTCGCGCTCGATCTCCGCGTTTCGACGGTTCACCTGCCGGTCGATGCCGGAGAGACGTTCGCCATCCGCGAGCTGCGCCATGACGAGCGCAGCGGCCGGCTGGTCGGCAAGCTCGTGGCCCCGGCGCACAACCCGATCTACTCGATGCGCATCACCGGCCGGCTGCAGAAGATGATCAAGGTTCCGGTGCTGACGCGGCTCGTCCGCCGCGGCGAGATCCTGCGCGCCCGCGATGTCGCGCTGCGCGCCATCGATCAGAGCCAGGTCCCTTCCAATGCGGTCATACAGCGCGACGACATCGTCGGTCAGGCCGCGCGGCGCTCGCTGCCGGGCGGCCTGCCGGTGCGCGACGGCGACCTCGAAGCACCGACGCTGGTGCGCCGCGGCGCGCTGGTGACGATGGAGATCAGCACGCCGATGATGCGGCTCACCGCGCGCGGCAAGGCGCTCGACAACGGCACGCTGGGCGAGACGGTACGCATTCGCAACGTCCAGTCCAAACGCGTGATCCAGGGAACGGTGGTCGGCCTCGACCGGGTGCGCATCGCGCCCGCCGGCACGGTCGCCGCACGCTAACGAACACGCGATCCAATTCGTCCGAGTGAAGGAGACGATCCAATGAAGGAAGGTATCCGCAGGGCTCTGATCGGCACATTCGCCGTGGCGACCCTCGCGCTCGGCTCCGGCTGCACCATGCTGGGCGACCTCGCCCAGATCGGTGAGGCGCCGCCGCTGACGCGCATCCAGAACCCCAAGGCCGCGCCCCACTACCGCAAGGTCAGTATGCCGATGCCGCGCCAGCTGGCGACGAAGCGCGAGGCCAATTCGCTCTGGCGGCCCGGTGCGCGCGCCTTCTTCAAGGATCAGCGCGCCGCCAAGGTGGGCGACATCGTGACCATCAACATCAACATCTCCGATTCGGCCAAGTTCAACAACACGACGAAGCGCGAGCGCAAGGGCGCGGAAGGCGCACAAGCCTCGGCTCTCGCCGGCTACGAGACGCAGCTCAAGACCTTCCTGCCCAAGGGGGTCAACCCGTCGGCGCTGATCAATGCGAGCTCGACCGGCTCGTCGGAAGGCACCGGCACCATCGACCGCGACGAAACCGTCAAGCTCAAGGTCGCGGCGGTGGTCACGCAGATCCTGCCGAACGGCAATCTGGTCGTCCACGGACGCCAGGAGATGCGGGTCAACTACGAGGTCCGCGAGCTGCAGGTCGCCGGCGTGATCCGGCGCGCCGACATCCAGTCGACCAACACGATCGATTTCGACAAGATCGCCGAGGCGCGCATCGCTTACGGCGGCCGCGGGCACATCACCCGAGCCCAGGCGCCGCGCTACGGCCATCAGCTCTTCGACATCATGTTCCCGTTCTAGGGACCGTCACGAACACCGCCGATACGTTCGGCAAAAAAAGACCGGCGTCGATCAGGCGCCGGTCTTTGTCTTTGGGCTCGTTGCCAGTGGCTACTCGTGGCGGTGCGTCCGCTCCCTGCGCTCATGCATCTCCTGGGCCTCCAGGCTGAGCGTCGCGATCGGCCGCGCCTTCAGGCGCTTGATGCTGATCCGCTCGTCGGTCTCCACGCAATAGCCGTAGGTGCCCTCCTCGATCCGCCTCAGTGCCGCGTCGATCTTGGAGAGCAGCTTGCGCTCGCGGTCGCGGGTGCGCAGCTCGATGGCCCGGTCGGTCTCACGCGATGCGCGGTCGGCCAGATCCGGCTCTGTGTTGTTTTCTTGCTGGAGGTGACTAAGCGTGGAATTGGAGTCCTTGACGATGTCGCCCTTCCAGTCCAGCAACCGCTGGCGGAAGAATTCACGCATCATCGGGTTCATGAATGCTTCCTGATCGTTCGGATCGTAATCCGGCGGGAGAAAAGGCGATGAATCGTTCATTTCTGTCCAATCCCGGTGGAAGTCGGGCGGGACTATAAGAATATGATCAGGGCCGGGCAAGACCCGATTCGGGATTTACAGAAATGTCAACGAGGCCGCCTGGGCCGGGTCGATCAGGAGACGATATTGAGCTTGGCGAGTTCTACTTTTGCGCGAAGTTCGATCTCGTCGAGCACGGCGTTCAAGCGGCTGTCGAGATTGGGCTCGCGCGACGTGCGGGCCAGACGGACGAGCCCGTCGAGCCGCTCGCGCGAGAGCCGGCCTGTAAGCAGGCCCATCCGCAGCTCGTCGAGCCGATCGAGCATCGCCTCGGCCTGGGCCTTGGCCTTCGCGGCACCGGTGGTGGCGTCCGCGACCTCCTGGACGGAAAGCAAAGGATTGACCGCGACCGAGCCGGATACCGCAGCCGCAGGTGCAGACTCATTCTCCGAGCCGGACACCTGACGCGCGAATTCGCTCGCTCCGCCCGACTTGCGCGTCTTGCCGGCGCGGCGTGTGGGCGAGGTATTGAGACGGCCTGTCGGATCGATTTTCATTTGCGCGGAGAGCTAGCGGCGCTATTGCAGCAACGAGCGAACTGCAGGGTCCGGGAAACTGTCTTAAAATGGCGTTAAGCAAACTGGCAGCGTGACCCGACGATGCGGGCGGGCGAGCCCGGGCACGCCCGGACAAGCGAACGTTTCTGGGGGATGGGCGTGGGGCGAATGGCGTGAAGGAAAAAGAGCTTCGCCTCGCGCTGGTCTGCTATGGCGGCGTTTCGCTGGCGGTCTACATTCATGCGGCGACCCGCGAGGTGCTGAAGCTCATCCGCGCCTCGCAGGCCTATCACGGCATCTCCGATCCGGCTGATCGCGCGGGCGCGGTTTATTCGGAGATCGCATCGCACCATGCCGGCGAGCACGACACCGAGCCGGTCTATTTCGATCTGTTGCGGACGATCGGCCGGTCGCTCGATCTGCGCGTGATCGTGGACGTGGCGGCGGGCGCCTCGGCCGGCGGCATCAACGCGATCATTCTCGCCCGGGCGCTGGCGCACGATCTGCCGATCGATCATCTGCGCGATCTGTGGCTCAAGGAAGCCGACGTCAGCGAGCTGATGGCGCACAAGGCGCGCGCGCGGATCTGGAGCAAGTGGTATCTCCGGCCCGTCTTATGGGCGGCCTTCAAGCTGCGCCTGCGACGCCTGACCGAAGACCCGGAGCTGCGCTCAAAGCTCTCGGCGTTCATCCGCTCGCGCTGGTTCAAGCCGCCGTTCGACGGGCGCCACCTCACCGCCCTCCTCCTCGACGGTATCGGCGCGATGGGTGACCCGCACCAGCCGGGCGCCTCGCTGTTGCCGATCAACCAGCAGCTCGAGCTCTTCGTGACCCTGACCGACTTTCACGGCTATCAGCGGCGCATTCGCCTGCACGACCCGCCCACCGTGACCGAGCGCGAGCACCGCCACATCATCCGCTTCGCCTACCAACGCCGTGCCGACGGCAGCGAGGAGAGCGACCTGGAGCGCGCGAACGTGCCGGCGCTGGCCTTCGCCGGACGCGCCACCGCCTCCTTTCCCGGCGCCTTTCCGCCGGCGGCCATCGGCGAGATCGATGATCTGATCGCCGCGCGAAAGCTCGACTGGCCGGGCCGCGAGGACTTTCTGCGCAATGGTTTTCGCCGGCATTACCGGGCCGGCGCCGATCCGCTGCAAAGCGCCTTCATCGACGGCAGCGTCACCAACAACAAGCCGTTCGCGCAGGCCATCACCTCGATCCGCGAGCGGCCGGCGCACCGCGATGTCGACCGGCGGCTCGTCTATATCGACCCGCATCCGGCCGAGCTGCGCGAGCCCGTCGACCACAACGCGCCGGGATTCTTCCGCACGCTGTGGGGGGCGCTGTCCGATATTCCGCGGAACGAACCGGTCTATGACGAGCTCACCTGGATCAACGATTTCAATGCCAAGATCCGGCGAACCAAAACGATCGTCGAGGCCGCCCGGCCCTATGTCGCCGAGCTCGTGACCGGGATCGCCAAGGGCCGCATCAAGCGCGTGCCGACGATGGCGCGGTTGAGCGAATGGCGCGATACCGCCAACGCGATGGCCGCCAAGGAAGCCGGCTTCGCCTATGAGGGCTATGTCCGCCTGAAGCTGATGGACGTGGTGGAAAGCCTCGCCGAGTTGATCGCCGAGGGCCACGGCCTGACGCCTGACGCCCCCGAGACGCTGTGGATCGGCGAGGTCTTGAGCGCCTGGGCGAAGGCGCGCGACATGCTGCCGGCGGAGGGACCGATGCCGCGCGCCAAGCCTGGCACGCGCCCGACCAAGCGGCCGGACTGGATCACGCTGCTGTTGTCCTTCGATTTCGAGTTCCGCCGCCGCCGCCTCAGCTTCGTCATCCAACGTCTGAATCAGCTGTACGGCCGATTGAGCGATCCGGAGTTGGGCGGGCTCACCACAGTCGATCTCGATGCGTTGAAGGGACGGTTCTATGGAGCGCTGGCGAATTTCAGCCGCCTCGGATTGATCGCCCGGATCGATGAGGCCGCATCGCGTCAGATCGAGGCGCTGTTTCTGGACGCGGTTCCCGAGGCCGCCTCGATCGAGACCATGGCGGCTCTTGCGGGCGAGCACGTCGCGCAACACAGCGACGCCCTCGACGAGGTGATCGAGGGGATCGCGGACGCGATCGATCTGTCCGAAGCCGACCGGGATGTCGACGAGATCTTCACCGAGCGCACAAGCGGACACTGGAGCCCCGGCGCGCGGCGGGAATTGCTGATCGCCTATATCGGCTTCTCGTTCTGGGACGTCCTGACGTTTTCGGTGACGCAGTGGCGCGACCTGGGCGAGTTCGACACCATCCGGGTGGACCGGATCAGCCCCGATGATGCCACCGCCATCCGCACCGGCACCGCGGCGAGCATGCTGAAGGGGGTGGAGCTGAAGCATTTCGGCGCCTTCTTTTCCCGCGCCCACCGCGAGAACGATTATCTGTGGGGCCGTCTGCATGCCGCGGAGCGGCTGATCGATATCGTCTACGACGCCGCGCGCGCCGAAGCCGCAATGATCACCGCGGCGGAAGTCGACGCGTTGAAGCGCCGCGCCTTCCTTGCGATCCTCGATGCCGAGAAGCCGCATCTGGACCGCAGCGCCGATCTGATCGCGGCGCTGCGCGAGGAGATCGGCGCCGCCGTGCCGGCGGAACCCGCACCCGGACCGAACCCGGAACCGAACCCCGAACCAAGAGATGCGGACAAGGAGTGAGCATCATGGCCAGGCAGATCGTCGACCTTTCCATCGCCATCGAGAACGAGATCATTTCCGATCCGGTCCCCTTCAATCCGAAGGTCGACTACATCGATCACAATGCGAGCGCCGAGCAGATGGCCTCGTTCTTCCCGGGGCTGACGCGCGACGACCTGCCCGACGGCGAAGGCTGGGCGATCGAGCGCATCGAGCTGATCACCCACAACGGCACGCATCTCGACGCGCCCTATCATTTCGCCTCGACGATGAATAACGGCGAGCGTGCGATCGGCATCGACGAGGTGCCGCTCGACTGGTGCATGGGCCCTGGCGTGAAGCTCGACTTCCGAGCCAAGCCCGACGGCTATGTCGTCACGGCCGAGGACGTGGAAGCCGAGCTCGCCCGCGTGGGCCATACGCTGAAGGAGCGGGAGATCGTCGTCGTCAACACCCGCGCGGGCGAAGCCTATGGCAGTGACGGCTATGTCGATGCGGGCTGCGGCATGGGCCGCGAAGCAACGCTCTATCTGCTCGAGCGGGGCGTGCGGGTGACCGGCACCGACGCCTGGTCATGGGACGCGCCCTTCACCTACACGGCAGAGAAATGGGAGGCCGACCACGATCCCTCGATCATCTGGGAAGGCCACAAGGCCGGCCGCGAGATCGGCTACTGCCACCTGGAAAAATTGCACAACCTGGAAGCGCTGCCGGCGGACGGCTTCGAGATCATTTGCCTGCCGGTGAAGATCAAGGGCGCCTCGGCCGGCTGGACCCGCGCCGTCGCCATCCTCGACGACTGAGACCGGGACGACTATAGCCGGTCAGCGGCAGCGCTCGGTACCGTCAGGCAGCAGAATGTAGTGCCAGGTCGTACGGCGGGGCTGCCAGCCCTTCAACGGATCCACAACCGCGACCCCATGCCAGCGCCAATCGAGGGTGATCGATCGCGTCGCCGCGCGGGCACGCTCGAGCGGAATGCCGGCTGCCTTGACTAGCGGGGCCGGAAGCGCGCCCGCCGTGATATCCCCCTGTTCCCAGACAACCAGGCACTGACCGCGACGGCCTGCCGGTGGCGCAGCCGGCACGAACGGATCGACCGCAACGTCGACGCGCGATCGCGGGAACTGCAGCACCAGGTTTCCGCCCAGGCGGACGCCATGGGCGAGGATCGTGCCGCGTTCGAAGCCTGCCGCGACGAGCCCGTTGGCCAGGCGATCAAACGGAACCAGGTCCTCGCAGCGCCGCAGGCAAACCGGCGATGAGTTCACAGTGCGCACCGCAAGGATGCCGGCGCCGACCAGGCCGAGCAGCAGCCCATAACGGCGCAGCGCAAATGCCCCCGAACCACCGCGCGCCACCAACGCCACGGCCAAGATCGGCAGCGGGAACAGAAAGATGTGAACGAACCGCGGCTTGATAATGGTGACGCCCACAACGAGGACCGCGGCCAGAACCAGGGCTGCACTGGCGAGCATCATGTAATTGACGATGCGCAGCCCATCGCCGCCGGATACGTCGCTCGCCGCGTTGCCGGTCGGCCAGCGCCGCGCCCAAAGGATCGCCAGCCCCGCCACCACGGCGAGCACCAGGCCGTATCCGCCGATGCTGGTCGACAGGCTCCAGATCCCGTTACCAAGGCTCGTGAAAAAGCCGAGAGCTTGGTCCGTGCCGGCGCGCACCCAAAACACCGTCGTAAAGCGCGACCATTGCTCCTGGCCGTTGACCACGAAGGGCAGGAAGATGGCAGACGCGATCGCAATTGTGACGACGCTCCGCAGATCGAGCACGACGCGGCGTGCGGGGCGCACGAACAAGGCCGCGATCACGGCCGCCACGACCGCGGCAAGGAAGAGGAACTTCGACAACATCCCCAAGCCCAGCACGACGCCCAAGGCGACATAGTCGCCGAGCCGGCGCTCATTCGCGAGGCGCACCAGGAGCCAAAGCAGCAGCGGACAGAAGATCGCCGCGAGCAGCGAGTGCGACATGGTGTAGAGGAACTTGTGATACTGGCCGACCAGCATCAGCGACCAGGCGGCCAACGCCGCCGGCATGGCCGCACCAAGCACCCGCCGCGCCAGCACGAAGCTGGAGAGGAAGATCAGGAACAACAGCAGGGTGTTGAGGATGATCACCGTCGCAAGACGAACCCCGAAGACCTGCTGAAATCCGTGGAGCAGCCACGTGTAGAGCGGTGGATTCGCGGCGTCGTAGACCCAGCGCAGCTCCTGGGCGTGGTAGATCTCCTTGGCGTGGTCGAAGACGGCGGCGGAAAAACCGAACCACTTCAGCACCAGCACGAGCAGACAATAAGCGGCGAAGCCAGCCACGGTCAGCCGCATGGCCCGGCGCTCGACGAGGGGCGCCGGGATTACTGTTGGGGCGTCAGTGGTGGGTGCGAGTCCGGTCGGCAAAGCGGTCTTCAATCGCAGCTCACGAGTCGGCACGTCCTCGCACGAGGGCGCGTTGCGGATCTTGCGGCCGCGTGGTCAGTTCATGCGCTTGATCGCCAATACGGCGTTCAGGCCACCGAACGCAAACGAATTCGACAGGGCGATGTCGATCGTCATCGCGCGCGCTTCATTGGGAACGTAATCGAGATCGCATTTCGGGTCGGCCTGCGTGAAGTTCGCCGTTGGCGGCGCGGTCTGGTGCTCGATGGCTTTCAGCGTCGCGGCAAGCTCGAGCGCGCCGGCGCCGCCGAGGGCGTGGCCGTGCA
>CAZBRE010000073.1:0-20831 GCA_964494065.1 uncultured Alphaproteobacteria bacterium
CGGTTGGCGGTTTCCGCCTGGGCCATGGAGACGGCGAGATCGGCCTCGCGGCTTTTCAGCTCGGTGACGTCGGTCGAGATCGCGACGACGCCGCCTTCCGAGGTCCGCCGCTCGGTGGTGCGCAGCCAGCGGCCGTCGGTGTGCCGGTGGACCGACGGCGTGCCGCCATCCTTCATGCGCATGGCCATGCGCCAGCGCACATACTCCTCGACCGGCACGTCGAAATCGCCCACGGCGCCGACCCGCACGCGTTCGCGGAACATGTCCTCCGCCGTCGTCACGCCGGGCCGGATCATCTCGGCGAGCTCGGGATAGAACTCGCGGAAGCGCTGGTTGGCGACAACCAGGCGGTCATTGCGATCGAACAGCACGAAGGCGTCGGGGATGTTCTCGATCGCATCGCGCAGGCGGGCCTCGGCGCGCTTCTGCTCGGAGATGTCGACCAGCGTGCACTGAACCGCGGGACCGTCGTCCCAATCGATCCGGTTGGCCATCAACTGGACGGGGAACTCGCTGCCGTCCTTCTTGCGGCCGTAATACTCATACGTGTTGGGGAGGTCATCGCCGGCCATGCGGGCCCGGGCGAAGGACGTCACCTGCTCGATATAATCGGGCGCGAGGAAGTCGGCGATATGCATGCCGACCATGGTTTCGGCGTCGTATCCATGCATTTCCGCCGCTGCCGGGTTCACGAAAACGAGCTTGCCGTCGCGGTGGATGACGATGCCCTGGATCGAGCCCTCGACCAGCACCCGGAACCGTTCCTCGCTCTTTCCGAGCGCTTCCTGTGCGTGCTTTGCGGCCGTGACCTCACCGATCGATCCGGTCATCCGAATGGCGCGGCCGGTCTTGTCGCGCAGGGCGATGCCATGCTGGCGGGCCCATAGCCACGATCCGCTGGAGGAGCGGAAACGAAACTCGACCTCGAACCGCTTGGTGTTGCCCTTGAGGTGATCGATCAGGGCGGCGCGGTATCCCGGCAGATCGTCGGGATGGATGCGCTTCATGCCGTCGTCGCCGTTGCCGATGTCGGCGGCGGTAAGGCCGAACTGGCCGAGGACCCGCGGCGAATAGTAGACCTCGCCGGTGGCAAGGTTCACGTCGTAGATGCCCTCGTTGATCGCTTCCATGACGAGGCCGTGGCGATCCTCGCTGGCTTGGAGCGCCGCCGCCATGTCCTTGCATTTTCGCTCCAGCGCAGCAAAGCGCGCCGCCTCGCCGGCTTTGGGGCCGGATCGGGCGCGCGGCTTGGCGCGGCTGGTCCTTGCGGCGGGCTTCTTGGGCATGAATGGACGTTCTGGTCGCAGCGAGCCATACAATTCGGCACGCTGACGCTACCCAGATAACGTGAACGATTGATTGAATTTTACGAAACCTGGCCGGAACTGCCTGGAATCAAGTCGATTTTGCCTAATGGGTTGTGTTCGCGGCTGAATTTCAACCGTCGGCGGTACCGCTAACCGTCGAACCGCTTGAAGGCGAGGGCCGCGTTGGTGCCGCCGAAGCCGAAGGAATTGGACATCACGCAGTTGATTTCTGCGTCGTCGATCCGCTCGGTGACCAGGGGCATGTCGCCCACCGCCTCGTCCGGCTCGTCGACATTGACCGAGGCGGCGATGAAGTTGTGCTCCATCATAATGAGGCTGTAGATCGCCTCGTGCACCCCCGCCGCGCCGAGGGCATGGCCGGTCTGCGACTTAGTCGAGGTAAAGGGCGGAATGCGGTTGGCCTCGCGGAAGACCTCGCGCAGCGCTTCGAGCTCCTTCAGGTCGCCCACCGAGGTCGCGGTGGCATGGGCGTTGATGTAGTCGACCGGCGCGCCCAGATCGGCCATCGCGAGCTTCATGCAGCGCACCGCGCCCTCGCCCGAGGGCTGGACCATGTCGAAGCCGTCGGAGGTGGCGCCGTAGCCGACCAGCTCGCCGTAGATCTTGGCGCCGCGCGCCTTGGCGCGTTCGAGCTCTTCCAGCACCACGACGCCGCCGCCGCCGGAAATGACGAAGCCGTCGCGCTCGGCATCGAAGGGCCGCGAAGCTTTCTCCGGCGTGTCGTTGTATTTGGAGGACATCGCCGGCATGGCGTCGAACAGGACGGACAGCGTCCAGTGCAGCTCTTCGCCGCCGCCGGCGAAAACGATGTCCTGCTTGCCGAGCTGGATCAGCTCTGCGCCGTTGCCGATGCAATGGGCGCTGGTCGAGCAGGCCGACGAGATCGAGTAGCTGAGCCCCTTGGTCTTGAAGGCGGTCGAAAGCGTGGCCGAATTGGTGCTCGACATGGTGCGCGGCACCATGAAGGGGCCGACCTTCCGGGAGCTGCCCTTCTCGCGCACGAGGTCGGCGGCGAGCACCTGGTTCTTTGTCGAGGGCCCGCCCGAACCCATGATGAGCCCCGAGCGCTCGCTCTGTACCTCGGATTCGCTCAGGCCCGAATCCGCGATCGCCTCCTGCATGGCGATGTAGTTGTAGGCCGCCCCGTCGCCCATGAAGCGCCGCCAGCGGCGGTCGACTGCCTCGTCCGGGTCGAGCTTCAGGCTGCCATGGACGTGGCTGCGGAAGCCCATTTCCGCGTATTCGGGCGCGTGGGTGATGCCGGATTTGCCGGACTTGAGCGACTCCGTCACCTCGGCCTTGTTGTTGCCGATCGAGGAGACGATCCCGATCCCGGTGACGACGACCCTGCGCATGCTTACGGCGCGCTTTCGTCGGTGAAGAGGCCGACGCGCAATCTGGTGGCTTCGTAGATCGGCTTGCCGTCGGCCTTCACGGTGCCGTCGGCGATGCCAAGGACGAGCTTGCGGCGGATCACCCGCGTGAAGTCGATGTGGTAGCTGACCAGCTTGGTGGTCGGCAGGATCATCTCGGCGAATTTGACCTCACCGACGCCGAGCGCGCGGCCGCGCCCCGGCTCGCCCAGCCAGCCCAGATGGAAGCCGACGAGCTGCCACAAGGCATCGAGCCCGAGGCAGCCCGGCATCACCGGGTCGCCCTCGAAATGGCACTGGAAGAACCAGAGGTCGGGCTTGACGTCGAGCTCGGCCACCACCTCGCCCTTGCCATGCGCGCCGCCGTCTTCCGTAATCCGCGTGATGCGGTCGAACATCAGCATCGGCGGCAGCGGCAGGCGGGCATTGCCCGGCCCGAACAGCTCGCCATGCCCGCAGCGCAGCAGGTCCTCGTAGCCGAATTCGTGCGTATCGGTCAGGCTGGCCACGCGGGCGCTCCCGGTTGTTCCGTCGTCGGGGCGCTCGGTGACGGGCGCGAACTCGTCCATGGCGCGAAGCTCCCAAGCCACACCGCCGCCCTGGCGTTGGTTCTACACGGTTTTCCAGCCGGGCGCGCGGATGCGATCCACCGCATCGATCTCATGGGGACGCATATATGAACCCGCGGCTGCAAAAGCCAGCCCGACGGCATCAAACGGGCCGATTTGCTCAAGAATTCGCGTCCATCAGCCGATCGGGGGCGTCGGCGAAAACCGCGTCCACACCCCAATCGAAGAGCGTGGCGGCCCGGGCCGGATCGTTAACCGTGTATGCGGTGAGGACGAAGCCGGCCGACTTCACCGCACGCGCCTGGGCCGGCTTGAGGCGCTGATGGGCGCAATGGATGCTGCGGCAGCCGAGCCGTCTGGCCTCGGACCGCCAGCGCCGGGGCAGGGCCTTGGCGAGATAGCCGCGCGGCCAGGGCACGTCGAGAGCGGCGAGCGCCGCCAGAACCTTGCGGTCGAAGCTGGAAAGGAGCGGCGGCGGCAGATGCTCGGGCCAGCGCGCGGCCAAGACGGCCGCGACGGCCTTCGCCATCTCCGTTTGGTGCTTTCGCACCGGCTTGAGCTCGATATTGGCGCCGAGGTCGAGCTCACCCAACAGGGCGACGGCGCGGGCGAGGGTCAGGATCCGCTCGCCGGCGAACTCCGGGCCGAACCACAGCCCGGCATCGAGCCCGGCCAGGCTCGCATAGTCGTGCGCGGCGACGCGGCCTTTGCCATTCGTCGTGCGGTTGAGCGCGTCGTCGTGGATCAGCACCGGCACGCCGTCGCGCGTCAGCCGCACGTCGAACTCCACCCAGGCGCAGCCGCGCGCCTTGGCTTCGCGGAAGCTCGCCGCGGTGTTCTCCGGCGCATAGGCCATCGCCCCCCGATGGCCGATCACCCGGGGCAGGTCGAGCATGGGTGTCACGATGGAAGCGAGCGCCTCACCCCTCTCCCGGACGCGGGAGAGGGGCTGAGGCTGTTCGCTGTGGGGAGCGGTTTATCCCCGGGCCCGGCGGCGCTCGCCGCCGCGGTCGCCGCCACGATCACCGCGATCGCCACGGTCTCCGCGGTCTCCGCGATCACGGGGCGGAAGATCGAGCTCCTCGCCCGTCTCCTGATTGACGACCCGCATCGAGAGCTTGACCTTGCCGCGGTCGTCGATGGCGAGCACCTTGACCTTGACGGTATCGCCCTCGTTGACCACGTCCGTCACCTTGCCGACGCGCTCCTGCGCCATCTCGGAGATGTGAACGAGGCCGTCGCGCGCCCCCATGAAGTTCACGAAGGCGCCGAAATCGACGACCTTCACGACCTTGCCGCTGTAGACCTTGCCGACTTCGGGCTCGGCGACGATCGACTGGATCCAGTCGATCGCGGCCTTGGAGGCCTCGTCGTCCACCGCGGCGACCTTGATCGTGCCGTCGTCCTCGATGTCGATCTTGGTGCCGGTCGACTCGGTGATCTCGCGGATCACCTTGCCGCCGGTGCCGATCACGTCCCGGATCTTGTCCTTGTTGATCTGGATCGTGACGATGCGCGGCGCGTGCTGGGAGACCCCCTCGCGGGCGCCTTCCAGGGCCTTGGCCATCTCGCCCAGGATATGGAGGCGTCCGTCCTTGGCCTGCGCCAGGGCGGTCTCCATGATCTCGCGTGTGATCGAGGTGATCTTGATGTCCATCTGCAACGAGGTGATGCCCTCTTCGGAGCCGGCCACCTTGAAGTCCATGTCGCCCAGATGGTCCTCGTCGCCGAGGATGTCGGAGAGCACGGCGACGCCGTCCTCTTCCTTGATCAGCCCCATGGCGATGCCCGCGACCGGCCGCTTCAGCGGCACGCCCGCATCCATCATCGAGAGCGAGGAGCCGCAGACCGTCGCCATCGACGACGAGCCGTTCGACTCCGTGATCTCCGAGACGATACGGATCGTGTAGGGGAAGTCCTCCTTCGACGGCATCAGCGGGTTGATCGCCCGCCAGGCCAGCTTCCCGTGGCCGATCTCACGCCGGCCAGCGCCCATGAAGCGTCCGGCCTCGCCGACCGAATAGGGCGGGAAGTTGTAGTGCAGCAGGAAGTGCTGGCGGTACTCGCCCGCGAGCGCGTCCATGATCTGCTCGTCCTGGCCGGTGCCGAGCGTGGTCACCGCCAGCGCCTGCGTCTCGCCGCGCGTGAACAGCGCCGAGCCGTGCGCGCGCGGCAGCACGCCGACCTCGCAGACGATCGGACGGACGGTCTTGGTGTCGCGCCCGTCGATGCGCTTGCCGGTCTTCAGGATGTCCCGCCGGACGATGTCCTTCTCCAGATTCTTGAAGGCGCCGCCCACATGGGCTGATGCCTCCTCGTCCTCGGCGAAGGCTTCCTTCACGGACGTCCGGACCGCGCCGACCTTTTCCTGGCGCTCCAGCTTGACCGTCTCCTTGTAGGCCTCGCGAAGATCAGCCTCGGCCATCGCCTGGACTTTCTTCGCGACCTCTTCGGCCGCCGGATCGGGCTCGTAGGTGTACCACTGCGGCTTGCCCGCCTCCTTGGCGAGGGCCTCGATGGCCTCGATCACGGGCTGATAAGCGTCGTGCCCGAACATCACGGCGCCGAGCATGATCTCTTCGGAGAGCTCGCTCGCCTCCGATTCGACCATCAGCACGCCTTCACGCGTGCCGGCGACGATGAGGTCGAGCGCCGAATTCGCCATCTCGTCGATCTGCGGGTTGAGCACATACTCGCCGTCGATATAGCCGACGCGCGCGGCGCCGATCGGCCCCAGGAACGGGGCGCCCGAGATCGAGAGCGCCGCCGAGGTCCCCACCAGGGAGACGATGTCGGGGTCGTTCTCGAGATCGTGGCTGAGCACGGTGCAGATGATCTGGGTTTCGTTCTTGAAGCCCTTCTCGAACAGCGGCCGGATCGGCCGGTCGATCAGGCGCGAGGTCAGCACTTCTTTTTCCGCCGGCCGGCCTTCGCGTTTGAAAAAGCCGCCCGGGATCTTGCCGGCGGCGAATGCCTTTTCCTGGTAGTGGACGGTGAGCGGGAAGAAATCGAGGCCAACCCTCGGCTGCCGCTCGGCGACCGCGGTCGCCAGCACCGTCGTCTCACCGTAATTGACGAGGACGGCCCCGTCAGCCTGCCGGGCCATGCGCCCGGTCTCCAGGGTCAGCGTGCGCCCACCCCATTGAAGTTCACGTGTCTTTACGTCGAACATTTACCTATTTCCTTCCTTCCGCGCCCGGCGCGTCTTTCGTTCTATCGCGCGGGACGCCCGACCGGCTTCGTATCCTGTTCGCCGGGCCCCATGCCCGCCGGATTGCTTATGCGAACCGAATCCGCCGGGCTGAACCTCCCGGCAGCAAGAACGCGCGCGCCTATCTCCACTTGCGTGGAAGCGGCACCAGCCCACTCCCCCGCCCGGCCACCCCGAGGATACTGCCGTTGGGTGGCCGGGCGGGGGAGTGGGCTGGTGCCGCCCACGGAAATATGCGCGTAGCGTCGCCGCAGCTCCCCCATGGAGCCGGCGGCCGGCGCACGCATTCGAACGTTATGAAAAAACAAGTAGCTCTGCGCCTTCCGACCAGATCAGCGCCGCAGCTTGAGGCTCTTGATCAGCGCCTCGTAGCGGCTCTGGTCCTTGCGCTTCAGATAGTCCAGCAGACGCCGCCGCTGGCCGACCATGATGAGCAGGCCCCGTTCGGAGTGGAAATCCTTCTTATGCTCCTTCAGGTGCTCGGTCAGATTGGAGATGCGCTCGGTGAGGATTGCGACCTGGACCTCCGGCGAGCCGGTATCGTTGGCCCCGGTAGCGTATTCCTTGATGACTTCCGCCTTACGTTCCGCGGTGATCGACATCGTCTAACTCCTGTCCTTACTAACGGTTGAGGACCCGCACCGGATGAACCATTCGTCCGTCGAGCCGGGTATACGCAATCAGCTTGCCGTCTTGGACGGCGCAAAGGATCGTGCCGTCGGCAAGGTCCCTGATGCGTTCCCGGTTAACGGTGCGGATCACCGGAACGGGCTGGCCGCGCCGCAAGCGGTCGGCCTCGCTCTCGGTCATGGCCAGCGCCGGGATGTCGTCCAGCACGGTCTCGACCGGGAGCAAATGCCCGGAGGCGGCGGCACTATGCCCGAGGGCGGCGAAGTCTTCCAGCGAAATCGCCTGGTCCTCGGTGAAGGGCCCGACGCGGGTCCGCCGCAATTCGACGACGTGCCCGACCGTCCCGAGCGCACGCGCAATATCGCGCGCCAAGGCCCGCATATAGGTGCCCTTGCCGCAGGAAACAAGGAATTCCGCGTGATCCCGGTCGATGACGCGGGCGAGCGCGATCTCGTCGATGCGCACCGGACGGGGCTCGAGCACCGGCGTCTCGCCCTCACCTCGGGACTTGGCGCCGCGGGCGATCGCATAGGCGCGCTTGCCCTCGACCTTGACCGCCGAATAGGCGGGCGGGACCTGCTCGATGGTGCCTGTGAACCGGGGCAGTACGGCTTCGATCGCCGCTTCGTCGGGGCGCGTTTCGCTCTCCTCGACGATTTCGCCCTCGGCGTCGTCGGTCGCCGTCGCCTGGCCCCAGCGCGCCGTGAAGCGGTAGCCCTTGGTCGCTTCGACGAGATAGGTGATGGTCTTGGTCGCCTCGCCGAGCGCGATCGGCAGGATGCCGGTGGCCAGCGGATCGAGCGTGCCGGCATGGCCGGCCTTGGCGGCGTTGAGGGTTCGGCGCACTTTGTTGACGGCACCGGCGGCGCTGATCCCGAGGGGCTTGTCGATCACCACCCAGCCGTCGATCGCCTCGCCTTTGCGTTTACGTGCCATCGTCCGGCTGGTCGCCGCGGGTCTCGCGCAGCAGCGTCTCAATGCGCTCGGCCTCGGCGAAGGAGTGATCGATCTCGAAGGTCAGCGCGGGCGTGAATTTGAGCGTGACCTCGCGGGCGAGCCGACCGCGCAGGAAGGGGGCGGCCCGCTTTAGCGCCTCGATGATCGGCGCTTCCTCGCCGCCGCCGAGCGGCATCACATAGGCGGTGGCGTTCTTCAGATCAGGGCTCGCGCGCACCTCGGTCACCGTGATCGGCACGCCGGCCAGCTCCGGGTCGCGCAGCTCGCCGCGCGCCAGCAGCTGGGCCAAGGCATGGCGCAACTCTTCGCCGACGCGAAGCTGACGCTGGCTCGGCGCCTTTGTGCGATCACGAGGCATGGTGCTCTAAACGTCCGATCACAGAAATGTCCTCCCCACCCAAGGGAAGGAAAATGCGGCTCAAATCATCCGGGCGCAGCGATCGCTTATAGCGACCGCTCGATCTCCTCGATCTCGTAGCACTCGATGAGATCGCCTTCCTTGATGTCGTTGTAGTTCTCAAAGCCCATGCCGCATTCGTAGCCTTCCTTGACCTCGCGCACCTCGTCCTTGAAGCGCTTCAAGGTGGACAGCTTGCCTTCGTGGATCACGATGTCGTCGCGCAGCAGCCGCACCCGGGCGCCGCGCTTGACGATGCCGTCCTTGATCATGCAGCCGGCGACGTTGCCGACCTTGGTGATCGAGAAGACCTGGCGGATCTCCGCGGTGCCGAGCATGGTCTCGCGCAGCTCCGGCGCCAGCATGCCCGAGAGCAGCGCTTTCAGATCGTCGATCAGATCGTAGATGATCGAGTAGTAGCGGATGTCGATGCCGTCGCGCTTGGCCAGTTCGCGGGCCTGCGCATTGGCGCGCACGTTGAAGCCGACCACCATGCCGTTCGAGGCGCCCGCGAGCGCCACGTCCGATTCGTTGATGCCGCCAACGCCGGAATGCAGGATGCTGACCGAGACCTCGTCGGTGGCCAGCTTGTCCAACGAGCCGATCACCGCCTCGACCGAGCCCTGCACGTCGCCCTTGATGACTACGGCAAGCTGCTTGGCCTCGCCCTCGCCCAGTCCGGAGAACATCTCCTCCACGGTGCTGCGGCCGCCGCTCGCCGCCTGCTTGTCGCGGATCTGGCGCTGACGGTATTCGGTGATTTCACGCGCCCGGGCCTCGCTTTCGATCACGGCGAATTCGTCGCCGGCGGAGGGCACGCCGTTGAGGCCGAGGATCTCCACCGGCTCGGCGGGTCCTGCGCCTTCGACATTCTGTCCGCGGTCGTCGATCAGCGCCCGCACGCGGCCCCATTCGGTGCCGGCGATCAGCGTGTCGCCGACCTTGATGGTGCCGCGCTCGATCAGCACCGTGGCGACGGCGCCGCGGCCCTGTTCCAGCTTCGCCTCGACGACGACGCCGTTGGCGGCGCGGTCGGGATTGGCCTTGAGCTCGAGCAGCTCGGCCTGCAGCAGGATCGCCTCTTCGAGCTTGTCGAGCCCGGTCTTTTCCTTCGCCGAGACCTCGACCGCCAGAACGTCGCCGCCCATGCTCTCCACCACGATCTCGTGGTTGAGCAGGTCTTGCGCGACCTTGGTCGGATTGGCGCCCGGCATGTCGATCTTGTTGATCGCGACGATGATCGGCACCTGCGCCGCCTTGGCGTGGTTGATCGCCTCGATCGTCTGGGGCTGCACGCTGTCGTCGGCGGCGACCACCAGGATGACGATATCCGTCACCTGAGCGCCGCGGGCGCGCATCGTGGTGAAGGCCTCGTGGCCCGGCGTATCGAGGAAGGTGATCCTGTCGCCGCCGCTCAGCTCGACCTGATAGGCGCCGATATGCTGGGTGATGCCGCCGGCCTCGCGGCCTGCCACATCGGTCTCGCGCAGCGCGTCGAGCAGCGATGTCTTGCCGTGATCGACATGGCCCATCACCGTGACGATCGGCGCGCGGGGCTTCAGCGTGCTCTCGTCGTCGGGCGCGCCCACCAGGCCGATTTCGACGTCGGCTTCGGAGACGCGTTTTACCTTGTGGCCGAATTCCTCGGCGATCAGCTCCGCCGTGTCGGCGTCAATACTCTGTGTCACCGTCGCCATGATGCCAGCCTTCATCAGCGCCTTGACGACCTCGGCGCCGCGCTCGGCCATGCGGTTGGCGAATTCCTGGACGGTGATGGTCTCTGGGACGACGACTTCGCGCACGACTTTCTTGCGCTCCTGTTGCAGCTCGCGGGCGCGCTGCTTCTCGCGCTCACGGGCACGGCGGACCGAGGCGAGGCTGCGCACCCGCTCGTTGCCCTCGCCCTCCTCGAGCGCCTGGTTGATGGTCAGCTTGCCGGCGCGCCGGCGCGGCTCGCCGCGCGGTGTCGGCCGGGCCGGCCGCTTGGCATCCGGTCGCCCGCGCTTGGCGCGCGACGACTCTGCATCTTCCTCTTCGGTAACGGCCGGCGTTTCCTCGCGCGGCCGGACGGCGGGCTTGAAGGACAGCGGCCGCGGGCTGGTCTTGCGAACTTCCTCTTCGGCCAGGCGCCGTGCTTCCACGTCGGCCTCGCTCACCAGATCGGCCTTGGCGGGCTCGCCCGGCGCGGCCTCGTTCGCGGGGGCGGGCGGCGCCTCCTCGACGGGGGCCTCGACGGCCGGTGCGGCCTCGGCGGTTTCCTCGACGTGCTCCTCGGCCGGGATCGGTTCGCCGTCGTCGGTGTGACGCGCGCCCTGGAGGGCTCCCAGGCGCTTGGCGCGCTCGGCCTCGGTCAGGCGCGGCGCATCGGCCGGCGTTTCGCTCGCCTTCGCCGTCTCCGGCGTCTCCGCGGGCGCGGGCGCATCCGTCACCTCGGCCATGCGGCCGCTGGCGCCGCGCGCGAAGGTTCGCTTCTTCTTGACCTCCACGGCCACGGTCTTGGAACGGCCATGGCTGAAGCTCTGCTTCACCTGCCCGGTCGAGACCGTCTTCTTCAGCTCGAGTTTGCCCGGCCGGTTGAGGCTCAACGGCTTCTTTCCGCTATCTTCCTTGGTATCGCTCATGCCGTCTCAAATATCCCGTCTCGAACGTTTGTGCGTTCAGTCTTCAGTCGTCATTCATCGGCCCGGCCGCAAAAACGGCCGACCCCTCACCGCGCGCCGCCATCGCGCAAGCCCGCGAGCCGCCGGGTCTCCCGGATCAGCGACTGCGCCAGACGTCCCGGCGCGGCCGCCATATGGACAATATGGTCACGTCCAACCGCGCGCCCAAGTTCCACGCCCTTGAGCACGTCTACCGTTTGCCTGCCGCGCGCCAAGCGTTTCAGCTCCGTTGCATCGCGCCCGTCGCTTTCGGCAGCGGTCAGCAGTATAGCCGCTTTATCGTCCCGCAGCCACTCGCGAACACGCATCATGCCGGCAACGAGCTCCCCGGCGCGGTTGAGCAGGCCGAGCAGCGCCACACAACGCTCGGCCAGCAGCCGCTCGAGGCGATCCGCGAGATCCTCGGGCACGGTGACTGCCCGTCGCGCCGCCCGGCCGAACAGCTTCTTGGCGCGCGCCGTCTCGATCGCCTCGCGCGAGGCGGTGACCCAGATCCCCCGGCCCGGCAGGCTCTCCGCCAGATCGGGCGTGAGCGTGCCGTCGGGCGCGACCACGAAACGGATGAGCCCCTCCTTGGCCTGCGGCTCGCGCGTGACGATGCAGCGGCGCAGCGGCGTATTGCCGTCCGGGCCGTCCGGGCCGTCCTTCGGGCGCCTCGTCATGGTTGCCGCTGCCGTCATGTGCGTCAGCCCTGCTCCGCCTCTGCCTTGGGGGCGGCTTCGTCCGCTTCTTCGGCGGCGTCTTCCGCCGGCGCCGGCTCCTCGGGGAAGGCCCGGGCGCGCGCGGCCATGATGATGGTATCGGCCTCCTCGGCCGACAGCGGGCTCGGATTGAGCAGCCCATAAAGCTCCCGCGCACGCAGCTCGTCGAGATTGTCGAGCGTGACCTGCGCGCCGGTTTCCTCGTCCGGCGCCGGCTTGACCTCGAGCATGATGAAGCGCAGCTCGTCGCCGACCAGATAGGCGAGGTCTTCCAGCGTCTTCACGCCGTTCTCGCCCAGCTTAACCAACATCTCCGGGGTCACGCCGTCGACCTCGCCGACCGCATCCTCGACGCCGAGCTCCTTGCGCGCAGCGGTGAACTTCGCATCGCGCTCGGAGAGGTAGTTGCGGGCGCGCTCGCGCAGCGCATCGACCAGCTCGTCGTCGAAGCCCTCGATCGCCAGCAGATCGTCCTTGGGCAGGAAGGCGACCTCTTCGACCGTCGAAAAGCCTTCCGTCACCAGGATATGCGCGATCATGTCGTCGATATCGAGCGCCTCGATGAAGAGCTGCGAGCGCTGGTTGAACTCCGCCTGGCGGCGTTCGCTTTCTTCCGCCTCGGTCAGGATATCGATGTGCCAGCCGGTGAGCTGCGAGGCCAGACGCACGTTCTGGCCGCGCCGGCCGATGGCGAGGCTGAGCTGGTCGTCGGGCACGATCACCTCGAGCGCGCCGGCGTCTTCGTCGAGGACCACCTTGGTCACTTCGGCGGGCGCCAGCGCGTTCACCACGAAGGCGGCGGCGTCCTGCGACCAGGGGATGATGTCGATCTTCTCGCCTTGCAGCTCGGCGACCACCGCCTGCACGCGGCTGCCCCGCATGCCGACGCAGGCGCCGACCGGGTCGATCGAGGGGTCCTTGGAGATCACCGCGATCTTGGCGCGCGAGCCCGGGTCGCGGGCGACCGCCTTGATCTCGATGATGTTGTCGTAGATCTCCGGCACTTCCTGGCCGAACAGCTTGGCCATGAACTGGGGATGGGTGCGCGACAGGAAGATCTGCGGCCCCCGTGTCTCCTCGCGCACGTCGGCGATGTAAGCACGCACGCGGTCGCCCTGGCGGAAGTTCTCGCGCGGGATCAGCTCCTCGCGGCGCAGCACGCCCTCGGCGCGGCTCAGGTCCACCATGACATTGCCGAACTCGACGCGCTTGACCAGGCCGTTGACGATCTCGCCGACGCGGTCCTTGTACTCCTCGTACTGGCGCGAACGCTCGGCCTCGCGGACCTTCTGGACGATCACCTGCTTGGCGGTCTGCGCGGCGATGCGGCCGAAGTCGATCGGCGGCAGCGGCTCGATCAGGTAGTCGCCGAGCTCGAGCGATTTGTCGTAGCGCTTGACGTCGCCGATCAGGATCTGCGTCGCCTCGCTGTCCACGCCCTCCTCATCCTCCTCGGGCTCGGAATAGGCGTCGACGACCTTGCGGTAGCGATAGATATGGATCTCGCCCGATTTGCGGTCGATGGTCGCGCGGATGTCGAGCTCGTGGCCGTATTTGGAGCGGCCCGCCTTCTGGATCGCCTGCTCCATGGCCTCCAGCACTTCCTCGCGCTCGATGCTCTTCTCGCGCGCGACCGTGTCGGCCACCTGCAGGAGCTCCGGGCGCGCATAGGCGCCGCTGATCTCGTATTCCAGTTCGGTTGCTTCAGCCATAGCTCTCAGTGCTCTCTGTGCTCTCAGTTCGGTTCATGTTGGGCAGCTTCCGCCGCTGCCAGCAGTTCGTCGGTCATCACAAGTTTGGCGCGGTCGATCGCCGATAGCGGGATCGCCGCCTCGCCTTCTTCGAGCGCCAGGCGCACCTCGTCGCCTTCGACGCCCAGCAGCCGGCCGCGAAAGCGCCGGCGCCCGTCGACCGGTGCGGCCGTCTCTACCTTCGCCTCGAACCCGGCGAAGCGCTCGAAGTCCTTCTTGCGCACCAGCGGCCGGTCGATGCCGGGCGAGCTCACCTCCAGCGTGTAGGCGCCCTTGATCGGGTCCTCCACGTCGAGGATCGCGGAGACGACGCGCGAGATATCGGCGCAGTCGTCGACCGTGATCGGCGTCTCGTCGGTCCGGTCGGCCATGATCTGCAAGGTCGGCCGGTCGCCGCCCGTCAACATCACCCGCACCAGCTCGAAACCGTTGGCTTCCAGCGACGGGGTCACGAGTTCGGCGATCCGTTCGGTGACGGCGCGTTGCACCAAATCAGCCTTTCCTCCCCGCAAAGCCGCTCTTTCGGGCCTCGATCGGCACCGATTTCCGGAGCGGCATGCGGCAATAAAAAAGAGCGGGCTTTTCGGCCCACCCTTCGCTTTCGGCTCTTCCGTCCGGCGCTTCTCCGAACGGCGGCCCTATGGGATTTCTTGTATCCTTATATAGAACATCCGCCGGCCATCGCAAGGGAAAGCCGCCCCGATATTGGGCCCGGACCGGATCGCGCCGCCCTCAGCCGTCTCTTGCCCGCCGGCTGAGCCGGAGATAGCTCGGCCGGCGGCCCTCGCGGATCGCCTTGGCCTCGTAGCGGGTTTGCGGCCAATCGTCTGGACGCTCCAGCCAGTCCCGCGCGCGCCTTGGCGTCCAGGCGAAATCGGGCGAGGCGAGGATGTGCTGCAGCGTCCAGACCAGATAGCTCGGATCGTCGGTGGCGAGGCGGAGCTCGGCCCCGTCCGCGAGCACCCGCGCGAGGCGTGCCAACCCGGCCTCGCTCACGAAGCGGCGTTTCCAGTGGCGCCGCTTGGGCCAGGGATCGGGGAAGAGGACGAAGGCGCGGGCGATCGAGGCCTCCGGCAGCGCGTCCAGCAACGCCACCGCGTCGCCCGGACAGATCCGGACATTGTCGAGCCGCTCGCGGTCGATGGCCGAAAGCAGCACGCCGATCCCGGCCTCGTAGACCTCCGCACCGATGACGCCGATCTCCGGATGCCGGGCCGCCTGCCAGGCCAGATGCTCGCCCGCGCCGAAGCCGATCTCCAGCCAGGTCTCGCGGCGCCGTCCGCCCCAAGCCGCGGTGAGATCGAGCGAACCGTGCGGCGGCAGCGCAATCTCGATCGCCGGCAACAGCTCGGCGACGAGCTTTTTGCGTCCGGCCCGCAACGGCCGGCCGCGCTTGCGGCCATAAGACTGCACGGGGGACTGCACGCGGGACTGCATGCGGGACTTAATACGGTGCCGGTCGTCGCTCGGGTCGGTCATGCCTGGCCGGTCTGACGGATAATGGCCCCGACCGCAAGACCTGGCGGGGTCCGTCAAGGCCGCCGCTTGCATTCGCAGACCTACATCCATCAGCTATGCGTGCATAAACACGTATGCAGCGCGCAAAAAGCGAGCGGGCCGGCATTGCCGGCCCGACGCTCCACCCGATAACACTAGGAAACGGGTTCTGTGTCAGCCCTTCTCGTCGGCCTTGGCGAGCGCCTTGGCCAACTCAAAGACCCGTTTGCGCACTTTCTCGCTGCGGATCCGGTAATAGGCCCGGACCAGCTCGAGTGTTTCGCGCTTGGCCAGCGTGTCCGCTTCGTAGACCGCCGCCTCAGCTTCAGAAAATCCGAACGGTCGCTTGCCGCCGGTCGCTGCGACTTCCGGTGACATGTCATCGAAGAAGAATGACACCGGCACGTCCAGTACCTTGGAGAGCTCATAGAGCCGTGAGGCACCGATGCGGTTGGTACCGCGCTCGTATTTCTGAACCTGTTGGAACGTCAAACCGATGGCTGCCCCCAACTTCTCCTGGGACATGCCAAGCATGGTCCGCCGCAGGCGTACCCGCGACCCCACATGCACATCGACAGGCCGCGGCCTGCCGATCTTCGGGTTTGAATCCCCTCCGCTTCCCTGACTTGTAGCTGCTAGCATTTTTCACCAACGCTTATTTGGTCGTTCATACAACACTCGCTTTATAACAGATTTTCTACGAACTTGGAAAAAATCAGTATACAGACAATTAACCATAGTAATTGCCGGAAATACTGACGTTTTCGATCCGATTGCGGATGAGGTACACGGTGAAGCTTATTCAGCTTCGTTCCCTACCGCATCATGCGAGCGGGCATGGCACCAATAAGCGAGCAAAGCGGAAATAGCAAGAAGCACCAGCAACGTCCAATTGCCGGACCTGGCGAATATCGTGCGAGTGGCGAGTTGGCGCGGCAGCGGCGCGTCGAGCACGCCCGTTTGCCCGAGCCCCAGGCGGGCGATCTCGCGTCCGTAGGCATCGAAAACGGCGGAGATCCCGGTGTTGGCCGCGCGCACCAGCGGCAGGCCTTCCTCGACCGCGCGGAAGCGGGCGGCGGCCAAATGCTGGTACGGCCCCGCACTGGTGCCGAACCAGGCATCGTTGGTGATGTTGAGCAGCCAGCCGGGCCGGGGCGTGCCGGGCGCCACCACCGCAGCTGGGAAGATCGCCTCGTAGCAGATCAGCGGGCTCACTGGCGGCAGGCCCGGCAGGGTGAGCGTTGCGGCACCGGGGCCGCGCGAGAATTCGGTGTCGCCGCCGGCGATCTTCCTGATCGGCAGGTAGCGGCGCAGCGGAACGTATTCGCCGAAGGGCACCAGATGGTGCTTGTCGTAGCTGCCGACGAGCCGCCCGCGCTGGTCGATTGCATGCAGGCTGTTCCAATAGCGGATCGGGGGCCGTGCCGTCCGGCGCACGGCGCCCGTGATGACGAGCCCGCCCCGCGGTGCCACGGCGGCGACCGCGTCGCGCGCGGGGGCGTCGATCGACAGGAAGAAGGGAGCCGCGGTTTCGGGCCAGATGACGTGGGTGATCTTTTCGATCCCGGCCGATCTCGTCAGTTTCAGATGGCGCTCCAGATGCGCCACCCGCAGCGCGGTCCGCCATTTATGGGTCTGGGAGATGTTGGCCTGCACGATGCGCAGGCGGATGTTGGCAACGTTGCCGGGGTCGGATCCGAGCAGACGGGCCGCGCCCCCGACCAGGAAGAGCGCCAGCACGATGAAGGCGCCCATGACCGGCCGCCGCCGTTTGCCGTGTTTCGGGCCGCGCCAGCCGAGCACTGCCGGCATCGATGCGGCCAGCACGGTGACGAAACCGAGGCCGAAGACGCCCACCACCGAGGCGGACTGCATCGTGATATGTGAGAACGCCCAGACCGAGCCGACCGGGTTCCAGGGGAAGCCCGTCAGGGCGATGCCGCGCAGCCATTCGGCGGCACTCCAGGCGACGGCGAAGGCGATGACGAGCGCGACCCCGCGCAGCCGCGTCAGATGCGCCGCGAGCACGGCGAGGCCGATGAAAATCGCCAGCCCCGCCGCCAGCGCCGGAACGGCGATCGGCACCATCCAGCCGAACTTCTCGGGATCGGTCAGCAGGGCCTCGGTCACCCAATAGAGCCCGGCGGCGAAGTAGCCGAAACCGAACGCCCAGCCGGTGCCGAACGCCCCCCAGCGGCTCACCACCCCGCGCATGAGCCAGAGCAGGCCGGCAAAGGCCGGCACGATCAGCGGCACGATATAGAGCGGCGGCAAGGCGCCGACGGCGACCGCGCCGAGAAGTGCCGCGAGCCCGAGGCGCGCCAGCCCGCGCCGGGCTTCAAGCCACGCGGAAATGCGCTCCAGCATGGTCGTGGCGTTGGGGGCGGTGGCTTTGGCGGCCGCTCGATCCGCCGGTCCGGGCATCGGGGTGGGGCGGTCGGCGTCCATGCGCGCGCGTCGTCAGCTCGCGCGTTTGCGCGGCGGCAGGTTGCGGACGCGGAGCTTGCGCACCCGGCGGCGGTCGGCGTCGACGACCTCGAACTCATAGCCGCCCGGATGGGTCACCAGCTCGCCGCGGCTTGGAACCCGGCCGGCCAGCGCGGCGACCAGGCCGCCGAGCGTGTCGATCTCGTCGCGCTCCTCGTCGCTGACCAGCGGCCCGTAGCGCTCCTCGAAATCCTCGATCGTGACGCGTGCATCGGCCAGCATCACGCCGCGCCCCTCGGACTTCATCTGGGGCGCTTCGGTCTCGTCGAATTCGTCCTCGATGTCGCCGACGATCTCTTCCACCAGATCCTCGATGGTGACGAGGCCGTCGATGCCGCCGAACTCGTCGACCACGAACGCCATGTGGATGCGCGTCTCGCGCATCTGTGCGAGCAGCTCCATCACCTTCATCGAGGGGGCGGCGAACAGCACCTTGCGCAGGATCTTGTTGAGCCGGAAGGGGCGCCGGCTGCCCTGCTGGGCCAGGATGTCCTTGATGTGCACCATGCCCATCACGTCGTCGAGGTTCCGGCGATAGACCGGCAGGCGCGAATGGGCGTCCTTGGTCATGACCTGGACGACGGTGTCGAGCGGCGTCTTTTCCTCCACGGCGACGATATCGACCCGCGGGACCATGACGTCCTCGACCGACAATTCGTGCAGATTGAGGATGCGTTCGAGAAGGGCGCGCTCGTCGGCATCGATGGTGCCGCCGGAGTCTTCGTGCTCCTCGATCACGGCGGCGATCGAATCGCGGAGATGCTCGCCGTTGCGATCCCGCTTGCCGCCCAGCCAGCTGCGCAGCGTGTCGAATAGTCCCGGCGGGTCGCCGCCGTTCTCGCTTTTCGTCCGGCTTCCGTTGGCCTTGCTACCGTTCGAGACTGCCATCGCCGTTGCCCGCTACTCCGCCGCCGGTGCGATGACCGAATAGGGATCGGCGATGCCGAGCGTCGCCAGCGCGGCGCGCTCCAGCCCCTCCATCGCCTCGGCCTCGGCGTTGTCGACGTGGTCGTGCCCCGCCAGATGCAGCACGCCGTGGATGATCAGATGCGCCAGATGGTCCGCCAGCCTCACGCCTGCGGTCTCCGCATCGCGCGCGGCCGTCTCGTAGGCAACGACGACGTCGCCCAGCAGCACGGGCGTTTCAGGATCGGGCGCACCATCCTCGATCAGCGGGAAGGACAGCACGTCGGTGGCGCGGTCCTTGCCCCGGTGGTCGCGGTTGAGCACGCGAATGAAGGCATCGTCCGCCAGCACCAGCGAGATCTCTCCGGCCGGTACGGCTGCGGCCTTGCGGGCGGCCGCGACGGCGCGCCGGCAAACCGGTTCGATATCGGGCAGGGCAGCGGCCCAGGGGGGCGCACGAAGATCGAGCGCGATCCCGGATATGTCGGACGAACTATCGGATGTCGTATCGGACGATGCCCCTAACGGGCCGTCATCGCTGGCTGCGGCCATCTCCCTCTTTCTCCGCTGCCCCCGCTTTGTCACCATTCTCGGCTCTGTCGTATGCGCGCACGATGCGCGTGACAAGCGGGTGGCGCACCACGTCGGCTTCGGTGAAATGAACGAAGCCGATGCCGTCTACCCCGTCCAGGATGTTGAGCGCTTCGCGCAATCCGGAGGTGGCCCCCTGGGGCAGATCGATCTGGGTCATATCCCCTGTAACAACCATCCGGGCATGCTCGCCCAGTCTGGTTAAAATCATCTTCATTTGCATCGGCGTGGTGTTCTGCGCCTCGTCGACGATGATGAAGGCGTTGGCCAGCGTGCGGCCGCGCATGAAGGCGAGCGGGGCGATCTCAATCTCGCCCGAATCGAGCCGCTTCATCACCTGGTCGCTCGGCAGCATGTCATAAAGCGCATCGTAGAGCGGCCTGAGATAGGGATCGATCTTCTCGCGCATGTCGCCCGGCAGGAAGCCCAGCCGCTCGCCCGCCTCGACCGCCGGCCGCGAGAGGATAATGCGGTCGATTTGGCCTTCGATCATCAACGAAACGGCGCAGGCCACGGCCAGATAGGTCTTGCCCGTGCCGGCGGGGCCGAGCCCGAAGACCATGTCGTGCTCCTGCATGGCGCGGAGATAAGCGGCCTGCGTCGGCGAGCGCGGTGAGATGGTGCGCTTGCGCGTCCTGAGGGTGAGATCGCCGCCGGCGAAAGCTGCCAGATCGACCTTGTTGCCGACACGTTCGGCATCGGCGGCCAGGCGGATCGCCGCGTCGACATCGGCCACCTCCACGTCGAGCCCCTGCTTGAGGCGTTCGTAAAGCGCGCCGATCGCCGCCCGGGCCGCCGACGCCGCCCAGGCGTCGTTCGCCGTGATGGTCAGCTTGTTGCCGCGCGAGGACAGGCTCACCTCGAGCTCCTGCTCGATGCGCGCCAGGTTCCGGTCATGCTCGCCGAACAGCAGCGGCAACAGCCGGTTGTCGTCGAACTGAAGGTGGATCGGTCGGGCCGGCTTCGGTCGCGGCGCGGAACTCAAGCGTGCACCTCCTCGGCCGTCTCCACGGCGCGTGCGCCCGTCGGCGCGTGACTCGTCTCCAGGCGGCCCGCCAGACTGTTGGCGAGCGCTCGCGTGATCGTGACGTCGGCGATGGTTGCGAACCGGGCCGCCGCGTCGTCGACATGGACGGCCTGCATGTAGGGGCTGCGCCCGACCAGCTGGCCCGGCCGCTTGCCGGCGCGCTCGAAAAGAACCGGCAGCGTGCGCCCGACGGTCGCGGCGTTGAACGCGGCCTGCTGTTTGTTGAGCAGGGTCTGCAGGACCTCCAGTCGCGTCGCCTTCTCGTCTTCGGGAAGCTGGGTCTCCAGCGCGGCGGCGGGCGTACCGGGCCGGGCGCTGTACTTGAAGGAATAGGCCTGCGCGTAGTCCACCTCGCGAACCAGCGACAAGGTCGCCTCGAAGTCGCGCTCGCTCTCGCCGGGGAAGCCGACGATGAAGTCGGAGGAGATCGCGATATCGGGCCGCGCCGCGCGCAGCCGCTCGATGATCTCAAGATACATCTCGGCCTTGTGGCCTCGGTTCATCGCTTCGAGGATGCGGTCCGATCCCGACTGCACCGGCAGGTGAATGTAGGGCATCAGCGCCTCGACCTCGCCGTGGGCGGCGATCAGGTCGTCGTCCATGTCGCGCGGATGCGAGGTCGTGTAGCGGATGCGCTCGAGCCCCTCGATCTCCGCGAGCTCGCGGATCAGCGCGCCGAGCCCCGCAGTTCTGCCGGTATCCGTTGCGCCATGATAAGCGTTGACGTTCTGTCCCAAGAGCGTGAT